>DASVQH010000472.1:0-4896 GCA_036389195.1 Solirubrobacteraceae bacterium
CAGGAGCCGGAGGCGTCGCGGCTGATGGGGATCAACGTCGACACGACGATCTCGCTGACCTTCCTGATCGGCGGCATGATGGCCGGCGCGGCCGGCCTCATCTACGCGCTCTACCAGACGACCGTCTGGTACTTCCAGGGCTTCACCGCCGGGCTGATCGCGTTCACCGCGGCGGTCATGGGCGGCATCGGCAACATCCGCGGAGCGGTGCTGGGCGGCCTGATCATCGGCTTCATCCAGCAGATCTCCGACAACCGGATCGGCGGCGAGTGGACGCCGGCGGTCGTCTTCGTCTACCTGGTGATCATCATGGTCTTCAAGCCTTCCGGGTTGATCGGCGAGCAGACGAGGGAGGCGGGATGAGCACCACCGCCAAGCCGGGCACGCAGGCGGCGCCGGGCAAGCGCGAGAAGGAGGGCATCGGCGGGCGCAGCGTGCCCAACTGGCTCCCCGCGGCGCTGTTCCTCGGCATCGCGGCGATCCTGCCCTTCTTCTTCGAGTCGGGCTCCGCGTTCATCGACGACGCGGTGCTGGCGCTCGCCTACGTGGTGATGGCGCTCGGCCTCAACATCATCGTCGGCTTCGCCGGCCTGCTGGACCTCGGGTACGTCGCGTTCTTCGCGATCGGCGCGTACACGATCGGCTGGTTCGGGTCGCTGTTCTTCTCGGAGGCGGGTGGCGGCGACGGCATCCACTTCGGCGTCAGCGGGGTGGCGGCGTCGCTGCCCGGCATCCACCTGAACTTCTTCCTGATCGTGATCGCCGCGATGGTGTTCACGACGCTGGCCGGCATGGCCATCGGCCTGCCGACGCTGCGTCTGCGCGGCGACTACATCGCCATCGTGACGCTCGCGTTCGGCGAGATCATCGGCCGCATCGCCATCAACGGCGACGCGATCAAGATCGGCGACTACAAGCTCACCGCCGGCCGCCAGGGCATCACGCCGGTCGACAAGATCGACCTCCCGGGGCTCGACCCGTTCACGTCGCTCAACCTGCGCCCGTGGTACTGGGTCGTCTTGTGCATGGTGGCCCTGGCGCTGTTCGTGTCCTTCCGCCTGCGCGACTCGCGGCTCGGCCGGGCGTGGATCGCCCTGCGCGAGGACGAGGTGGCGGCGGCGTCGATGGGCGTGCCGCTGGTCAAGACCAAGCTCATGGCCTACGGCACGGGCGCGGCGTTCGGCGGGATGGCCGGCACCTTCATCGGGTCCTACAACAACACGGTGAACGCCGACCAGTTCCAGTTCTACTTCTCGATCCTCATCCTGGGCATGGTCATCCTCGGCGGGCTCGGGAGCATCTGGGGGGTGGTGATCGGCGCGATCTCGCTGACCTTCATCAACTTCTGGCTGATCCCGGATGTGCTCAACGAGGTGCCGGGCAAGCTGGGGATCGACTTCGACCTCACCCAGCTCTCCTTCGGCATCTACGGGTTCCTGCTCGTGGTGATGATGGTGCTGCGGCCCGAGGGCTTGTTGCCGGAACGCCGGCGACAGCTCGAGCTCAAAGAGGGGCTCGACGCGGGCGAGAGCGTCTTCGCGGTGCGGTCATGACGGGCGCGGTCGCCGCCTCCAAGCGCGAGGGCGAGGCGCTGCCGCCGGCGGACGCCCTGCTGGTCTCGGAGGCCTGCACCAAGACGTTCGGCGGCCTGACGGCGGTCAACGGCGTCACCTTCAACATCCCGCAGCGCTCGATCGTCTCGATCATCGGGCCCAACGGGGCGGGGAAGACGACGTTCTTCAACATGCTGACCGGCCTGTACAAGCCGACGCTCGGGCGCATCACGTTCGACGGCAAGGACATCACGGCCGGCCGGCCGGACAAGATCATGGCGCTGGGCATGGCGCGGACGTTCCAGAACATCCGCCTGTTCGCGACGATGACCGCGGTCGAGAACGTGATGGTCGGCCAGCACGCGCGGATGAAGGGCGGGCTGTTCGGCTCGATCATCCGCACGCCGGGGGTCCGCCGCGAGGAGAAGGCCGCGCGCGAGAAGGCGCACGAGGAGCTCGAGTACGTCGGGATCCGCCGGGCGCTGCACGACCAGCTGGCCATCAACCTCGCGTACGGCGACCAGCGCCGGGTGGAGATCGCCCGTGCGCTGTCCTCCGACCCGAAGCTGCTGCTGCTCGACGAGCCGACGGCCGGCATGAACCCGCAGGAGTCGGCGCAGCTGACCGACTTCATGCGCAAGCTGCGCGACGAGCGCGGCCTGTCCATCCTGCTCATCGAGCACGACATGAAGGTGGTCATGGGGGTCTCTGAGTACGTCACGGTGCTCGACCACGGCGAGAAGATCTCCGAGGGCGCGCCGGCCAAGGTCCGCGCCGACCCGCGGGTCGTCGAGGCCTACCTCGGGAAGCAGGGCTGAGCGCGATGGCCTACCTGACCGTCGACGACATCCACACCTTCTACGGCAACATCGAGGCGCTCAAGGGCGTCTCGCTGGAGGTCGAGGAGGGCGAGTGCGTGACGCTGATCGGCTCCAACGGCGCCGGCAAGTCCACCACGCTGCGCTCGATCTCCGGCCTCACGGCGCCGCGGACGGGCTCGATCCTGTTCGAGGGCGAGGACATCTCGCAGCTGCCGCCGCAGGACATCGTCCGCCTCGGCGTCTGCCAGTCACCCGAGGGGCGCAAGGTGTTCTCGCGCATGACCGTGCGGGAGAACCTCGAGCTCGGCGCGTACCTGCGCCGGGACAGCTCGGAGATCGAGTCCGACCTCAAGCGGGTGTTCGACCTGTTCCCGCGGCTCGACGAGCGCCAGCGCCAGAAGGCCGGCACCATGTCGGGCGGCGAGCAGCAGATGCTGGCCATCGGGCGCGCGCTGATGGGGCGCCCGAAGCTGCTGCTGCTCGACGAGCCGTCCATGGGGATCTCGCCGATCCTCACGGAGCGCATCTACGAGACCATCGCCGAGATCAACGAGCAGGGGATGACGATCCTGCTCGTCGAGCAGAACGCGAACTTCGCGCTCGAGGTGTCCAAGCGCGGCTACGTCCTGGAGACCGGCAAGGTCGTGATGTCCAACGACTCCGACAGCCTCCGTACCGACCCCGAAGTCCAGAAGGCCTACCTCGGAACATGACCACCTTCGCCGCGCTGCTGGGCGCCGCCTCGCTCTGGATCCTCTACGGCTGGCTCGCCTCCTGCATCCTCGCCTCGTTCCTGTCCGGCCGCAAGGGCTATGGCGAGAAGGTCGGGCTGGCGTCCGGGATGCTGCTGTTCGTCATCGGTCCCGTCGTCTGGCTCGTCTATCCGGCCACCTCGACATCGATCTGGAAGAACAGCCCCTTCGCGCAGGCGAGACTGGATGCGCCGTTGGCCGGCTGGTTCCCCCGCGTGGGGGCAACGCTGATCGACGGCGTCGTCGTGAGCGTCGTCCCGGGCATCCTGGCCTTGATCGGCGTCCTGGCCGACGTGCCGGCGCTCTATCTCGTCGCCTACGTCCTCCTCGTGCTGATCGGCTTCTTCTATGCCCCGGTATGCCTGGCGCGCAAGGGCGCGGCCAACGGGCAGACGATCGGCAAGGAAGCCCTCGGCATCCGGGTGGTCCGGGACGATGGCGAGGCCATCGATTTCTCGCGCGCCGCGATCCGGGAGATGGTCGGCAGGTCGATCCTGGGCCTGATCCCTCTCTACTCGCTGGTGGACGTGCTGTGGCCGTTGTTCGAC
The DNA here is from genome assembly GCA_036389195.1 of Solirubrobacteraceae bacterium. Classification (GTDB taxonomy): domain Bacteria; phylum Actinomycetota; class Thermoleophilia; order Solirubrobacterales; family Solirubrobacteraceae; genus JACCYI01. The sequence continues at coordinate 3,675 of DASVQH010000472.1, forward strand.
GAGCGGAACCAGGCGCTGCACGACAAGCTGGCCAAGACGACCGTCCGCAAGGCGTGAGCCGCCTGACGGGGCGATCGGCGACCTTCGTCTAGCGGTCGTCCGTTTCAACGCTGCAGGGCATCGCTCAGGGCCTCGTCCAGGTCCGGATGGCGGAACGAGTAGCCGAGCCCGAGCGTGCGCTCGGGCACCGCGCGCTGCCCCTTGGTGACGACCTCGGCCATCTCGCCGTAGAGCAGGCGGATCGCGGCGCCCGGGACCGGCGCGACCGCCGGGCGGTGCAGCGCGCGCCCGAGCGCCTTGGAGAACGCCTTGTTGGTGACGGGAACCGGGGCGGTGGCGTTGACGGCGCCGTCCCAGCTCTCGTCGTCGAGCGCGCGCACGAGGATCCCCACGACGTCCGCGACGTGGACCCACGGCATGTACTGGCGCCCGCCGGCCACGGGCCCGCCGGCGCCGAGCTTGAACGGCGGGAGCATGGTCTTCAGCGCGCCGCCCGAGGGGTCGAGCACCACGCCCGTCCGCACCTTGACGACCCGCAGGCCCAGCTCGGCGGCGGCGTCGGCCTCGCGCTCCCAGACGACGCACACCTGGGCGAGGAAGTCGTCGCCGGGCGCCGTGCTCTCCGGGAGCTGCTCGTCGCCGTGGGGGCCGTAGTAGCCGACCGCCGAGGAGGAGACGAGCACGCGCGGGCGGGGCTCGGCGGCGCGCAGGCCCGCCACCAGGTTGCGGGTGCCGAGCTCGCGCGAGCTCCGGATCCGCGCCTTGGCCTGCGCGTTCCAGCGCTGGGCGACCGGCTCGCCGGCGAGGTGGATGACGCCGTCGGCGCCGTCGAGCGCCTCGCGCGGCGCGGGGCCGCTCTCGGCGTCCCACGCGACCGCGCGGACGGCCGGGCCCAGCGCGCGGCGCGCCTTGTCCGGGTCGCGCGACAGGACGGTGACGGCGTCGCCGCGCGCGGTCAGCTCGGTGACGAGCTTCGTGCCGATCAGGCCGGTGGCTCCGGTGACGGTGACGTTCATGGGTGGCTGGTCTCCTTGGTCTCCACGGTCTCCACGACGGTACGGCCCGTAGCACCCGCATGATCATTCCCCGCGGAGGCGTGGCCCCGGCGGCGGTCGGCGCCCACTACGACACGCTGGACCGCTGGTACCGCGAGATCTGGGGCGAGCACGTCCACCACGGGCTGTGGGAGGCGCGCGCGGACCCGCCCGAGCGCGCCGCGCGC
>DASVQH010000473.1:0-10077 GCA_036389195.1 Solirubrobacteraceae bacterium
AGCGGTCGAGCTCGACGATCTCCAGCGGGTACAGGGTGCGTCCGACCAGCGGGATCACCGCGTCCATGATCCGCCGCAGCCCCGGCGGCCCGTAGATCTCCAGCGGGACGTCGCGGTCGCGCAGGTCGAAGGTCTTCAGCATCCCGGGCAGGCCGAGCCAGTGGTCGGCGTGGAAGTGGGTGATGAAGACGGCGTCGATCTCGGGCAGCCCGGACTCCGACCGCAGCAGCTGGCGCTGGGTGCCCTCCCCGCAGTCGAACAGCAGGCGGTCGCCGCCGGCGCGCAGCAGCGTCGCGGGCAGCCCGCGGCGCTGGGTGGGGACCGAGCCGGCGGTGCCGGCGAAGAGCAGCGAGAGGTCCATCGGAGGGCGCGGACCCTAGTCCAGCGCGAGGAGCGAGAAGCGCACGCGGCCGTCCTCGACGGTCGCCTCGCCCATCGTGTGGCGCGGCTGGCGGCGGCGCTCGGTCGGCGAGCCGGGGTTGAAGATCTGGAAGCCCGTCGCCGGGTCGGCCTCGTGGAGCGGGATGTGGGAGTGGCCGAAGACGACGGCGTCGGCGTCCGGGAAGGCACGCCGCAGGCGGGCGAGCCGGCCGGTCGACGCGCCGCCGTCGTGGACCATGGCGATCCGGGCGCCGGCCGCCTCGACGACGGTGCGCTCGGGCAGGACGGCCCGGACGGCGGCGTCGTCGACGTTGCCGTACACCGCGTGAACCGGCGGGCCGAGCGACCGCAGCGCGTCCAAGACCTCGACGCGCATCAGGTCGCCCGCGTGGAGGATCAGGTCGGCGGCGGCCAGGCGCTGGACGCACGCGTCGGGCAGCCGCCGCGGCCCGCGCGGCATGTGGGTGTCGGAGATGATCGCGATCCGCATGGGCAGGTCGTCCTTTCGGCTACCCGTTCCCCGGCGCAACCCACGGCTTGACCGGCGTCCGATTCGGTTGAGACGCTTCCGGCATGCCGTCCCGCCGCCTCGCGCCGCCCTCGCTCGTGCTCCTCTGCCTGCTCCTCCTCGTCCCGGCCGCCCCGTCGACGGCCGCCATGGGCGGGATGGCGACGAACGCGAGCGGGCAGGTCGCCATGGGCGCCTTCTGGCAGGGCCGCTACCCGGCCCAGGGGCAGTACGGCGCCGGCGATGCCGCCGCGCGTCTCACCAGCGCCCTGACGCCCGACGCCGCCTTCGGCCACCACGGCTACGTCCTCGAGCCGCTGGGTCCCGCCCTCTCCGACGTGGGACTCGGCGATGACGGCTCGGTGGTGCTCGTGGGCGCCGGGGCCGAGGAGATCCTGCGCCTGCGGCCCGACGGCACCCTCGACCCGGCCTACCACGGCGCCATCGACCTGGGCGAGGGCTCGTTCAGCGTGCTCGACGTGCACGTCCGCCCCGACGGCGGCGCTCTGGTGTTCGGGAGCCTGACGGCTGCCGACTCCTCGCAGCTGCGAGCGATCGTCGTGGGCCTCGGGCCCGATGGCACGGTCGACGAGGCGTTCGGCGAGGCCGGCGTCGCCGGGCTCACGAGCAAGCCGGAAGCGGAGCTCGGCCTCCTGACGTTCGGGCCGCTGCCCGACGGGCGCTTCGTGATCGCCGACGGCACGGCCGTGGCCCGGTTCACGGCGAGCGGCCAACCCGATGCCGCGTTCGGCACCGGGGGATCCTTCCCCCTCGACGACCCTCGCTGGCTCGCCCAGCCCGCGGGTGACGGGGTGTTCCTCGCCCGTGGCCTGCAGACCGCGGGCGTCGAGGTGCAGCGTCGGCGGGAGGACGGCACGCCGGATCCCGACTGGGGCGACGGCGGGACGGTGGTCCTGCCGCTGGACGCGCACGGCGGCGAGGGTCCGGTCTCCTACGCCGCCGGGAAGCTCCTGGCGCGCTCCGACGGCGGCGTCATGGTCGCCGTGACCCGCTCCGAGGGAGCCGGCGCGAGCACGAGCCACTCCGGCTTCCCGCTCATGCTCGACGCGGGCGGCGGCTTCATCGGTGCGGGCGATGCGTTCGACCTGCCGTGGATCCCCGACGACGTGGCGCCGCTGCCGGGCGGCAGGTTCGCTGTGTTCTACGCCGACTATGTGAACCCGGACGGGCCTGGGGCCTGGAGCGAGGTCTACCTGTCGGTCTACGACGCCGAGGGCGGCTACCGCATCACGGGCGGCAGGCTCGACCCCGTCTTCACGCCGCCCGCCGTCCAGATCGCCTCGGGACCGTCGAGGGCGCCCGGCGCGGTCACCGGCCCGGGCGCGGACTTCGACTTCGCGGTGACGACGGCCGGCGACCTCGACCAGCCCGACCTCGTCTGCGCGGTGAACGGCGGCGCCGAGGCTCCATGCCCCGCCGACGGCACGCTGATCGGCGTCCCCGACGGCCCGGCCACGCTGAGGGTGCAGGCGATCGGGATCCACGGCGCCGCGTCGGCTCCGGCGCAGTACGAGTGGACCCAGAACGCCAAGGCGCCGGCGACGACGGTGACGAGCGCGCCGCCGGCGCAGACCACGGCGACGGACGCGCGGGTCACGTTCGCGGCCGACGAGCCCGCGACGTTCGCGTGCGCCGTCGACGGCGGCGCCGCAGCGGCCTGCGACGGCGGCGGGCTCGAGCTGTCCGGGTTGGCGGTCGGCGAGCACTCCGTGGCCATCCGGGCCACGGACGCGTTGGGCGCGGTCGAGCCGGCGCCCGTGGTCGTGCGCTGGCGGGTCGCGGCGCCGCCGCCGGTGGGGATCACCGGCCCGCCTCTGGCGGGCGAACCGCCCGTCTCGACGCCGAAGCCGTCGCCCGAGCCCGCGCGGGTGGCGATCGTGGCCGTCGGCAGGGTGCGCCACGGCCGGATCCGCGTCCGCATCCGCCCGCCGGGCACCGGGCCGGTGTACCTCCGCGTCTCCGGCGTGATCCGCGGCAAGTCGCACACGCTCGGCAAGCGCATCGTGCAGGGGCGCGCCGGGCGCGCGAAGACCTGGACGATCAAGCTCTCCAAGCGCGGGAGGCGGACCCTGCGCCGCGCCGCGCGCCGCAGCCGGCGGGTCGAGATCCGCGTCTTCGCCGTCCCGGTCACGGACCGCGCGGCGGCTCGGCGCTGAGGACGCGCCCGGCAGGATTCGAACCTGCGGCCTTCCGCTCCGGAGGCGGACGCTCTATCCACTGAGCTACGGGCGCCGAAGCGGGGAGCTTAGCGTCCGGGGGGAGCCGTAGCCTCGCGTGGCGTGGCCCCCGTCGACGCCTGCCCCCGCTGCGGCTCCGCGCTGCTTCAGCCGCTGCGCTGCGAGCCGCTGCCGGATGACGAGTTCGACGTCGGGCTGCGCTGCCCCGACTGCGAGACGTGCTTCCGGGTCGTTCAGACGGCCGAGGAGGCGCGGCGGCTGGATCGCCGCCAGATCGCGGCGCGCGCGGCGGTGACGCGGGCGCACGACGAGGTGGTGCGCGAGAGCATGGCCGCCCTGGCGGCGGCGTTCGGGGCCGCGTTCGAGCGCGACCTGCTCGGCGCGGACGACTTCGCGCCGCGGCGCTAGGAGGTCGTCGAAGAACAGGCGGGTGCGACCGGGGCGGTCTCTGACCAAGCTGGGCGCCGCACGGACCCGAAGGGAATGCGTCAGCATTTTCGAGGGTGCGGGTGGCGATCCAGCGCGGTGTCAGAGGCCCTATCCGGGCGTGCCCGACTTCTTTGACGGCCTCCTAGGGCGCGAGGCGCTCGACGACCCACCCGCCAGGCGCGTCGCCGTCGCGGCGGTAGCGCAGCCGGTCGTGGAGCCGGCTCGGGCGGCCCTGCCAGAACTCGACGGTCTCGGGCACCACCCGGAGGCCGCCCCAGTGCGGGGGCCGGGGCACGTCGGAGCCCTCCGGGTAGCGCGCTTGGAGCTCGTCGAGCGCGCCGTCGAGGACCGCGCGCGACGGGATGACCGCCGACTGCTCACTGGCCAGCGCGCTCAGCCGCGAGCCGTGCGGCCGGGCGGCGAAGTAGGCGTCGGCCTGGGCGGCGTCGACGCGCTCGACCGCGCCCGCCACGACGACCTGGCGCTGCATCCGCAGCCACGGGAAGACCAGCGACCCGAACGGGTTGGCCTCCGCCTCGCGGCCCTTGCGCGACGTGTAGTTCGTGTAGAGCACGAACCCGCGCTCGTCGACGCCCTTGAGCAGGACGGTGCGGGCCGACGGCCGCCCGTCGGCATCGGCGGTCGCGAAGACCATGGCGTTGGCCTCGATCTCGCCGCCGTCGACCGCCTCGCCCAGCCAGCGCTCGAACTGCGCGCGCCACGTCGGGGCCAGGTCCGCCTCCTCCAGGGTGGTCCGGCGGTAGTCGCGGCGCATGGGCTCGAGGTCCACTCAGCCGATGCTAGGCGAGCGCCCGGACCGCCAGCGCGGGGGCGCCCGCGTGCAGCCAGCCGCCGGGGTGCTCGCCGCCCCGCAGCACCGCGCCCGCGGCGACGACGGCGTTGTCGCCGACGTGCGCGCCGCGGAGGACGACCGCGTTGGCCGACACCAGCACGTTGCGCCCGATCACCACGGGGGTCGTGCGCAGCGGCTCGCGCAGGTACCAGCGGTCCGAGCCGTCGGGGGTGTGGTCGGAGTCGGTGATCGTGACGCGCTCGCCGAGCCCCGAGCGGTCGCCGACGACGATCCGCTCGGTGCAGGCGAGGACGTCGTGGTAGCCGACGGTGACGTCCTCGCCGATCGCCAGATCGCCGTCGGACTTCAGCACGCTGCCGTCGCGCACGTGCGACCGCGCGCCGACCGTCACGCGGCCGCCGCGCAGCTGCACGCGCGGCGCGTGGCCGAACCACGCCGCGTCGCCGACCGCCAGCTCGCACCGCCCGCCGACCTCGAGCACGAGCGCGCGGCCGAGCGAGACGTCGCGGCCCAGACGCAGGGTCAGGTGCGGCGCGCCGCCGGCCAGGTCGACCTCGACGTGCGGCGGCGAGCGCAGGCGCGCGCCGTGCGGCGCGTCGAGGACCAGCCGCCCGCCGTGACGGCGCAGGCGCAGCCGCAGGCCGGCCGCCCAGAGGGCGAAGCGCAGGTCGCGCCGCGCCCGCAGCAGCCGCTCGATCACGGAGGGGAAGCTACCCGCCCGCCACCGCCGGCAGGATCGTCACCTCGGCCCCGTCGGGGACCGGGGTGGCGAGCCCGTCGAGGAAGCGGATGTCCTCGCCGCCGAGGTAGACGTTGACGAAGCGCCGCGGCTCCCCGTCCTCGCCGGCGATCCGCTCGCGCAGCTCGCCGTGCGCCGCGTAGAGCGCGTTCAGCACCTCGCCGACCGTCCCGCCGTCGACCGAGGCGGCGCTGGCGCCGCCCGCCGCGTCGCGCAGCTGCGTGGGGAGCTTCACCGTGACCGGCATGCTCAGACCCTCGCCAGCTCGGGCACGCCGGCCTCGAAGGCCTCGACGCTCGGGTCGATCTCGGCGACGTCGAACGTCCCGCGGACGGTGTCGATGGTCTTCAGCCCGTCGCCGGTGATGTAGACGACCACCCGCTCGCGCGGGTCGATGTCGCCGCGCGCGGCCAGCTTGGCCAGCACGGCGGTGGTGACGCCGCCGGCCGTCTCGGTGAAGATCCCCGTGGTCTCGGCGAGCAGCCGGATGCCGGCGCGGATCTCGTCGTCGGTCACGGAGTCGACGCCGCCGCCGGTGGCGCGGGCGAGGTCGACGGCGTAGGGGCCGTCGGCCGGGTTGCCGATGGCCAGCGACTTGGCGATCGTGTCCGGCTTGACCGGCTTGCAGAAGTCCCGGCCCTCGGCGAACGCGGTGGCCACGGGCGAGCAGCCTTCGGCCTGGGCGCCGTTCATGGTCGGGACCGTGCCCTGCAGCAGGCCGGCGTCGATCCACTCCTGGAAGCCGCGGGCCACCTTCGTGAACAGCGAGCCGGAGGCGATCGGGGCGACCACCCGGTCGGGCAGCTCCCAGCCGAGCTGCTCGGCGACCTCGTAGGCCAGCGTCTTCGAGCCCTCGGCGTAGTACGGGCGCACGTTGACGTTGACGAACGCCCAGCTCTCGCGCTCCCCCGAGAGCTCCGTGCAGAGGCGGTTGACGTCGTCGTAGTTGCCGCGGATGCCCACGACTTGCGCCCCGTAGGCGCCGGTCGCGAGGATCTTGGCCTCCTCCAGGTCGGACGGGATCAGCACGTAGGCCGGCAGCCCGGCGGCGGCGGCATGGGCGGCGACCGCGTTGGCCAGGTTGCCGGTGGAGGCGCAGGCGACGGTGTCGAAGCCGAGCTCCTGGGCGCGGGCGAGCGCGACGGACACGACCCGGTCCTTGAAGGAGTGGGTCGGGTTCGCGGTCTCGTTCTTGACCCAGACCTCTTCGAGCCCGAGCCGCTCGGCCAGCCGGTCGGCGCGCACGAGCGGCGTCCAGCCGGTCGGCAGCGCGCTGCGCGGCGCGCCCTCCAGCGGCAGGAAGTCGGCGTAGCGCCACAGCGTGTGCGGGCCGGCCTCGATGCGGCGCCGCAGCTCCTCGGGATCGGCGGTCGGCGCGCCGTAGGCGACCTCGAGCGGGCCGAAGCACCGCTCGCAGACGTAACGCGCCTCCAGGGCGTACTCGGTCTTGCACTCCTTGCACTTCAGGGCATCTGCCGGCATGCGGTTCGCTTTCCGCCCGGAAGATGATGAGCGCCCCGCGAGTCGGACCTGCCGTCCCGTGAATCCCCCACATCTCCCAGGCTTTGGTTGGAGCCTGATGGAATTGCCACCGTTTCCGCAGCGGACCGCGGAATGGTTGGCGGGGGATCAAAGGGCCAGTCCCTCCCCCCCTCTGGATGCGTCCAGCTATGTGCTGTCGATGCTACCGCATACAATCATCGGCATGGTTGCCCCGATCGATGAGCCCAGCAGTCCCGGCCATGCCGAGCCTGCCGAAGCCACGCCTCGGTCGGCGCGCCCGCGTCGACCTTCCTGACCGCGCCCGCGACGAGCGCGAGCAGCCGCATGTCGACGTCGTCGAGGCCCCCGGCCTGCGCTGGATCAACATCGAGCGCCCGCGCGCGGCCGACCAGGCCTGGCTGGAGGAGCACTTCGACTTCCACGCGCTCGACTACGAGGACGTCCTCTCGCGCAACCAGCGCCCCAAGGTCGACGAGTACGACGCCTACCTGTTCATCGTCCTGCACTTCCCGCGCTACGACAAGACGGTCAAGCGGCTCAACGCGGCCGAGCTCGACCTCTTCGTCGGGCCGGACTTCCTGATCACGCTCCCGAACGAGCCGCTGCAGCCGATCCAGTACCTGTTCGACCGCTGCCGCACCAGCGAGGAGACCCGCGAGGCGCTGTTCTCCAAGGGCCCGGGCTACCTGCTCTACAAGATCGTCGACGCCTGCGTCGACGCGTCGTTCCCGATGCTGCGCAAGATGGGCAACAAGCTCGAGCGCCTGGAGAACGACATCTTCGAGGGCCGCTCGGCCGAGGTCGTGCGCGACATCTCGAACGTCAAGCAGGAGATCATCAACTTCCGCAAGATCGTCCGCCCGCAGCGGGCCGCGTTCCGGGACCTCGAGCGCACCAAGCAGCGCTACATCGCCGATGATCTCGACATCTACTTCGACGACATCAACGACGCCTCCGAGCGCGTGTGGGATCTGCTGGAGAACTACAAGGAGGTCGTGGAGGCGCTCGAGTCGACCAACGAGTCGGTGCTCTCCCACCAGGTCAACGACGTCCTGCGGGTGCTCACCGCGTTCAGCGTGATCATGCTGCCGCTGACGTTGATCGCGTCGATCTTCGGGATGAACGTCGGCGTCCCGGGGCAGGGTTCGATCCATGCGTTCTGGGTCATCATCGTGGTGATGTTCGGGGTCCTCGGGTCGATGCTCGGCTTCTTCCGGTACCGCGGATGGCTCTAGACACCCTTGAGCAGCTCGGGGCCGAGCTGCGGCGCGCCCCGACGCGGCGCATGCTCGTCATCGTCAACCCGTACGCGACGACGATGTCGGACCGCCTGAAGCACCTGGTGGTCTACGCGCTGCAGGGCCGCTACGACGTCGAGGCGGTGGACACCCAGCGCCGCGGCCACGCGATCGAGCTGTGCCGCGAGGCCGCGTCGGAGGGCTACGACGTCGTGGTGGCGTTCGGCGGCGACGGCACGGTCAACGAGGCGGCCAACGGCCTCGCCGGCTCCTCCACCCCGCTCGCCGTCCTCCCCGGCGGCGCCACCAACGTCTACTGCCGGATGCTCGGCGTCCCCAACGACGTGGTCGACGCCACCGAGCATCTCCTGCGCCTGGCCGATGCCTTCTCGCCGCGGGCGGTCGACCTCGGCACGGTCAACGGCCGCGCCTTCACGTTCGCGGCCGGCGTCGGGCTCGACGCGAGCGTCGTCGAGCGCGTGGACGCCCATCCGGTCCTGAAGGCCCGGTTGGGCGCCTGGTACTTCACCGAGAAGGCGGTCGCCACGTTCATGCGCCGCTACGTCGTGCGCCCGCCGAAGCTGGTGGCCACCGCCGGCGGCGAGACGGTCGAGGGCGTGAGCGCGTTCGTCCAGGTCGCCCGGCCCTACACGTTCTTCCGCGAGCGCCCGATCGACCTCGTCGAGGGCTCGACGCTGAGCTCGGGCGACATGGGCGCCGCCATCCTGCAGCGGGCCAACCCGGTCGACGTGCCGACGGTCATGGTCCGCGCGCTCGGCGGCCAGCCGCGGATGGCCGGCCATCGGCGCGTGCACGCCTTCGCGAAGATCCAGCGCATGACGGTGCGGTCGGGCGACGAGCGCCCGTTGCCGATCCAGGTCGACGGCGACTACGTCGGCGAGCACCCCGAGGCGGCGTTCGACGTCGTGCCGGGTGGGCTGCGCGTGCTCGCCTGACCGCGCGTCTCGCGCGTCTTCAGCGGGACTGCGTCCGGTGAAAGAGGTGGTCCTTGGAGGGCGTGGAGGACGAACAACCTCAACCGCGTCGCTCCTGAGGCGGCGCTGTTGAGGTTGTCACTGCTCTAGGGGAACAACCTCAACCGCGTCGCTTTCGAGGCGGCCCTGTTGAGGTTGTTCGTCCTGCCGAGGCCACCCGCTCCTCGCTTCCCTCACCCGACGCAGTTCGCCGGACCCGCCACGACGCCCGACCGATGAATCCGCGACCCGCCGGCCGTCCTAGGGACATGCTCACCGAGTTCAACGCCCAACTGCAGCGCGGCGACGCCAAAGGCGCCCACACCTACGTCAAGATGGACGGGTCGGCCGAGTACTTCGGCACCCGCGGCCTGGTGAAGGTCCGCGGCACGATCGACGACGAGCCGTTCGAGAGCTCCTTCATGGCGCTCGGCGACGGCACGCACAAGCTGCCGGTCAAGGCGGCGGTGCGCAGCGCGATCGGCAAGGAGGCCGGCGACACCGTCCGCGTGCGCCTGGACGAGCGGCTGAACTAGGCGCCGTTGGGCGTCACGCGGTAGGCGTCGAAGACCGCGTCGATGGCGCGCAGGCGGTTGATCGCCGCCTTCAGGCCCTGCGTGTCGCCGACCTCGACCACGAACCGGTTGCGCACCATCGGGTGCGACACGATGCAGCGCGCCTCGAGGATGTTGATGCCCGCCTCGGCGAACGTCCGCGACAGGTCCTCGAGCAGGCGGTGGCGGTCCCAGGCGTCGACCTGCAGCTCGACCTTGAACGACGTCTCGTTGTCGCCCTCCCAGGAGACCCCGACGAAGCGGTCCGGGTCCTTGCGCAGGGCGACCGCGTTCGGGCAGTCCTCGCGGTGGATGGTGATGCCGCGGCCGAGCGAGACGTAGCCGACGATCGGGTCGCCCGACACCGGACGGCAGCACTTGGCGAGGCGCAGCGGGACGTCCTCGATCCCGTCGACCTGGATGCCGTAGGCCGAGGACGTGGAGTCCGGGCGCCGGCGCGGCGCGCGCTTGGAGATCAGCTCGTCGGCGGCGGTCAGCTCGGTCTCGTCCTCGACGCCCTCGCCCTGCTTGAGGCGGCTGAGCACCTTGTTGACGACGACCTTCGGCGAGATCTTCGCGCCGCCGAGCGCGATGTAGAAGTCCTCGGCCTTGCGGAAGCCCATCTCGCGGATGACGTCGGCCAGCAGCGGCGAGCCGCTCATCTTCTGGGCCGGCAGCCCGGCCTTGTGGAGGTGCTCCTGCAGCAGGGCGCGGCCGGTGTGCTCGGTGTCGTCGCGCG
>DASVQH010000474.1:0-4740 GCA_036389195.1 Solirubrobacteraceae bacterium
GCGCGCGGCGCGACCGGGCTTCCCCGGTTCGCGCCGCGCGCCCCCAGCGCCTGGCTACTTCACGTACACGGTGACCGACATGACGCGGCGCCCGGCCGCGTCGCGCAGCGCCAGCGTGTAGCGGCCCGGCTTGGCCTTGCGCACGGAGCGCAGGCTGATCGTCTGCCGGCGCGCGGCCTTGGCGGCCCTGCCGACGGCGAAGACCTTGCCGTGGCGCGACAGCTTCGCCTTCAGGCCGCGGGCGGCCGCCGGCAGCTTGACCTTGCAGCTGACGCGGCGGGCGGCCGAGCGGCGCCCGGCGATGCGGCAGGACACGGTGACGGTGGCGCCGCCGCGGGCCGCGCGCGAGCCGGCCGGCGCCGCGGGGGCGGAGGCCGCGACCGGGGCGAGCGCCGCGGCGAGCGGCGCGCTCTGGGCGGCGCCCATCATCGCGGCGCCCGTGTCGACGTGCTCGCAGTCGGCGTTGATCGTGTCGCCGGACGCGTCGGCGTCCACGGTGTCGACGCCGGCCCCGCAGTTGCCGGTGTCGCCGGTGCCGTCGCGCAGCAGCAGCGTGTCGGCGCCCGCGCCGCCGTTCACCGCGTCGGCGCCCGTGCCCCCGTCGATCCGGTCGAAGCCGTCGTTGCCGCCGAGGACGTCGTTGCCGATCCCGCCGTCGAGGTCGTCGTTGCCCTCGTTGCCGGCGAGGGTGTCGATCCCGGCGGCGCCGTCGAGCACGTCGTTGCCCGAGCCGCCGGACAGGGTGTCGTCGCCCGAGAAGCCGTGGAGATCGTCCTCGCCCGGCCCGCCGTTGAACGTGTTGGCCACCACCCCGGCCGGGCCGCCGATGAAGTCGTCGCCGTTGCCGCCGGTGATGTTCTCGACGTCGGCCCCGACGTTGTCGCGCTCGCCGCCCTCGCCGTCGTTGGTCACGTCGTCGAGCGTGATCCGCACGTCCTCGGTGCGGTTGCCGTAGGTGATCCCGTCCGTGCCGGCACCGCCGGTGAACGAGTCCGCGCCGTCCTGGTCCTTGGCGGCGATGAAGACGTCGTTGCCGTCCTTGCCGTCGACCGTGTCGTCGCCGTTGCCACCGGCGATGGTGTTCGCCACGTTCAGGCCGTTCGCCGTGCCGGTCAGGATGTCGGAGCCGGGGGATCCGGAGATGTTCTCGACGTCCAGCTTGACGTTGTCGTTCTGGCCGACGGGCCCGTCGTTGGCCACGCCGTCGATGCTGACGCGGACGTTGAAGCCGCTGGAGTAGTCGGCGGTGTCGGTTCCCGGCCCGCCGCTCATGATCTCGGTCGTGTCGGTGCTCTTGAGGACGTCGTTGCCGTCATCGCCGTTCAGCGTGGAGGTGTTCCCTCCCGAGTTGTTGCCGGTCAGCGCGTCGTTGCCGAAGCCGCCGTTGAGCACGCCCAGGCCGGAGAGGGTGTCGTTGCCCGGCCCGCCGTTGACGGTCGCCAGCGAGGGATCGGATGCCGATATCTGGACGACGTCGTCGAGGGTCTCCGAGCCCATGTTGACCGTGATGCTCGTGGGGACCTGGGTGCAGGTGACGTTGGTGGTGCCGGAGTTCGTGCAGGTGCCCGCCGCGTCGCCGCCGACGAAGATCGGGTCGTTGGCCTGCTCGTAGAGGTTGACCTGGCCGAACGTCGAGACCTGGAGGGTGTTCGCCACGCCGGCGCCGGCGGTGTAGGTGTAGACGCCGCCGGAGCTGACCGTCAGGGTGGCCGCCTGGCTCGCGGCGGGGAAGGCGCCCGCGGCGACGGCCGCGAGCACGAGAGTCCGTCGGATGGGAAGCATGCGCACAGAACGTGCGCCGACGGCCGAAACCGTCGCCGCGCTTACAACGAGACGGCTTCCCCGCGCGTCATGCCGTGCAGCGCCTCCAGCGACCGCCGGATCAGGTTGGAGATGTGGACCTGCGAGCAGCCGATCCGCTTGGCGATCTCCGACTGGGACAGCTCGTCGTGGTAGCGCAGGCGCAGGATCCGCTGCTCGCGCGCCGGCAGCCGGCTGAGCAGCGACTCGCAGGTGAGCGCCGCCTCGGCCTGGCCGTAGCCCGCGTCCTCGCCGCCGAAGCGGTCGATCAGCTCGTCGCCCTCGCCGTCCGTCTCGGCCGAAGCCGGCCGGTGCAGCGACTCGGCGTGCATGGCGTAGCGCGCCTCGCGCGCCTCCATCAGCTGCTCGACGCCGACGCCGAGCCGGTCGGCGAGCTCGATGGCCGTCGGCGCGCGGCCCAGCTCGCGGGTCGCGACCTCCTCGGCCTTGCCGACCTTCAGGCTGAGCTCCTGCAGGTCGCGGGGGACGCGGACGGCCCAGCCCTTGTCGCGGAAGTGGCGGCGCAGCTCGCCGACGATCGTCGGCACGGCGAACGCGGCGAACGTGGTGCCGCGGGCGGGGTCGAAGCCGTCGATCGCCTTCACGAGGCCGAGGCAGGCGACCTGCTCGAGGTCCTCCAGCGGCTCCTCGCCGCGCTGGTAGCGACGCGCGAGCGAGCGCGCCAGCGGCATGAAGCGCTCGACGGCGGCGCTGCGCGCGGCGGGCGTGCGCTCCGCGCGGGCGCGGACGATGGCGGCGCAGTCGTCGGCGCGCCGGTCGCGCAGGCGCGAGCGCATGACGGGGCCGGGGCCGGTGCGGGTGACTGGGGTGGTCGAGAGCATGATCGCTCGTTGCAACGGCGCTCGGCCGCGCCGGTTGGCGAGTCCGCCGAAATTGGTCCTTCAGGAGGCGAGCAGCGCGGCGGGCGGGTCGGCGAGCAGCTCGCCGCCGGCCGCCCGTGCCGCCCAGGCCTCCAGCTCGGGCGCGGGCACCGGGCGGCTCAGGTGGTAGCCCTGCGCGCGGTCGCAGCCCATGCCCTGCAGGACGGCGAAGGCGGCGGCGTTCTCGACGCCCTCGGCCACCGTGCGCAGCCCGAGGTTCTGGCCGAGGCCGACCGTCGAGGCGACGATCGCCGCGTCGTCGGCGTTGGTCGCCATGTTGAGCACGAAGGAGCGGTCGACCTTGATCTCGTCGATCGGCATCCGCTTGAGGTAGGTGAGCGAGGAGTAGCCCGTCCCGAAGTCGTCGACGGCGATGCGCACGCCGAGGCGGCTGAGCTGGCGCAGGACGCGCTCGGCGCGATGCGGGTCGGCCACCAGCATGCTCTCGGTGATCTCGAGCACCAGCCGGTCGGCCGGAAGCCCGTGGGAGCGCAGGAGGTCGTCGACCGTGGCCGGGAGATCGAGGTCGAGCAGGTCGCGGGCCGAGACGTTGACCGCGACGTCGAGGTCGAGGCCGCCCGCCTGCCAGCGCGCGCACTGGGCGACGGCCTGCTGGATCACGCACATGGTCAGCGCGCGGATCTGGCCCGTCTGCTCGGCCAGCGGGATGAAGGTGTCCGGGGGCAGGTTGCCGCGCTCGGGATGCTCCCAGCGGGCCAGCGCCTCGACGCCCGAGCAGCGCCCGGTGGCCAGGTCCACCTGCGGCTGGTAGTGCAGGACGATCTCCCGGCGCTCGATCGCCTCGCGCAGCTGGGCGGCGAGCACGAGCCGCTCGACGCTGTAGGGATCCTGGTTGAGGTCGTACACGGCGGCGCCGGCGCGGGCCGACTTCGCGTTGTACATGGCCACGTCGGCGCGCTGGAGCAGGACGTCGACGTCATCGCCGTGGTCGGGGAAGCAGGCCACGCCGATGCTCGCGCGGACGTCGAGCGTCACGCCGCCGATCGTCAGCGGGCGGCCGAGCTGCTCGAGCACCGCTCGGGCGACCTCGCACGCCTCGTCGGCGCCGCGGACGTCGGGCAGCAGGATCGCGAACTCGTCGCCGCCCATCCGGGCCACGGTGTCGCTCGCGCGCAGGCGCGCGGCGAGGCGCGGGCCGATCTCGCGCAGCAGCAGGTCGCCGTGGTGGTGGCCGAGCGTGTCGTTGACCTCCTTGAAGGAGTCGAGGTCCATGATCAGGACCGCGACCGTCCGCCCGCCGCGGCGCGCCGCGGCGATGGCCCGCTCCGCGCGGTCGCGGAACAGCACGCGGTTGGGCAGGTCGGTCAGCCGGTCGTGCAGCGCATGGTGCTCGGAGAGCTGGGCGTCCCGGCCGCCGCGGAAGATCGCGTAGAGGGGCAGCGACAGGAGCGGCACGAGGAACGTCCCCGCCGACGCGGCGGCGACGACGAGCGGCGCGAAGCCGAGCAGCAGGCCCGCCGTGCCGGCCTGGAAGGCCAGGTCGTCGAGCAGGACCCCGCGGATGGCGGCGCGCTGGGAGAGCGCCAGCGCGACGCCGGCCAGGAGGTTGTTGACCGCGAAGAACGCCGTTCCCGACGCGGCGAGGGCGAGCAGGTCGCCCGGGGTCAGGTGCAGCGCGGCGGCGGGCGTGGCGGGCGCACCGAAGGCATGCAGGACGGCCGCGGCCGCCGCGAGCGCGAGCGTGCACTGGCCGATGTTGAAGACCGCCACGAGCAGCGGCTTGCGGCGGACCGCATCGCACAGCGCCGAGGCGACGGCCTGGCAGATCGCCGCGGGCGCCAGCCCGAAGATCATCAGCAGCGCGAACGTGAACGCCGTGGAGGTGGTCACCTCCTCGTCGTGACCGGGCACGGTCACGGGCAGCGCCTCGCCGAGCACGACGCAGCCGGCCAGCAGGACGAACAGCAGCGGCAGGTCGGCGACGCGGCCGATGCCGCCCTCGGCGGCGAGCAGGGCCAGAACGCCGGAGCCGCCCGCGGCGACGGCGCGCAGGTGGATCCCGAGCATGCGGCCGGGGGAGGGGTCGGAGCGGGCGCCG
>DASVQH010000475.1:0-2024 GCA_036389195.1 Solirubrobacteraceae bacterium
CCACCACGGCAGGTCGCCGAAGGCCAGCGCGCCGTGGTCGGAGCGCGACACCGACTCCGCCCAGGCCTGCAGGAACGGCAGGATCACCGCACCGGCCACGGCGACGCCCAGCACGTGGCCGCCCGCCCACGCCAGCAGCGCCCGCGCGGCACGCGCGCGCCCGGCCCGCCGCCGCCACAGCACGACCAGCAGGTGGACCGCTACGGCCGAGCTGGAGATCAGGGCGGTCTCCGGGTGGCCGGCGATCAGCGACGCGCCGACGACCGCGCCGACGGCCGCGACGCCCCGGCGATCGGGCCGCCGCGCCACCCGGTCGGTCGCCAGCAGCAGCCACGGCAGCAGGCAGAAGACCGTCGACACCGGCCACTGCAGCCACACGAGGTTCGGCGCGCTGAGCATGAAGACCAGCCCCGCGACGATCGCGCCGCCGGTGCCGAAGCCCCAGCGCCGCCCGAGCGCGACGGTCCCGAGCCCGCCGAGCAGCAGCTTGAGGACGGCGACCCACCCCCACCCCGCGTCGACCCCGACCGCGAGCGCGACCCAGTTGAGCGGGAACAGCCAGCCGGACTGCCAGTCGCCCAGCAGCGGCATCCCGGCGAACGCGTACGGGTTCCAGAGCGGCAGGTGGCCCTCGCCGAGCTGGCGGCGCGCCTCGGTGAGCAGCGGGCGGAAGACCACGGCGGCGTCGAGCTCGCCGGACCGCGGGACCACGTCGAGGCCGGCCGGGCGCTCGCCCGCCCACGGCGCCGAGCTCCACAGCACGTGGCTCTGGCCCATCTGCTGGCCCGCAAGCAGCCCGGGGAACCACACGGCGAGCGCGGCGAGCAGGACGCCGGTGGCGACCACCCACTCGCGCCGCCGCGTCCGCGGCTGGCCTGGCTGGGGCGCGGAAGGCGGCACGGGCGGCCGCTGAGTCTAAGCTCCCGCCCGAAGATGCCCTCCGCCTGCCGCATCTGCTCGGGCCCGCTGGCCTTGCGCCACCGCGGGCGCGACGCGCCGATCACCGCCGCCGAGCTCTCCCCGACCTGCCACGAGCCGGGCGCCTACGCCGACCTCTACGCCTGCGAGCGCTGCGGCACGGTGCAGCAGCCCGCGCTCCCGTCCGGCACCGCGCTCGTCGACCTCTACCGCGACATGGAGGACGGCGCCTACCTGGTCGAGGAGGCCGGCCGCCGCGCCACCGCGCGGCGGCTGCTCAAGCTCGTCGGCGAGCACGCCCCGCCGCCCGGGCGGCTGCTGGAGGTCGGGTGCGGGCACGGCCTGCTGCTCGACGAGGCCCGGCGCCTGGGCTGGGACGTCCGCGGGCTGGAGCCCGCCGCCGGCGCCCGCGCCCACGCGCGCGACGCGCTCGGCCTCGACGTCTCCGACGCCACGCTCGCGGACCTCCGTCCGGGCGTCGACGGCGGGCTGGACGCCGTCCTGCTCGTCGACGTGCTCGAGCACCTCGACGACCCGCTGGGTGCGCTGCGCGACTGCCGGGCGCTGCTCGCCGACGGCGGCGTGCTGCTCGTCGTCACCCCGGACCCGTCCTCGCCGACCGCGCGGATCGTCGGCGCGCGCTGGTGGGGCTACCTGCCCGCGCACACGTTCCTGCTGCCGCGGCGCACCCTGCGCCGGGTCGTCGAGGACGCCGGCTTCGCGACGCTCGCCGACAGAGGCCTGAAGCGCACCTTCACCCTGCGCAACTGGCTCGCCGGCCTGGCCGAGCGCAGCCCGCGGCTCGCCGGGCTGCTGGAGCGCCGCCGCGGCGGGGCGCTGCTCGGCCTTCCGGTGACCCTGTCGCTGGGCGACGAGCGGGTGCTGCTCGCGCGGCGCGCCGCCCACGCGCCGGCCGCGGCGCCCGCCCTCGCGCCGGCCGCGGCGGCGGGCGCGACGCCCTGACGGCCGCGCCCGTCGCCCGCCGGGTCGCCGGCAGCGCCGCCGCCGGCGCCGCGGGCAAGGCCGCGGTCCTCGCGCTGGGCCTGGTCTCGGTCGCGGTCACCACCCGCTCCCTCGGCCCCGCCGGCTACGGCCGCGTGGCGCTG
>DASVQH010000476.1:0-4089 GCA_036389195.1 Solirubrobacteraceae bacterium
AGCGCGCGGCGGATGCGCTGGACGTCGACCCCCAGCACCCCGGAGCCCTCGCCGCGGCGGCCGAAAGCGGCGATCGCCAGGCGCGCCAGGTCGCGCATGGCCGACTCGTCGCTCTCGCGGATCGCCCGGATGACCGCGTCGCGCAGCGCGTCGTAGTCGATCTGCTCGCCGCCGGTGATGCCGTCGTTGCGGTCGGCGTCGCCGCCGTCGGCGTCCGGGCCGGCCTCGCGGATCTCGCGGCGGATCGCCTCGGCCTCGACCGCCCGGAAGAAGAACCGCTCGAAGATCAGGTCGAACGTGCGGCGGTCGTCGGGCGACTTGGCCAGCGTCGCGGCCAGCGCCTCGCGGAAGGCGGCGGGCTCCGTCCAGCCGACCTCGCCCAGCGCGGCGAACGCGTCGAGCAGCGCGCTCGTCCCCACCGCGACGCCCTCGGCGCGCAGCGAGTCGGCGAAGTCGAGGATGCGGGCGTCGAAGCCGGGGACGTGCGGGGCCGGGGCGCCCATGAGCGCTACGCGCTCAGCGCGCCCGACAGCTTGACGCCGGCGCGCTCGGCGACGGTGTCGAGGTCCGTGCGGTGCTTGACGATCAGCGACAGCGTCGAGCGGAACGTCGCCTCGTCGATGTCGTCGGCGCCCAGCAGCAGCAGCGCGCGCGCCCAGTCGATCGACTCGGCGATCGACGGCGGCTTCTTCAGATCGAGCTCGCGCACCAGCCGCACGACCTCGACGAGCTTGTCGGCCACCTTCTCGGGGAGCTCGGGGGCGTGCATGCGCACGATCTCCAGCTCGTGGGCGGTGTCCGGGTAGTCCAGCCACAGGTACAGGCAGCGCCGCTTGAGCGCCTCGGTGAGCTCGCGCGTGTTGTTGGAGGTCAGCAGCACGACCGGGTGCGTGCGCGCCGCGATCCGGCCCAGCTCGGGGATCGTGATCTGGAAGTCGGAGAGGAGCTCGAGCAGCATCGCCTCGAACTCCTGGTCGGTCTTGTCGATCTCGTCGACCAGCAGCACGACGGGCTCCTCGGAGGCGATCGCGTGCAGCAGCGGGCGCTCGAGCAGGAACCCCTCGCCGAAGATGTCGTCCTGCACGGAGTCCCACGCCCCGTCGCCGGACTCCTGCTCGCCGGCCTGGATGCGCAGCAGCTGCTTGCGGTAGTTCCACTCGTAGAGCGCCTTGGCCTCGTCGAGCCCCTCGTAGCACTGCAGGCGCACGAGCTCGCGGCCCAGATAGCGCGAGAGCGCCTTGGCCAGCTCGGTCTTGCCGACGCCGGCCGGCCCCTCGACCAGCACCGGCTTGCCCAGCCGCGTGGCCAGGTAGGCGACGAGCGCCGTGGCGTCGCTCGCCAGGTACCCCGCCGCGCGCAGGCCGGCGGCGACCGCTTCGACCGATGCAGGTGCGTCGCTCATCCGCGCGTCAGGATAGGAAGTCGGCCATACTCGGCCGCCGCATGCTGGCCGCCTTCAGCCCCTCGCCGGTCCCGTTCATCGGCCTCATGGCCCTCGGCTTCCTCGTCGGAGCGATCGGCCACGTCTACAAGTCGAAGACGACCGTGGCTGCCGGCATCGGCCTGATCTTCCTGGCGACGCTGTTGCTGCCGCTGGGGATCTACGTCGGCGGGCGCTGACGCGTCCAGTCACCGCAGACGCGCGGCGGAGTACCTGCTCCTATGCGCGGTCCTTTTTACTGGTGCTTCGCCGCGGCGACGGTCCTGTTCGGTGCCGCGTCGACCCTGCTGGTCCAATACGCCGATCAGCGGTCGTTCAACCGGGAGTTCGCGGAGCAGGCCGAGGGCGCGTCGTCGTGGCTGCCGGGCGGGCTGTTCCTGCTCGGCCCCTACGTGCTCCTGGCCGCCGTGGCGAGGAACGCCAAGCCGGGCTGGGGGTTCACGGCCCTCGCGGTCATGCTGGTGATCGGCCTGTACGCCCGCGCCGTCGCCGCCGCCGACCCCAACGGGGCGCTCATCTACGTGCTCGTGGTGCCGGTGCAGGCCGGCATCGCCTTGCTCGTCGGCGCGTCGGGCTACCGCGGCGCGCGCGTGCGCGAGCGCGACGCCTAGGACCCGGCGACCGCGGCCTGCCAGGCGGGGCGCGCCACCGGCGGGCGCGCCGGCGCGCCGGCGGGGCCGGCGCTCGCGCGCATCCAGGCCTCCAGCTCGGCCGGGGGGACCGGGCGCGACAGGTAGAAGCCCTGCGCGAGGTCGCACCCGAGCGCCTCGAGGTCGGCCAGCGTGGCGGCGTCCTCGACGCCTTCGGCGACGACCTGGAGGCCCAGGTTGCGGGCGAGGTCGATGGTCGAGCGGACGATCGCCGCGTCGAGCCCGTCGGCGGCCATGCCCATGACGAACGAGCGGTCGATCTTGAGCTCCTCGACCGGCAGCTGCTTCAGGTAGGCGAGCGAGGAGTAGCCCGTGCCGAAGTCGTCGAGCGAGAGGCGGACGCCGATGCGCCCGAGGTCGGCGAGCACCTGGGCGGCGCGGACGGGGTCGGCCATGACGACGTTCTCGGTGATCTCCAGCTGCAGGCGGTCGGCGGGGACGCCCGAGCGGTCGACCGCGGCGGCGACGGCGGCCGGGAACTCGGCGTCGAGGAGGTTGGCCACCGCGATGTTGACGGCGACGCCGAGCGAGATCCCGCTGCGCTCCCACGCGCCGACCTGCTCCAGCGCGCGGTTGAGCACGTAGAGCGTCAGCGGCCGCATGAGGTCGGTCTGCTCGGCCAGCGGGATGAACTCGCCGGGGCTCAGCAGGCCGCGCTGCGGGTGGTCCCAGCGCACGAGCGCCTCGACCATCGTCACGCGGCCGGACCGCAGGTCGCGCTGGGGCTGGTAGTGCAGGACGAGCTGGCGGTCGTCGATGGCCTGGCGCAGCTCGCCGAACAGCGCGAGGCGCTCGCGGCTGTGGGCGTCGCGCTCGGGGGCGTAGACCTCGACGCCCGAGTGCTGGCGCTTGGCCTCGTACATGGCCACGTCGGCGCGGGCCAGCAGCGTGTCGGCGGTCGCGCCGTCCTGCGGGAAGACCGCGATGCCGACGCTCGCCTCGACCCGCACGGTGATGCCGCGCAGGACCATCGGCTGCTGCAGGGTCTCGCGCACGAGCGCCGCCTCGATGACGCCGCGGCTGGAGTCCGCCTCCGAGGGCAGCAGGATCGCGAACTCGTCGCCGCCGAGCCTCGCCAGCGTCGTCCCGGCGCCCCACTCGCGCTCGGCGAGGCGCTGGAGGCGCTCGCCGATCTGCTCGAGCAGGCGGTCGCCGGCCTGGTGGCCGAGGGTGTCGTTGAGCTCCTTGAAGCGGTCGAGGTCGACCAGCAGGAGCGTCGCCGGCTGGCGCTTGAGCTGCGCCAGCGCGCTGTACAGGCGCCGGCGGTTGCCCAGCCCGGTCAGCTCGTCGGTCAGCGCGAGGCGCCGGCTGTCGTGGAGGGAGAGCACCTCGTGGAGCGTGAAGCCGGTGCGCACGCCGGCGGCGAGGATCGTGGCCGCGGCCAGCGCCATGGCGCCGGTGCTGAGCTCGCCGAGGTGGTCGAAGACCAGCAGGCCGAGCGCGGCCAGCGCCGCGGCGCCCGGGATCAGGAAGACCGCCCAGCCCTCGGGCCGCGGGGCGCGGCCGGTCGGCACCTGCCAGGCGGCGACGGCCAGCGCCAGCAGCGCGAGCGGCCACAGCGCCGCCACGACCGGGCCGTCGGTCGCGACGCCGGTGGCGATGCGCGAGAACGAGATGACGTCGGCGAACGAGAGCAGCACGAGCGTCGCGCCCACCAGCGCCCACGCTCGGCCCGGCCGCTGGCCGATGAGGGCGAACGCGCCGACCACCAGCACGATCAGCATGAGGTCGCCGAGCGGATAGGCGAGCGCCGTGATCACGGCCATCGGGTCCGCGCCGGCCGAGGCGAGGATCGGCTCCAGAACGAGCCCGCCGCCCAGCGCGGCGACGCCGAGGCCGCCGATCAGGCCGTCGGCGAGGACGCTGCGCGGCAGCCCGACGACGTTGCGGCGCAGCAGCAGCACGAGGCCGGCGCAGGCCAAGGGGTAGAAGGCCAGGCACAGCGCGTCGGCCGGGGACACGCCGGTCCCCGCCCAGGCGGCGTCGCGGACCACGGTC
>DASVQH010000477.1:0-5702 GCA_036389195.1 Solirubrobacteraceae bacterium
TTCGTCAACTGGTTCGTCGAGATCACGGCGGCTCAGTCTATTTCGGGCGCTCGCGGACTCGCCTAGCGCCCCTCCTTCTCCCGCTTGGCCGCCCACCCCTCGCGGCGGCGCTCCTCGCGGACGCTGCGGTCGGCGTTCGAGCGCTGGGCGGCCGCGCCGCGAAGCCCGATCTTCAGCGTGGCGGGCGCGCTGTAGCGGCGCTCGGGCCCCGGCGCGCCGCAGGCGGGGCAGGCGTCGGGGGCGCCGCCGGGCGGGGCGAACGCCTCGAACTCGTCGCCGCAGGCCCGGCACGCGAAGTCGTAGAGCGGCATGGAGCCAGAATAGGCTCCGCCCCATGCCCCCGCTCGATCCGGCGTTCGTGACGGACTTCGCGGGCCGCTGGCTGCACGCCTGGAACCGGCACGACGGCGACGCGGTCGCCGCCCTGTGCACCGAGGACGTCGAGCTGACCGATCCCGTGGCGGGGACCGTCCGCGGGCGCGCGGCGGTCGCGGAGTGGATCCGGGCGTGCGACCGCGCGTTCCCCGACTACCGCTTCGAGCAGCCCGAGCCGCCCTACCTGTCCCCCGACCGGCCGAAGGTCCTCGCGCCGTGGCGGATGACGGGGACGAACACCGGCCGGCTCGACCCGCCGGGGTTCGCTCCGACCGGGCGCCGGGTGGCCGTCGAGGGCATCGACCACGGCTGGTTCCGCGACGGGCTCGTCGAGCGCTACCGCTCCGACTACGACACGATCGGGGTGCTGCGCCAGCTCGGCCTCGTGCCGGCGCCCGGGTCGGCGGGCGAGCGGGCGCTGGCGGCGCTTCAGCGCGCCACCGAGGCGATCGCCTCGATCGCCCGCTCGTAGTGGCGGGCCTCGATGCGGATGTGGGAGTGCTGGCTGAGCGACCGCGCCGGCACGCCGATCGCCTCGACCGGCGGGGCGGCGTCGAGGACTCCGATCACCAGCAGCGGCTCGACGGCCACCGACCACGGCCAGCGCTCGGACGCCCCCTCCAGGACCACCGGGCCTGCCGTCACCTCGACCACCGCGAAGACCCGCCGCCACACCGCCGCGTAGTAGACGAGCCGGTCGCCGGGCTCGATCCGCGGGCGCCGCGGAAAGCCCGTCCGCGTCAGCGAGCCGGCGCGGCCCGCCTCGATCCAGCGGTCGGGCAGCGGCCCGCGCGCGTGGCCGATCGTCTTGAGCCAGTGCGCGCGCATACGGGGCCGCCACTATGGCGATCCGCGCACCGCGGGGAGGGCTCGAACCTACCGGACGACCCGCCGGTCGTCGACGTGCCGCCCGTCGACATCGCGGTCATCGACCGCCGCGACCGCGTCCGCGGGTACGAGCAGGTCGCTCGCGCCCGCCCCGCCGCCTAGAACGCACACGGGCCGCACGATGGCGGCCCGCGGTGCGGATCTTTCGGAGGCCCGAGCGCGACTCGGCCGGGCCTAGTTGAGGATCAGGTAGTCGATGCTGTCGTCGAACGGGGCCCACGGCTCCGTGAACGGCACGTACCGGGGGCAGGTGCGCGAGTGCTCGTCGGGCAGGCACGGGTTGAACGGGTTGACGCGACCGAAGACCGGGCGGGGCGTCAGGTCGTCCTTCTTGGCGTCCTTCTTGTCGGACGGGAGACCCGTCGCCTTCTCGCGGCTGAGCTCCATCAGGTTCGGGATGTCGTCGAAGTCCTGGTCGTCGGCGCCGTCGCGGATGCCGTCGCCGTCGGTGTCCGCGTCGGCCACGTCCGTGGGCGAGTAGACGATGGCGTAGGGCCGCTCGTTCTCGTACCGCGCCTTCCACCAGCTCGCGTCCATCCGGCCGCGGGTCTCCTCGAAGTTGTTGAGCCCATCGGCGTCCTCGTCGCGCTCGTCGTCGGAGAGCCACCCGTCGCCGTCGTCGAAGTTGAGCGTCTCGCTCGGGCTCAGGACGTGGTCCCGGTCGAAGTCGAAGAGCCGCAGCGGGACTTTCTCACCCTCGATGAAGACGGGATCGTTGCCCGAGGACACGGCCCAGTTGAGGAAGTCGACCGCTTTGGCGTAGCCGGCCGCCGGCAGGGCGGGCCGGCGCACGCCGCGGGCATCGCGCTTGAAGATGGAGTACTGCATGCCGTCGGAGTAGCCCAGCGGCGTGTCCAGCGTCAGCGTCGCCAGGTCGGTCTTGGCGTCGCGCAGCAGGAGGCGATGGAGCCGGTACTCCTGATCGAGGGTCAGCGAGTCGCCGTCGTAGTCGATCGCGGCGTCCGGGTTAAGCGGGTTGGGGTACATCCGCTTCTCCGGCGCCGGCAGGTAGGCGTTGGGGTCCTGGTACTCGCTGTCGTTGAGGTCGCGCGCCGAGCGGTACTCGTAGCCGTCGGGAACGGCGTCGCCGTCGCTGTCGGCGTTGCACGCGTTCATCCGCCCGCCCACGATGTCAGCGTCGTCGAGGCGCTTGTTGACGTCGGCTTCCAGCGCGTCGGGCATCAGGTCGGCGTCGTCGTCGGCTTCGGCACGGTTGAGGACGTTGTCGCCGTCGCAGTCGCCATCCGGGCCGGCGGCGTTGAACGGGGTCGGCACCGGCTGGGGCGTCGCGGCGGGAGCCGGGGCGGCGTCGACGCCGGGGGCGACGGTCGGCGCGGCAACGGGCGCGGCCGGCTTGGGGCCGATCGTCGGCGAGCCGGCGTCGAGGGTGAAGCGCTTGCCGAAGCGCGCGGCGAGCACGCGGATGCGGAAGACCGTCGGGACGGGCTCGCCGCCGCGGCGCAGCAGCTGCTTCTGCAGCTTGTCGGCCAGCGCGACCTTGAGCATCTTGCGCGTCGCCAGGCCGGCCTTGACGAAGACCGCCTTGCCGCCGGCGCGCTGGAAGATCACGGTGTTGCGGTCCCGGCCCCGGCGGAAGTTGCGGCCGCGGACGGTCAGGGTGTCGCCGACGGCCGACTGCATGGGCGCCACGGACGTCACGACGGGCAGCTTGGACCGCTTCGCGTGCTTGGCGGCGCTGGCGGGGCTCGCGACGGGGGCGAGCATGGCGGCGCCGAGGGCGGCCGTCATGGCGGCGCGGCGCAGCGGGGTGCGATGCGGGAGCTGGAGTGCCATCGCTCCCCGTCATCGGCCGCCGCTCGACGGGCTTGAGCGGCGCCCTTTCAGCCGACCACGGTCAGGGACTTCGGCGTCCCCGTCAGGATCTCGGGCCCGTCCTCGGCCACGACGACGAGATCCTCGATCCGCACGCCGCCGGCGCCGGGCAGGTAGATGCCGGGCTCGACCGTGACGACGTTGCCCGCCTCCAACGGCCGCGTGTTGGCGGTCGACAGCCGCGGGTCCTCGTGGACGTCGAGCCCGACGCCGTGGCCCAGCGGGTGGCCGAAGCGCTCGCCGTAGCCGGCTTCGGCGATGTGGTCGCGGGCGATCGCGTCGACCTCCCGGCCGGTCGCACCCGGGCGCACGCCGGCCAGCGCGGCGGCCTGCGCGGCCTCGCAGACCGCGTAGATGCGGGCCAGCTCGTCGGGCAGCCGCTCCCCCGTCGCCCAGGTGCGCGTGCAGTCCGAGCAGTAGCCGTCGAGGATCACGCCGAGGTCCAGCGTCACCAGCGTGTCGGGCGCGATCGCCACGTCGCGGGGCTCGGCGTGCGGCAGCGCGCCGTGCTCGCCCGACGCCACGATCGACCCGAAGCTCGGCCCCTCGGCCCCCAGCAGGCGCATCCGGTGCTCGAGCGCCACCGCCACCTCGCGCTCGCTGCGCCCGACCAGGCCGCCCTCGGCCAGCTCGCGGTAGACGGTGTCCCCCAGGTCCGCCGCGGCGCGGATCGCGGCGATCTCCTGCGGCTCCTTGACCGCGCGCACCCGCTCGACCAGCCCGGCGGCCGGGACGAGCTCGATCCGGTCGGGAAGCAGCTCGCGCAGCCGCTGGTGCAGGCGCACGGAGACGTGGGCGTCGTCGAAGCCGAGCCGGACCGGCCCGTCGGGCCAGGTCTTCGAGAGCGCGTCGATCAGGTCGCGCGGCCCCTGCTCGCGATCGAACCCGGCCACCTGGGCCGCGGCCTGCTCGACGTAGCGGAAGTCGGTCACGAACCGCCGGACGTCCGGGCCGACGACCGCGAGCCCGTTGGAGCCGGTGAACCCGGTGACGTAGCGCAGGTTCACCGGGGCCGCGGCGATCAGCAGCAGGTCGATCTCCGCCTCCCCGAACCCCGCGACCACCCGCTCGACGCGATCGCCGTTCATCGATCCAGCACCTCCTTGAGTCCGATCAGCGCATCCCGGTAGCCCTCGACGCCGCGTCCCGACACCGTGACCGCGCAGACGTCGCGGATCACCGAGACGCGGCGGAACTCGTCGCGGGCCATCACGTCGGAGAGGTGCACCTCGGCCGCGGGCAGCCCGGCGACCTCCAGGGCGTCGCGGATCGCCCACGCGTAGTGCGTCCACGCGCCGGGGTTGAGCAGGACCGCGTCGGCGTAGTCGGGCGTCTTGTGCAGCTCCTCGACGTACTCGCCCTCGTGGTTGGAGTGGAAGAAGCGCGGATCGAGGCCGAGCGCGCGGGCGTAGCCGTCGACCGCGTGCTCCAGCGCGGCGAAGGTCAACCCGCCGTAGTGCTCGGCCGGGCGGCGGTCGAGCGCGTCGAGGTTGACGCCGTGGAGGATCGCGACGCGGTTGCGCAGGGCCATCAGGCGGCCAGCTCCTCCAGCGCGCCGCGCAGCTCGTCCGCGCCGACCGGGCAGCCGGTGCGCACGTCGCCGGGCGCGTCGACGAGGACGAACCCGACGCGGCCGCCGCGCCGCTTCTTGTCGCCGGCCACCGCGGCCTGCACCGCCTCCAGGTCCACTTCCGGCGCCAGCCGGGTCGGGAGCCCGCGCGCGTGCAGCAGTCCGGCGACCTCGGCGCGCAGCCCGTGGCGCTCGGACAGCGTGAGCGCCGCCAGCAGCCCGAGGGCGACCGCCTCGCCGTGCCGATAGCGCGCGTAGCCCGTCGCGGTCTCGATCGCGTGGCCGACCGTGTGCCCGAGGTTGAGGACCTGGCGGCGCCCGGCGTCGCGCTCGTCCTCGGCCACCACGGCGAGCTTGGTCCGCGCGCACGCGAGCACCAGGTCGCGATCCACCTCCGCGGGACCGTGGCGCACCCGGTCCCACAGCGCGCCGCCGGCGATCAGCGCCGTCTTGACGACCTCCGCCCAGCCCGCGGCGAGCTCGGCCGGCGGCAGCGTGCGCAGCACGGACGGGTCGACGAGCACCGCGGCCGGCTGGTGGTAGGCGCCGGCGTAGTTCTTGCCCTCGGGCAGGTCCACCCCCGTCTTGCCGCCGTAGGCCGAGTCGACCTGGGCGACCAGCGTCGTCGGGACCTGCACCACGCGCACGCCGCGCTGGTAGACCGCGGCGCAGAAGCCGGCCAGGTCCCCCACCACGCCGCCACCGAGGGCCACCACGACGCCGTCGTGGTCGAGGCCGGCGCGGGCGAGCCGGCGCAGCACGTGCTCGGCCGTGGCCAGCGTCTTCTGCTGCTCGCCGGGGGCGATCGTCGCCGCCGGCTCCTGCGGCGCGTAGAGCGGGCCGACCGCGGCGTCGGTGACGACGAACCGGCGCCCCTCGACGGGCCAGAACCCGGACGCGACCAGCCCCTCCCCGACGTAGACGGGATAGGCCGCCGAGGCGCTGCGCGCCCACACGAGCTTGGTGTGCGCGGGCGCGGCGCCCAGCGCGCGGATCGCCGGCAGCGCGGCGCGGACGGCGTCGCGGCCCGCGTGCG
>DASVQH010000478.1:0-7170 GCA_036389195.1 Solirubrobacteraceae bacterium
GTGCTGCTTCGCGCCCGCCGAGCAGACGCTCGCGCCGGCCGGCGACGTCGACCACTTCGCGCTCGACGTGAAGGCGCCGGGTTGGATCTACGTCGACGTCGAGGCGCCGTCCTCGGATCACGCGGTGACGGCCGACGAGCACCCGCTGACCGAGGGCGACCCGCAGCTCGAGGTCCTCGACCCGTCGCTGCGCCGCATCGCGCGCGCCGACCAGCAGGCCGCGGCGACCGGCGGCTCGGCCGAGCAGCTGGTCTTCCACGCCCGCACGGCCGGGCGCTACGTCGTCCGGGTCAGCAACGCCAACGCGGCGACCACGCCCTACACCATCCGGGTCGGCCAGACGGCCGGATCCGAGCAGCCCGACGCCCGCTTCGGCCAGGTCGAGCGGATCCCCGGCACCGCGCGGGCGTACGGGCGCCTGGCGATCGCCGACGTCACGGGAGATCAGCTTCCGGACCTCGTGCACAGCGACGGCTTCCAGCTCGACGTCAGCGCGCAGGCGCCGGGCGAGGGGCTCGTCGCGCGGCCGCCGCTGCCGACCCAGGGCTACGTCGACGAGCTGGCGGTGGCCGACGTCTCCGGCGACGGGCGCAACGACGTCGTGGCCACCGGCGAACGGGGCGTGCAGGTGTTCCGCGGCCAGGCGTCGGGCGGCCTGCTGCCGTCCCTGCTGATCACGGCCGAAGCGAGCCCGGTTCGCCTGAAGATCGCGGACCTCGACCGCGCGGGCCGCCCCGAGATCCTGACCGCCACGCCCGACGCGGTCGCCGTCCGCAGGTGGAACGGCAGCGCATGGCAGCGGCGGACGGTGCCGATGCCGGACGGGACCGAGAACCTCGAAGTGGGCGACGTGACGGGCGACGGGCGCCCCGATCTGGTGACGACCGGGCGCAACGGGCTGTACGTCCGCCGCCAGCTGTCGGACGGCACCTTCGCGGCGGCGGTCGCCTCCCCGGCCGCGACGACGTCGCTGACCTGCTGCACCGACATCGCGATCGCCGACGTCACCGGTGACGGCCGCCAGGACGTGGTGGCGATCCAGGGCGACCGCGGCGACCAGGGGCTTCAGGTCCACGCGCAGACGACCACGGGCACGCTCGCCCGGCCCTTCGCCTACGCGGTGGCCGAGCGGCCGCGGCAGATCGCCACCGGCGACGTCGACGGCGACGGGCGCCAGGACGTCGTGGTGACGCACGCCAGCGGCCTGCGCTACCCCGGCAGCGGGACCCACGTCGCCGTCCACTTCCAGACGCCGCTCGGCGGGCTCACGTCCGCGTACGGCTACCCGACGAGCGGCTACTACGGCTGGCTCGAGGTCGGCGACCTCACCGGCGACGGCGCGCCGGACCTGGCGCTCGACGACCTGGGATCCGGCGTGGACCTGCTCCCCCAGATCACCGAGAGCGCGCCCGCCGCCGGCGCCTGGATCCGCGCGGCCGAGCCGGCGCCCGCCTCCGCCGGCGCGCCCCTGACCGTCGCGCCGCGGCTCGAGCTCGCCCGGGCGCTTGCCCCGGCCAGCGTCACCACGGCGACCGTCACGCTCACCGACGCAACCACCGGCGCACCGGTGCCGGCCGCGGTCGAGTACGCGGACGCGCCGCCGGCGGTGACCGTCCGCCCCGCCGCCGCGCTGACGGCCGACCACGCCTACACGGTCCGGGCCCAGGGCATCCGCGACACGGCCGGCAACGCCCTGACCCGCGGGGCCGAGGTCCGCTTCACGGTCGGCGCCGCCCCGGCCGGCGCCGAGCCGGCCGACACCGTCATCCGCTCCGGCCCGTCGCCCACGAGCGCGGGGCTCCCGCGACCGTTCAGCGTGGTCGCCACCCAGCCGGGGGCGCACCTGGAGTGCGCGATCGACGGCGCCGCCTGGGCCCGCTGCACCTCCCCGTACGCCCCCGACGATCTCGTCGCGCCCGGGTCGCACACCGCCCGCTTCCGCGCGGTCGGCGCCGACGGGCGGCCCGATCCGACGCCGGCCGAGCGCTCGTTCCGCCTCATCGCCTCGGGCTCGACGCCCGGCAACGACGAGCAGGACGGCGCGGTCGAGCTGACCGGCGCCACCGGCTCGGCGCAGGGCCTGAGCACCCGGGCCACGCGGAGCGCCTCTGACCCCTCCCCGGCGGGCCACCCCGGCGGGCACTCGGTCTGGTGGCGCTGGACCGCCCCGGCCGCCCAGACCGCCTCGTTCACCACCGCGAGGAGCGCGTTCGACACCGTCCTCGGCGTCTACACGCGGGCCGGCGGCGTGCTGACCAAGGTCGCCGAGAACGACGACGCCGGCACGCGCCTGACCAGTCGCGTCACCTTCCCCGCACAGGCGGGCCAGACCTACTGGATCATGGTCGACGGCTTCAACGCCGGCACGACTCCAGCGCTCGCCGAGGCCGGCGCCGTCGCCCTGCGCTGGAACGCCGCCGAGCCCGCGACCGCGCCGCGCGCAATCACCGGGACGGCGACCGAGATCACCTCGTCCGCGGCGGCCCTGCACGGGACGCTCGACGCCGACGGCGCGGCCGGCAGCTACGCCTTCGAGTACGGGTCGACCACCGCCTACGGCACCCGGACGCCGGAGGTGAGCCGCACCGCGTCGGCGACCCCGGAGGCGGTGAGCGCGCCGGTGACCGGCCTGGCGGCCGGCACGACGCAGCACTTCCGCCTCGTGTTCACGACCGCGGACGGGCGCCGCGCGACCGGCGACGACCGGGAGCTGGTCGTGGCCAAGGCGCCGCCGGCCGCCACCACGCTCGCGCCGGCGTCGATCTTCGCCGGGAGGGCGACGCTGCGCGGCACCGTGACCAAGGGCGCGAACGCCACGGTCGACGCGCGCTTCGAGTACGGCACCACGACGGAGTACGGGTCGCGGACCCCGGCGATCACCCCCGGCAGCTACGGAAGCGTGGCGTTCGAGACCGCCGGGCTGGCGGCCGCGACGACCTACCACTACCGGGTGATCGGCACGGGCGAGTCGGGCGAGACGGCCGCGGGCGCCGACCGGACCTTCCGCACCGCCGCGGCCGCGGCGCCGGCGATCCCGTACGCCACCAGCACCCGCGGCGAGCCGACGACGATCACCACGATCCTCGATCCCAACGGCGCCCCCACGACCGCCTGGGTCGAGTACGGGCTCGACGACGGCTACGCGGAGCGGACGCCCGCCAAGGACCTCGGGCTGGGCACCGAGAACCGCTACGTCACCTTCGAGCTGCCCGACGACCTCATCGCCGACCAGACCTACTTCTACCGGGTGGTCGCCGAGAACGCGCGCGGCACGACGCGCACCGAGGGCAAGTGGACGACGGTGCAGCCGCCGCCGCCGGGCATCACCAACGTGCGCAAGGTCTCCACGACCACGACGACGGCGGAGGTGGCGCTGACCATCACGCCCAACGGCGACACCGACTTCGGCTACGAGGTCCGGCGCACGCCCGTCGGCGACAGCTTCTCCCCGAACGCCGACCGCGAGCTCTACGCGACCTCGGGCTCCCACGACGTGACCTTCACGCTCGAGGACCTGCTGCCCGACACCGAGTACGCGTTCCGCATGGTCGCACGCAACCGGAACGGCAGGACGCAGAGCGAGATCCTCGTCTTCCGCACGGCGGCCGGCGCGCCGGTCCTCGCGCCGCCCGAGCCGCAGCGCCCGGCCGGCGACCGGGTCCACCTCGACGGGGTCGTGAACCCGGCCGGCGCCCCCACCACCTACTGGTTCCAGTACGGCCGCACGACGGCGTACGGGCTGCGCACCCCGGCCGTCGCGATCGCCGGCGGCAGCGCCCGCCACCGGGCGCTCGGCACCCTGCGCGGCCTGGCGCCGAACACGGGCTACCACGTCCGCCTCGTCGCGGAGAACCAGTTCGGGCGCACGAACGGCAGCGACGTCGCGTTCGCCACCGAGGGGCTCGAGCCGCCCGTCATGGGGCTGTCGCACGGCGCGTTCGACCTCTCCCCGACGACCGCGCGGCTGTGGGGGTCGGTCGACCCGCGGGGCGCGACGACCACCGTCCGCTTCGAGTACGGGCTGACGACGGGCTACGGGATGGTCAGCGGCGCGGTGGCGCCGGGCACGTGGGACGTCCCCGGCGAGCCGCGGTCGGCGACGCTGAAGCTGACCGGCCTGCAGCCGCAGACGACGTACCACTTCCGCACCGTGGCCACGAGCGCGGGCGGCACCGCCCGCGGTCGCGACACCACGTTCACCACCCCCGCGCCCTAGGCGATCGCCGGCGCCTCCGGGAGCCGCGCCAGGGCGGACTCCATGTCGGCCTCGGAGAACTCCGGGTCGACCATCTCGCCCGACAGGTACGCGTCGTAGGCGGCCATGTCGAAGTCGCCGTGGCCGGAGAGCCCGAAGAGGATCGTGCGGTCCTCGCCCGCCTCGGTGGCCGCCTGGGCCTCCTCGATCGCCGCCCGGATCGCGTGCGCGGACTCCGGCGCGGGGATGATCCCCTCCGTGCGGGCGAACT
Organism: Solirubrobacteraceae bacterium; assembly: GCA_036389195.1. Taxonomy (GTDB): domain Bacteria; phylum Actinomycetota; class Thermoleophilia; order Solirubrobacterales; family Solirubrobacteraceae; genus JACCYI01. The sequence goes on from DASVQH010000478.1 coordinate 4,467, forward strand.
GCACGGCGGCGGCGAACGTGTCGTTCTGCCGGTAGGCGCGCGCCTCGACGACGCCCGCGCGGACGAGCCCGCAGACCATCGGCGCGCCGCCGTGGTAGCGCAGGCCGCCGGCGTGGACGGGCGGCGGCACGAAGTCGTGGCCCAGCGTGTACATCGGCATCAGCGGCGTCAGGCCCGACGTGTCGCCGAAGTCGTAGTGGTAGACACCGCGGGTCAAGGTCGGGCACGCGGCGGGCTCGGCGGCGACGATCCGGGCGCGCGACTTGCCCTCGCGGGCGCGGCGCAGGTACGGGAAGACCAGGCCGGCGAAGTTCGAGCCGCCGCCGACGCAGCCCACGATGACGTCGGGCTCGGCCCCGGCCAGCTCCATCTGCAGGATCGCCTCCTGCCCGATGACGGTCTGGTGCAGGAGCACGTGGTTGAGGACCGACCCGAGCGCGTAGTTGCAGTCGGGGTCCTGCGCGGCGACCTCGACGGCCTCGGAGATCGCGATGCCGAGCGACCCGGTCGGGTGGTCGGCCTGCGAGCGGCCGGACTCGGTGCGGTCCGACGGCGAGCGGTGCACCGACGCGCCCCACGTCTGCATCATCGAGCGGCGGTAGGGCTTCTGGTCGTAGCTCGAGCCGACCATGAACACCTCGCACTCCAGCCCGAACAGGCTGCACGCGAAGGCCAGCGAGGAGCCCCACTGGCCGGCGCCGGTCTCCGTGCACAGCTTGGAGATGCCGGCCTGCGCGTTCTCGTAGGCCTGCGGGATCGCGCTGTTGGGCTTGTGCGAGCCCGCCGGCGACGTGCCCTCGTACTTGTAGTAGATCTTGGCGGGCGTGCCGAGCGCCGCCTCCAGGCGCCGGGCGCGGAACAGCGGCGTCGGGCGCCACAGCCCGTAGGCGCGCCGGACCTCGTCGGGGATCACGACCTCCGGCTCCATCGAGACCTCCTGCGCGATCAGCCCCATCGGGAAGATCGGGGTCAGGTCCTCGGGCCCTGCGGGCTGCCCCGTCCCCGGGTTGAGCGGCGGCAGCGGCTCGCCCGGAAGCTCCGGCAGCAGGTTGACCCAGTGGGTCGGGATCGCGTCCTCGGGCAGCAGGTACTTGGTCGGCTCGCTCATGGGCGCGATCCTATGCCGTACGCGCGCCGTGTCAGACCGGTTCCTTGACGGCCGTCGGGCGGCGATGGGAGAGTCGGGCATGCTCCGCTTCACGTTGCTCACCGCCGTCGTCCTCCTGCTCGTCGCGCCCGGGTCCGCGCAGGCCATCGGCCTCGACCCGGGCTTCGGCTCCCAGGGACGCGTCACCACCGAGTTCGCCGGGGAGCAGGCGGAAGGCTCGGCGATCGCGGTCGACCCCGACGGCAAGCTGGTGGTCGCCGGCCATGTCTCCGAGACGCGGTTCGCGGTCGCGCGCTATCTGCCGAGCGGGAAGCTCGACCCGACGTTCGACGGCGACGGGCGGGCGACCGTCGAGTTCCCGGGCCTCTCGGCGCGGGCGACCGCGGTCGCCGTCCGCTCCGACCGCCGCGTCGTCCTCGCGGGGTCCGCTCGCGTGCCCGGAGAGGAGGGCGCCCAGATCGCCGTCGCGCAGCTCACGAGCGACGGCGTGCGGGACACCGGCTTCAGCGGCGACGGCCGCGTGCTGACCGCCATCGGCGGCAACGCCGGCGCCTATGACGTGGCGCTGCAGGCCGACGGCAAGGTCGTGGTGACCGGGTACGGCGAGATCGCCAAGGAGGGCTTCGCCGACGAGGTCCTCCCCGTGGTCCGCTACACCGACGCCGGCGCCCCCGACGGGACCTTCGACGGGGACGGCATCGCGGTCGCCGACCTCCCCGGCTCGAGCGCGCGCGGCGAGGCGGTGGCGCTCCGCGACGGCGGCCGCATCGTCGTGGCCGGACAGGACAACGGCAGCGGGCTGAGCTTCCTCCTGGCCGGGTTCACCTCGACCGGCGGGCCGGACACGGCGCTCGGCGCCCCGGGCTACCGCACCTACGACGTCGGCAGCGGCGAGTCCTACGCGCGCGGCCTCGTCGTCCGGCAGGACGGCTCGCTCGTGCTCGCCGGGGGCGCGCGCGACGAGGCCGGCCGGGCCGGGTTCGGCCTCCTGAAGACCGACGGCGCGGGCACCCCGGACGCCGGCTTCTCGGGCGACGGCCGGACCGTCGTCGCGTTCGGAACGCTCAGCGCCTATCCCGGGGACATCGTGGATGCGGGGCCGCAGGGGGTGGTGGTCGCAGGGTCCGCCGGGCCGGCGAGCGGCGACACCTCGTCGTTCGCGCTGGCGCGGGTGCGCCCCGACGGGACGCCCGACCCCGGCTTCGACGGCGACGGCCGGCTGACGACCGCGTTCGGGACGCGCGCGGCCGACGCCTACGACATCGCCCGCCAGCCCGACGACAAGCTGGTGGTCGCCGGCGCCGTGGTCGACCACACCACCTTCGCGGTCGACTTCGCCGTCGCGCGCTACACCGAGGACGGCGCGCTGGTCCGCGGTGGCGAGCTCCTGATCCGGCGCGGCACCGCGAGCAACCGGGTGACCGTCGCGCCCGCCGCCGGCGGCGGCCTGCAGGTGCGCGACACCGGCGCGCCGCTGAGCGCCGGCCCCGGGTGCACCCGAGTCAGCGCGAGCGAGGCGACGTGCACCGGAGCGACCTCGGTCCGCGCCGAGCTGGGCGCCGGCGGGGACACGATCGCGCTCGACCCGGCACTGAC
>DASVQH010000479.1:0-13061 GCA_036389195.1 Solirubrobacteraceae bacterium
GGATGCCGGACAGCGTCTCGAGGACGATCCGCCGCCGGTCGATCCAGCCCTGCGCGGCCGCCGCCTCGACCATCGCGTTCTCACCGCTGACCTGGTAGGCCGCGACCGGCACGTCGACCGCCTCGGCGACCGCGCGCAGGACGTCGAGGTACGGGCCCGCCGGCTTCACCATGACGGCGTCGGCGCCCTCGGCGACGTCGAGCTGCGCCTCGCGGACCGCCTCCTGCGCGTTGGCCGGATCCATCTGGTAGCCGCGGCGGTCGCCCATCGCGGGCGCCGAGTCGGCGGCCTCGCGGAACGGGCCGTAGAAGGCCGAGGCGTACTTGGCCGAGTGGGCGATGATCGGCGTCTCGGCGAGCCCCTGCTCGTCGAGGGCGCGCCGAAGGACGCCGATGCGCCCGTCCATCATGTCGCTGGGCACGATGGCGTCGGCGCCGGCGGCCGCCTGCGAGACCGCGGTGCGCGCCAGCAGCTCGAGCGTCTGGTCGTTGTCGACGATCCCGTCGCGCCGCAGCACCCCGCAGTGCCCGTGGCTCGTGTACTCGCACAGGCAGAGGTCGGTCGTCACCAGGAGGTCCGGGTGGGCGGCCTTGATCGCGCGCGTGGCGAGCTGGATGACGCCCTCGTCGTCCCAGGCGCCCGAGCCCTCCGCGTCCTTGGCGGCGGGCAGGCCGAAGAGCATCACCGCCGGGATCCCGAGCGCGGCCGCCTCGCCCGCCTCCTCGACGGCGTGGCCGATCGAGAGGTGGTCGATCCCCGGCATCGAGGCGATCGGGGTCCGCGTGTCGGACCCGTGGACGACGAACATCGGATAGACGAGCTGGGAGACGTCGAGCGTGGTCTCGCGCACGAGCGCGCGCAGCGCGCCCGTCTTGCGCAGCCGCCGCAGCCGTGTCTCGGGGAACGCCATCGCTCCGAGTCTAGGACTCAGCGCACGACCAGCTCGGCGGTGACGGCGTTGTGATCTGACCCCGGCAGGTCGTGGACGGCGGCGTCGGCGGTCGCGATCCCTGAGCCGACCAGCACGTGGTCGATCGTCACCGCGGGCAGCCACCGGCGACTCCCGCGCCAGGTGGGGACGAGCCCGACGCCCGCCTCCTCGGCCGCCACGCGGTATCCGGTGTCGATCAGCCGCCGCAGCTCGCGGTGGTCGATCGAGGCGTTGAAGTCGCCGGCGAGGATCGTCCGCGGCCGGGCCGGCGGGAGCGCGCGCAGATCGTGCTTCCAGCCGGCCATCGAGCCGCGGCCGAGCGGCGCGTGCGGGTGGACGGCGACGATCCGGATGGTGCGCCCGCCCGGCAGCCGCGCCTCGGCCGCCGACTGGGCGTGGCGGGTGTCGCGCGGCCCGGGCACGCGCCGCAGCGGGAAGCGCGAGTACAGGCCGGTCCCGAACGCGCCGGGGCGCGGGTCGGCGATCCGGTGGGGGAACGCGCGGGCCAACTCGGCGTCGAGCTCCGGGGTCAGCTCCTGCACGGAGACCAGGTCGGCGCGCTCGCGGCGCGCGAGCGCCACGAGGTCGCGGGCCCGCACCTTGCTGAAGTAGACGTTGGCGCTGAGCACGCGCAGGGTCGGGCCGCGCGCCGCCGTCCCCTCCTGGTTGAGCACGCGCGGCGCGACGACGATCGCCAGGGCCAGCGCGCTGACCGCCGCGACCACCGCGGCGACCCGCCGGCGCAGGACCGCGGCGACGATCGCGGCGACGCCCGCGGCCACGGCCGCGTAGGGCGTGAACGTCATGACCTGCACGAGCGGGTAGCCGCGTTCCAGGCCGCCGAGGCGCATCACCGCCCAGGCCGTGGCGGGGACGGCGAGCAGCCACGCGGCGACCGCGCGGAGCTTCACGCGAAGCGGCGCAGCGCCAGCCGGGCGATCAGCCCGAAGGCGAGCGTGAGCGCCACGAGGTGGGCGAGCGGCCCGAGCAGGCCGGGATCGGCGTCGTTGAGCGCCGCGTTGAGCGCCTGCAGGGCGGGCTTGAACGGGAACAGCGCCGACACCACCTGGACGGCGTCGTAGAGCCCCTTCGCCACCGACCCGCTGGGAACGAGGGCAAGGAAGGCGACGGGCAGCGAGAGCAGGAACGCCAGCAGCGACGCGGCGCGCACCTCGCGGGCGAGGCCGCCGATCGCCACGCCCATCGCCGCGAACGCCAGGGCGCTGAAGGCCAGCGCCACCAGCCACAGCGCGGCGCGGCTCCAGTCGAGCCCCACGAACGCGGCGAGGCCGGCGACCATCACGAGCGTCACCGCCGTCGAGCACAGCGCCGCGAGGCCGATCTTCTCGGCGAGCAGCCCGCCGCGCGACACGAGACCGCGCACGAGCCGCGCGAACGCGTGCTCCTCGCGCTCGAGCGCCAGCATCCCGGCGGCCAGCAGCAGCGTCACGAACATCAGCGAGATCGCCACCGCGACGGCCACGGCGTAGGCGTCGAGCGGCGTCTTGCGGCCGTTGAGCACCGTCTGCTTGACGCGCACCGGGCTGCCCACCGAAGCGAGGACCTCGTCGGAGAGATCCAGGTTGTCGATCGCGAGCTTGGCGAAGTCCGAGACCTGGCGCAGGGCGATCCGCTCGGGCGCGTCACGCGGCAGCGAGGCGATCGTCGCCTCCAGGATCGTCCGCGAGCGCTCGAGCCCCAGCACGCTGAAGCTGCGGCCGAGCACCGAGAACTCGCCGCCGGCCAGCAGGATGTTCAGGTAGCGGCCGGCCAGCTTGGTCAGCTCCCCGCTGAGCGCGCGGTTGGCGTCCCCGAGCCGCGCCTCGACGAGCGACTCGACGTACTGGCGCTTGAGCGGGTCCTCGGCGTTGTAGAAGACCTCGACCGTCGGGCGCTCGGGCGAGCCGGAGAGGTTCACCGCGCCCTCGAGCTTCGAGACCACGTCGGCCGGCACGACGAGCGCGCCGATCGCCTCGCCGTCGCGCACCTTGGCGATCGCCTCCGCGCGTGTGCCGACGCGGATCGGGTCGACGTACTTGAAGAGCTCGTCGGAGTAGGCGGCGGCGTTCAGGCGCGTCCCGCCCGCGTCGAACTCGCCCTGGCCGGGCGGCACGAGGTTGGCGAACGCGACCTTCGGCTTGCCGGGCGGGCTGGAGAGCGAGAAGCCGATCAGGACGGCGATGACGATCGGGTAGACGACGAGCAGCGAGACCAGCAGCGGGGAGCGCCGCAGGATCTGCAGGTCCTTGAGCAGCAGCCAGCGGACGCCGTGCACGGCGCTCAGTGCCCCCGCTCGCGCAGGAACGCGACGAACGCGGACTCGAAGTCGGCGGCGCCGTCGTCGACCGCCTTGTGCAGCTCCGCGGGTGAACCGGCGAAGAGCAGCTCCCCGTCGGCCAGCACGAGGACGCGATCGGCGTAGCGCTCCGCCTCGGCGACGTTGTGCGTCGAGTAGATGACCGTCGTGCCGCGCTCGGCCAGCCCGCCGACGAACTCCCACAGGATGGCGCGCTGGCGCGGGTCCAGCGACGACGACGGCTCGTCGAGGAGCAGCACCTCGGGGTCGCCGAGCAGGCCGATGGCGATGTTCACGCGCTGCTGGTTGCCGCCGGACAGCCGGCCGACCTCGTCGCCGGCGCGGGCCGCCAGGCCGGTCTGCGCGAGCATCCGCTCGACCACCGCGTCCGGGTCGGCCACCCGCTCCAGGCGCGCGAACAGCCGCAGGTTCTCCGCGACGGAGAGCTTGCCGTAGAGGGCGGGCTGCTGCGGGACCCAGCCGATCTCGGCCGGCGGCCGCGAGACGGTCCCGGCGCTCGGCCCGAGCGAGCCGGCGACGATCTGGAGCAGCGTGGTCTTGCCCGCGCCGTTGGGTCCGATGATCGCCAGGCGCTCGCCCGCCGCGGCGGCGAAGGAGACGCCCTGCAGCGCGCGGCGCTCGCCGTAGGTCTTGGTGACCCCCTCGACGCGCAGCGCGGTCCGGGCGGCGGTGGCGCTCGACGGCACGGCCATGGACGCCCGAGGCTACCCGGGGGCGGTCGACGCGGCCGCACGCGCGTCATCCGGCGCACCGAGCTCCGTCCCGCAGGCGGTGCAGCGCGTCGCCTCGGGCGCCAGCTCGGCCCCGCACTCCGGGCACGGCGCGGCGGCGGGCGGCACGACCGTCGCGCCGACGCCCGACCCGGCCCCCGACAGCGGCTTGGCCGGCGGTGGCGACCCCGTCGGCGGGGCTGGGCCGGCGATCGCCACGCGCGGCCACGGCTCCAGGACGAGATGCCGCCGGAAGTAGATGGCGGTCTCGCGGATGATCGCGGCGATCGGCAGCGCGACGAACGCGCCGATGAACCCGTAGAGCTGGCCGCCCATCAGCAGGGCGAAGATCACCAGCAGCGGGTTGATGCGCAGCGAGTGGCCGAAGACCTGCGGCGCGACGATGTGGCCCTCGATCTGCTGCAGCGCGACGAAGCCGATGAACAGCCACAGCGCGTCGATCGGGTCCGGCCCGAAGAGGCAGATCAGCCCCGCCGGCAGGCCGCCGATGGCCGGCCCGACGTACGGGATGAGCTCGGCCAGCCCGTAGAAGGCGCCGAAGAACAGCGCGTAGGTCCTGCCCTCCTCGAAGATCCCCACCGACCCGAGGACGTAGAGCATCAGCCCGCAGCTGAACCCCATGATCAGCGAGAACAGCAGCTGCCCGCGCACGTAGCCGAACACCGCCTTCTGGATCCGCGACGGGAAGTCGTCCTCGGGCGAGCCGTCGCCGCGGGGGACGATCGCGCGCACCACCTGCCCTATCCGCTCGCCGTAGAGCAGCATGTAGATGCTCACCACGGCGATCAGGATCAGCGCGATCGACGCCTCCACGAGCAGCGTGAGCGCGTCGCGCGTGAAGGCCACGAGATCCCCGGAGCCGCGGGTCAGCTGCTGGCCCAGCGTCTGCAGCGCCGACTCGCCGGGCTCCTTGACCTGGATGTCGACGCCCTTCTTGTCCAGCCAGTCCTGGAGGTCCGCCAGCTCCGAGTTGGCGTTGCGCACCAGCTCGGGGACGTTGCGCTGCAGCGCGGAGACCTGGTCGGCGATCGGGTTGGCCAGCAGCGTCCCGATCCCGCCCACGACGAGCAGCAGCGAGAGGACCACGGTGAGCACCGCCAGCCCGCGGGGGAAGCGCGCGCGCCGCAGCAGCGTGACGAACGGGTTGAGCAGCAGCGCGATGAGGCTCGAGACGATGAACAGCAGCGCGATCGGCCCGGCGGCGCGGATGAGCCCGTAGGCGCCGAGGATGGCCAGCGGGAGCAGCACGAGCTGGACCCAGCGGGGCACGACGACGGGCGCGACGGGCGGCGTCGCCGGGACGGCGCCGGCCGGTGCGGAGAGCGGCTCCGGGTCGTGCGGGGCGGTCTCGCCCGGTGCCGGTTCGGTGTCCTCGCGCGTGGACATGCTCTCGTCAAGTATGCGGAAGGCGGCGGCGCGGCCGCTAGCGTGCCGGGCCGTGACCTCGATCCTCTTCGTCGGCGACGTCGTCGCCGCGGTCGGCCGCCGCGCCTTCCGCACGCTCGTCCCGGCGCTGCGCGAGGAGCTCGGGCTGGACTTCGTCGTCGTCAACGGCGAGAACTCGGCCGGCGGGATCGGCATCACGCCCAAGACGGCCGACGAGCTCTTCGCGGCGGGCGCCGACGCCATCACGCTCGGCAACCACACCTACCGCCACCGCGACGTCTACCCGTACCTCGACGCCGAGCCGCGGATCGTCCGCCCGGCCAACTTCCTGCGTTCCCAGCCGGGCCACGGGACGTGCGTGGTCGAGCGCGACGGCGTGTCGCTCGGCGTGGTCAACCTGAGCGGGAACCTGTACATGCAGGCGGGCCGGCCGGCCTTCGTGGAGATCGACGCGGCGCTCACCGAGGTGCGCGCCGCCGACCACGTCCTCGTGGACATGCACGCCGAGGCGACCAGCGAGAAGGTCGCGCTCGGCTGGTACCTCGACGGGCGCGTCACCGCGGTCGTCGGCACCCACACCCACGTCCCGACCAACGACGCGCGCGTCCTCCCGGGCGGCACCGCCTACATCTCCGACGTCGGGATGACCGGCGCGCGCGACGGCGTCATCGGGGTGCGCAAGGAGCAGTCGATCGCCACCATGAAGACCCACATGCCGATCCGCTACGACGCGGCCGAGGGCGACCCGTGGCTGATGGGCGTGCTGATCCGCTGCGCGGACGAGCCGCGGAAGGCCCGCGCGATCGAGCCGGTGCTGCGGGCGGCGCCCTAGAGGAGCGGCGGCGGCGGGTCCGGCTCGGTGTGCGGCGCGAGCAGCGCGACGAGCACCAGCGGGAAGAACCAGACCAGGTACAGGTAGAACCAGTGGCTCACGCCGAGCTGCAGGGCGATCAGCACGGCCGCGCCGAGCGCGGCGAGGACGACGACGTCGCGACGGCGCGGGACGAACGCGACGAGCAGCGCCAGCGCCACGGCGGCGAGCTTGGCGACGGTCTGGAGGCCGGGCAGGTCGTAGAGGCCCCAGACGCTGAACGGGGAGCCGCGCTCGTTCTGGAAGCCGAGCGTCCGGTCGTAGAGCTCGCGGGCGTCCGTCCCCAGCAGGAAGACGGGGATGAGCACGACGGCGGCGGCCGCTGCGAACCCGGCGGCCGTCAGCGCGATGGGCCGGGCGAGCGCGCGGGGCGGCTTGCCCTCCCCCCACTCCCCCGCCCGGCTCCCGCCCCGGTAGGTCGCCAGCAGGGGCGCGAGCGCCAGCGGCGCGAACTTGGTCAGCCCGGCGAGCGCGACCGCGCCGCCGCGGGCGAGCGGACGCCCGGCGAGGAGCAGCGCGAGCAGCGTCAGCGCCGCCGGGAGCGCGTCGTTGGCGTTGGAATTCGAGACCAGCAGCGTGAACGGGTACGTCGCCCACTCATAGGCGAGCAGGATCCCCAGGCCCGGCCCGCGGATCCGCCGGCCGACCAGGAACAGCAGCAGCACGCACGCGAGATCGAAGGCGATGGCGGCGCCGTGCGCGGCCGGCAGGTCGTCCCAGCGCCCGCCCCACGGCAGCGCCGCCGCGAACGGCACGTAGGCGTAGTAGTTGACGGGGCCGTAGGTGTCCCCGCGCCGGTTGTCCGGCGGGTAGCCGCCGTACACGGGGTCGCCGTCGAGCACGCGGTCCGCGCCGATCACGCCGGCGTACCCGACGTCGATCACATTGCCGTCGACGATGTTCAGGCCGATCCGGAACCCGATCAGGAAGATCACCGCGATCGTCAGGAACACGTAGGGGACGGCGAGGCGCAGGGGCGGGCGGCCGGCCGGCTCGCGGCCGCGCGCGCGGGCGACGGCCGTGGCGAGCATGCGGACGAGCAGGTAGAGCAGCAGCGGATACACGCTCGGCACCGAGACGCCGATCCGCGCGTCCTGGAAGAACGCGTAGGAGACCGAGAAGGCCAGCAGCACCGCGAGGTCGAGGTGCAGCAGGCGCAGCGGCGGGCGCAGGAACGGCAGCAGGAACAGGACGCACAGCGTCAGCCAGACGTAGGGCGCGTTGGCCTTGCGCCCGAAGGCGCCGGGGTAGCCGCGGGCCATCGTCCACGCGACCTGGTGGCCGGTCCACACCTCCTGCACGCGGCCGGTCCGGTCCGCGACGATCACCTGCCCGATCTCCTTGCGGCCGGCGCGCAGCGTGGCGTAGAACGAGACCTGCCAGCGCCGCAGCGCCGGCGGGCCCTTCAGGTACGGCCGCGCGTAGGTGTGCGCGTAGCGGGCGCGCTCGCGGCGGATCCGGGCGACGGCGTCGGCGGTCCGGCTGACCTCGGTCCCCGTGCGGGTGTAGCCGGGCGGGGGCTTGTCGAGCGACGGAGGGACCGTGACGGCGCTGTTGGGCTTGACGGCGGGGGCTTGCGCCGCGGCGGCGCTCGCCGGGACCGCGAGGGCCAGGGCGAGGCCGACCGCCGTCGCCGCCAGGCGCCTCACACCGCGGCCGGGAGCCCGAAGTGCGCCCGTACCAGCGGGACCACGTCGCGCAGCGTCCACTGCTCCTTGGCGTCCGCCCGCTCCGGCCCCGTCCCGCACCACAGCAGCGCTCCCAGCGAGTCCGTCGCGTGCAGCGAGCCGTGCGACCCGCCGCCGACGTGGTGCGCGCGCCCCCAGTCGAGGAACTCGTATCCCGGCTTGGCCGACAGCAGGACGTCGCCGGTGGTCGGGCACCGCAGCGCCGACCAGATGCGGGCCAGCGCGTCCGGGTAGTCCGCCGAGCGAACGACGCCGTCGCGGATGTCCAGGCCGAGGACCGCATGGTCGCCGTCCAGGCTCCAGCGGCCGCCGCCGAGGTCGGTCACGTCGCCGCCGGGCGCGAAGCGCAGCTCGCCCTGCTCGGAGCGGACGCTGGCCTCCCCGTCCGGATGGTCGGTGCGGCTGATCGCGAGGTCGACGCCGTCGACCTTCAGGCACAGGGCGGCGATCCGCGGCACCGCCTCGCGCCGTCGGTCGCGGTCGAGCAGGTAGACCTGGGCCGATCGCGACGACGGGCAGACGGCGATCTCGGCCTCCTCGTCGCGCCCGCTGGCCGGCAGCACGCGCCAGTCCTCGAAGGCCGTGAAGAGGTCGATCTCCTCCTCGACCTGGGACTGCGAGTGGTCGGACACGACGATCACCGCATGGTCCTCGAGGAACTGGTCGGGGCCGCCGCCGGCGTGCATCAGCCGCTCGAGCTGCCGGTCGGCGGCGGCCAGCGAGGCGACCTGCGCGAACGGGCCGTTCTTGTGGGAGTGGGTGTCGTTGTCGGGAAGCGAGAGGAGCAGGAAGTCGAACAGGTCGTTCTCGACCAGGTAGGAGCCGACGCAGCCCGCGTGCTGGTCGCGCATGCCGGGGAGCCCGAGCTGCGAGCGGCAGGGCGTCTGGCGGCTGGCGAAGATGTCGGCGTAGAAGAACTCGCGGGGGCCGTCCACCGGCTTGCGGAAGACCGTCGCCGCCAGGCGCGTCAGGGCCGTCTCGTTGGCCACCTCGTGACGATGGCGACCGCGGTACATGAGGTAGGTCGTGCCCGCGGTGCGGACGTCCGCGTCGTCCAGCGTCTCGAACACCGTCTCGACGTCCTTGGAGAGGTGCTCGCCGTTCATGTTGTAGATCGTGTCGGTGAGCGACCGCTTGAAGCCGAACGCCTGCGAGGCCTTGAAGCTCGTGCCGTACTCGACGTAGCGGCCCTCCTCGCGGTCGAACCAGTTCATCGACGGGATGTGGTGGCGGTCCGGGCCGGTGCCCGTGGCGATCGACGCCGCGCAGACCGGTGTGACCGACGGGAACGCGGCGACGCACTCCTCGACGAGCTGGCCCCGCTCGGCCAGCAGCTTCATGGCGGGCGCCTTCCCGGTCGAGATCGCCCGCTCGAGCATCGCGGGCTTCATCGCGTCGACGACCGCGAGGACGAGCTTCTTCACCGCAGGATCCGCAGGCCGGCGTACTTCTCGTCCGTGCGCCGGCGGCCGCGCACGAGCAGCAGCGCGAGGCCGGCCAGCACGACGAGCGCCAGCGGCGGGAAGAGGATCGAGAGCCCCGCTGCCGCGAGCGCGGCGCCCTCGGCGTAGATCGGCAGCGCACCCTGGGCGTCCGGGTCCAGCCGGCGCATGACGCGCTCGAAGAGCTGGCGGGACGCGAGGTAGCCGAGCGTGGCGCACGCCGCGCCGACGACGATGCCCAGCGCCACCGGGTTGTGGCGGTCGGCCAGCGAGCCGCCGCTCTCCAGCGCCCCGAGGACGATGGCGATCGCGCCGATGAGGATCGGGATCCGGACCTTCAGCCCGGCGCCGCCGCGGCGGGCGACGAGGTCGAGCAGCGCGACGCCGACCACCGCGGCGAGCAGGAACCACGTGCTCTCCAGGAAGGCGAAGTCGGTGCCGTCGAAGTCGAGCCCGAGGTCGGCGGACGCAAGCGCGCCGGCCAGCAGGACGGGCAGGAAGGGGCGGATGCCGATGGCGGCGGCCAGGCCGGCGCCTTGGAGGAGATCGAGAACGAGATCCATATCTGTAGGTTGGAGGCCCTACCCGAAGGCGGCATGAAGATAGACGAGACGTCACCGGCCGATGGCTGAACGCGGCCGCTCAACCACGCGGGATCTCGAGCGCTACGCCGGGCTCTTCGCCTCGCGGACGCGAGGGATGCGCTCGTCGGCGATGCGCGACCTGATGGCGGTCACGGCCCGCCCGGAGGTCATCTCGCTGGCCGGCGGGCTGCCGGACACGTCGACGTTCTCGCCGGCGCTGATGGAGTCGCTGATGGACGGCGTGGCGCGCGACGCCTGCGCGAAAGCCCTGCAATACGGGCCGACGGAGGGGCTGGACGAGGTCAAGGCGGCGATCGCGTCGGTGATGGCGGCCGAGGGCATGCGCGTCGACCGCGACGACCTCCTCGTGACCGCCGGCGGCCAGCAGGTCATCGACCTGGTCTGCCGCGCGCTGCTCGATCCGGGCGACGTGGTGATCGCCGAAGGCCCGACGTACCCGGGCGCCGTCCCGTCGCTGGCGGCCTTCCAGGCCGACGTGATCCAGGTGCCCATGGACGCCGACGGGATGCGCATCGACGCGCTGGAAGCGGTCCTGGCGCGGCTCGACGGCGAGGGGCGGCGGCCGAAGTTCATCTACACGATCCCCTCGTTCCAGAACCCGGGCGGCGTGACGATGTCCCTGGAGCGCCGGCGGCGGCTGGTCGAGATCGCCCGCGCCCGCGAGATCCTCGTCCTGGAGGACAACCCGTACGGGCTGCTGCGCTACGAGGGCGAGCCGCAGCCGACGCTGCGCTCGATCGACGGCGGCGACTACGTGATCTACCTCGGGACGTTCTCGAAGATCCTGGCGCCCGGGCTGCGGCTGGGCTGGGCGAGCGCGCCGCGACCCGTGCTGGAGAAGCTCAGCCTGGGCAAGCAGGGCGCCGACCTGTGCTCCTCGACGTTCGGCCAGGTCTTCGTGGCGGCCTACTTCGCGACCCAGGACTGGCGCGCGTACGTCGCGACGCTGACCGAGACCTACCGGCGCCGGCGCGACGCGATGCTCGAAGCGCTGGCCGAGCACTTCCCGCGCGAAGCGCAGTGGACGCGGCCCGAGGGCGGCCTGTTCATCTGGGCGACGATGCCGGACTACATCGACACCACCGACCTGCTGGCGCGGGCCCTGCGCGAGAACGTGGCCTTCGTGCCCGGGCGCGGGGCCTATCTCGACGGCCGTGGTGGCTCGGAGATGCGGCTGAACTTCTCGGGGGTCGGCGAGGACGACATCCGCGAGGGCGTGCGGCGGATCGGCAAGGTCGTGCGCGAGCAGGTGCAGATGTTCTCGACGCTGACCGGGCCGGTGGCCGCGCCCGCCGCGCCCGCCGCGCCCGCCGCGCCTGTCGCTGCCGTTGAGCCGCCGTCGGCGCCGGCGCCGGGGGCGGCCGAAGGGGGCCGTGTGCTTCCGTTGCGACGCGCCCAGCGATGAGCCGCGTGGCGGTGCTCAAGGGCGGGCGCTCGTTCGAGCGCGCCGTCTCGCTGCGCTCGGGCGCCCGGGTCGAGGACGCGCTGGAGCGGCTCGGCCACGAGGCGATCGCCATCGACGCCGGCCACGACCTCGTCGACCGGCTGCAGGCCGAGCGCCCGGACGTCGCGTTCGTGGCGTTGCACGGGCGCGAGGGCGAGGACGGCACGGTGCAGGAGCTCCTCGAGCTGATCGGGATCCCCTACACGGCGTCCGGGCCGTCGGCGTGCATCCGCTGCACCGACAAGGTCCTGGCCAAGCACCTGATGCGCGACGCGGGCATCCCGACGCCCGACTTCTACGCCTTCAACGAGACCGCGTTCAAGGAGCTGGGCGCCGCTTGCGCGCTGCCGGCCATCGAGGAGCGGCTGGAGTTCCCGATCGTCGTCAAGCCGGCCGGCGGCGGCTCGGCGCTGGGCATCAAGTTCGCGCGGGCCGCCGACGAGGTGGCGCCGGCGCTGATCGCCGCCTTCTCCTACGACGTCAAGGTGCTGCTCGAGCGTCACGTGGCGGGGCGCGACCTGGCGGTGTCGGTCTTGGAAGGGCCGGAGGGCGCCCAGGCGCTGCCGATCGTCGAGGCGATCCCCCGCGAGGACGACTTCTACGACTTCGAGGCCCGCTACGAGATCGGCCGGACGGCGTTCACCTGCCCGGCCGAGCTCGACGAGGACGTCACGTTCCGGGCGCAGGAGCTCGCGCTGCGCGTGTACGAGCTGCACGGGTGCTACGGCTTCGCGCGGGTCGACCTGATGCTCGAGGAGGCCACGGGCGAGCTCTACGTGCTCGAGGCCAACGCCATCCCGGGGCTGACCGAGACGTCGCTGCTGCCCCAGGCGGCCGAGGCGGCGGGAATCGGGTTCGACGAGCTGGTCTCGCGCGTGCTCGCGCTGGCGACGGCGCGGACGCCGGCCTGAGCGGGGCGGCGGCTACTCGCCGCCGCGGAAGTCCTCGGGCGAGACCTGGTCGAGGAAGTCCTTGAACTTGTCGACGACCTCCTCGGTGTCCTCGACCTCGTGCTCGAACTCGATCGCCGACTCGGCGATGACGTCCTCGGCCGCGAAGATCGGGGCCCCGGAACGGACCGCGAGCGCGAGCGCGTCGGACGGGCGGGAGTCGATCTCCACGTCCCGGCCGTTCACGCTCAGCGTGATCTGCGCGTAGAAGGTGTTCTCGCGCAGCTCGGTCACGGAGACGCGGGTGCACGACACGTCGAGCTCGCCGAGCATGTCGAAGAGCAGGTCGTGGGTCATCGGCCGGGGGGTCGACGCACCCTGGAGCTTCATCAGGATCGCGGCAGCCTCCGGGTGGCCGATCCAGATCGGCAGGAATTTGTTCGTGTCGACGGCCTTGAGCAGCACGATCGGCTGCTTGCCGACCATGTCGAAACTCACGCCGTAGATGACCATCTCCTGCACGCTGTGCCGCTCCTCGGCTCGAATCCGCGGTCGCGCCAGTATAGGCAGCGGTCCGGGCGCCTCCCGCGGCTTCGGCGGGGCGGGCGAGGTTGGCGCCGCGCGGCGCCCGGTGGCCCGCGAGGCGGCGGGCGCGCGAGCGCCTGTGGCGTCGCGCCATGGGCGATGGTGGACTCGAACCACCGACCTCTTCCTTATCAGAGAAGCGCTCTAACCGACTGAGCTAATCGCCCGGAC
>DASVQH010000480.1:0-1660 GCA_036389195.1 Solirubrobacteraceae bacterium
CACCCGCCGGGCCACGGCCAGCGCGCCCGGGCGCGCCGGCGCGGGCACGCCGGCTTCCGCCGCGCGAGCGCCCACCGTCTGCTGCCCGTGTGCGGGTGCGTGCACGGCGTCCATCCTAGGAGGTGCGCTCGACGGTTCTGACCGGACGCGCGGGCACGCCGGCGACCACGGCACCGGCGGGCACCTCGCCGGTGACGACGGCGCCGGCCGCCACCACCGCGTCGGCGCCGATGCGGCAGGGCCCGAGCACGACGGCGCGGCTGGCCACCCAGGCGCCGGGCCCGATCTCCACGTCGCGGCCCGCGTCGGGGATCGCCGCCGCGCGCTGCGCGCCGGTCACCGCGACGTCGTGGGTGCCGGTGAGCACCGCGACCCCGTGGCCGAAGAACGCATGGTCGCCCACCGTGATCGAGCCGGAGACCGTGTTGAACAGCGCGTCGTTGACCTGCGCCGTCGGCGCCAGGTGCAGGCGGCCCGGGGGGCCGAACTGCTGCGGCTCGCGCAGCGCCGCGTAGCGCGTGCGCTCGACCGCCTCGGCGACGATCTCCTCTCGCGCGCGCGCGAGCCTGGCGTCGACGCGGCGGTCGATCGCCGCCTGCAGGCGCCGGCCGACCGCCGCGCGCAGGGCGTTCACGCCGAGGCCACCGCGCCGGCGCGGTGCTCTTCGGCGACCGGCCGCGCAACCAGCTCCATCTCCGGCGACATGCCGTTCTGGCGGCGCTCCTCGACGAGCTCGAAACGGCCGAAGCCGGCACGCTGGAGCACGGCGGTCAGCGTCTCGGGCGAGTACATCGCGAAGTGGTCGTCGCCCGAGTAGTCCTGCAGCCCGAAGGTCACCGTCTTGAAGTCGGTGAAGCCCAGCTCGCCGGCGTTGAGCTGCTCGATCATCACCGCCCAGTTCGGGCAGATGATCCGCAGGACGCCGTCGGGCGCCAGCAGCGAGCGCCAGTAGGGCAGGATCACCGTCTCGAGCTGGTGCTGGCGGAAGTGCTCGACGAGGTGGGCGGACATGATCTCGGCCGCCGTGCCCGGCTCGAACGGCAGCCCGCGCACGTCGGCCACCACGTCGACGCCGGGGAGCGGCCGGAAGTCGACGTTGACGTAGCCGTCGAGCGGCTTCTCGCCGCAGCCGAGGTTCACCCGCAGCGCCCCGAGCTCCTCGAGGCGGCGCTCGTAGTTCTCGGGGTCGACGATGACCGGCGCGGGCAGCTCGTCGGCGTCCGGGTGGACCGGGATCCGCTCGCGGATGTCCATGGCCAGCGCGTCGTGCTTCTTGCCCATCACGGTGAGCCGCGCGTCGAGGGCGCCCGTGCGGTCGCGCACCTGGGCGATCTCGTGGCCCAGCCGGTTGCCCATCCCGTCGACGTGGCGGGCCAGGCCGTCGACGCGCTCGGCGATCTCGCGCGTCGCGTCGCGCTGCGCCTGGTTGACCGTGCCGAGCCGCGCCGGCACGTCCTCGAGCGCCTCCAGGCGCGCTTGCAGCGCGGCGGTCGCCGGGCCGCCGGCCGCCTGCGCCGCCACCGCGCGGCCGAGCTCGTCAAGGCGGGCGAGCACCTCGGGCGGCGCGCTGCCGCGGGCGCGCGCCGCGAGCCGCCGGCCGAGGCGCAGCGCGCGGGCGCCGCCGGGCGCGGTGCGCAGGCGGCGGACCACCGGGTGCGCG
>DASVQH010000481.1:0-29649 GCA_036389195.1 Solirubrobacteraceae bacterium
AGCCACCCGGTCTGGTGGTTCGTCGCCGGCGCGGGCGCCGTGGTGGTGGCGCTGGCGATCCTCACCACGACCCCGTGGGCGCTCCGGACGTCCGCCGCCCTCGGGGACCTCGAGCGCTAGCCGCCGGGGTGGACGACCGGAGGCGCCAGGCACCGCGCCGGCCGGCGGGCGCGTTCGCGGACGAGCCGCGCTCGGACGCGCGTGACGAGCGGCTCAGGCGGGGAGCAGGCCCGCCACCTGGGCGAGGAGCTCGAGCGACCGCAGGCGGCCCTCGAGGGAATCGGCCTGGTGGGCGGTGATCAGCTCGTCGGCCTCCGTGAGCGCCTGGAAGTCCTCGAGGGAGGCGGCGACCGCGTCGGGCGCGCCCATCGCCGTGTACCGGAGCATCTGATCGACCATGGCGCCCTGGGGCGACGCGAGCACCGCGTCGAGGTCGGCGTCGCCGAGCCGGCGCCCGGGCCGGCTGAAGATCCCCCGGGCGAACTCCCGCCGGCGCTGCTCGAAGTGCCCGCGGGCCTCCTCCTCGGTGTCGGCGGCCAGGACGTTGATGGCGGCGATGACGTACGGCTGCCCGAGCTGCGCCGACGGCTGGAAGCGCTCCCGGTAGACGGCGAGCGCCTGCTCGAGCGCCTGCGGCGCGAAGTGGGAGGCGAACGCGTAGGGCAGGCCGAGCGCGGCGGCGAGCTGCGCGCCGAACAGCGACGAGCCGAGGATGTAGAGCGGCACGTTCGTCCCGCGCCCGGGCATCGCGTGCACGTGCGGGATCCGCGTCTCGCCGGTGAGGAAGCCCTGGAGCTCGAGCACGTCGTTCGGGAACGTGTCCGCCGCCATCGCGTCGCGCCGGAGCGCGCGCATCGTGTTCTGGTCCGATCCGGGCGCCCGGCCGAGCCCGAGGTCGATCCGGCCCGGGTGCAGCTCGGCCAGCGTGCCGAACTGCTCGGCGATCACGAGCGGCGCGTGGTTGGGGAGCATGATCCCGCCCGCCCCGAGCCGGATCCGCTCGGTGTGCGCGGCGACGTGGGCGATCAGGACGGCGGTCGCCGACGAGGCGATCGACGACATGTTGTGGTGCTCGGCGTACCAGACGCGCTCGTAGCCGAGCTCCTCGGCGCGCCGCGCCAGCGCGACGCTGCCGTGCAGGGCGTCGGCGACCGCACGGTCGCGGCCGACGAGCGCGAGGTCGAGGACCGAGATCGGGACGGAGAGGCTCACCCCGATCACGGTAGCTCGCGCGCGCGACGGCGGCTCAGTCCGCCGCCGCCTCCTCCGGCACGGGCAGCGACGCCCGGAGCGTCGTCCCCTCGCCCTCGGCGCTGGCGATGGTGAGCGTGCCCTCGGCGGCGGCGACCCGGTCCAGCAGGCCGGTGAGGCCCGAGCCGCGGCTCGCGTCGGCGCCGCCCGCGCCGTCGTCGCGCACCTCGATCTCCAGCGCGCCGTCGCGCGCCGCGGCGCGCACCTCGGCCCGGGTGGCGCGCGCGTGCTTGACCACGTTGGTGAGCGCCTCGGCGATCACGAAGTAGCCGGTCGTCTCGATGCCGGGCGGGAGCCGCGGCACGTCGACCGCCATCGACACGGGCAGCGGGAGCCCGGCGACGAGCGACTCGATGCCGGCGTGCAGGCCGCCCCGGGCGAGCGAGGCCGGCAGGACGCCGTGGACGACGTCACGCAGCTCGGCGGTCGCCCGCTGGGCGTGCTGGAGCGCCTCGCCGACGAGCTCCGTCGCCGCGCCGTCCTCCCCGTCGGCCAGCGCCGCGGCCGCGAGCTGCAGCGCGATCACCGTCTGCACGAGGCGCTGCTGCGCGCCGTCGTGGACGTCGCGCTGGAGCTGGCGCCGGGCGTCGTCGGCCGCGGCGATGACGCGCGCGCGGGAGGCGGTCAGCTGCGCGCGGCTCTCCGCGTTGGCGATCGCGGCGGCGACGAGGGAGGCGAACTGGTCGAGGTCGCGCTCGGCGGTCGCGCTGAGCGGCGCGCCGGACGACGTCGCGTAGAGCACGCCCCAGGTGCGGCCGTCGACGACGATCGGTGCGCCGCAGGCGGCGCGGATCCTCGGCGGCCAGGAGTCCGAGCGGTCCGGGACGTCCGTGTGGTCGTCGACCCGCGCGGCCCGGCCCGTGCGCAGGATGAGGTCGGGCACGCCGCCGCCGGCGATCGGCAGGGTCTCGCCGAGCGGGAACGGGCTCTGGCACCCCGCGATGACCGTGTAGGCGCCGCCCGGCTCGAAGCGCGCCACGGTGACCGGCGTGTCGTGCAGCAGCCGCGACGCCTCCAGCGCGACGGCGTCGAAGACCTCCGTGGGCCGGCTGCCGCGCGCGACCAGCTCGGCGACGCGGCGCAGGGCGGCCTGCTCGTCGGCCATCGCGCGCAGGTCGGCGCGCGCCTGGGCGCTGGAGATCGCCGTGGCGACGAGCCCGGCGAACTGGGCGAGGCGGTCCTCGGTCTCCCGCGGCATCGGCGCCTTGGAGGACATCGCCATGATCACGCCCCACAGCCGGTCCTGGACGACGATCGGCGCGCCGGCGCCCGAGCGCATGCCGAGACGGCGCTGGCGCTCGGGCTCGAAGCCGGTCTCCTTCGCGTAGTCGTCGACGTGCGCGCTGCGGCCGGTCTCCAGGACGCGCCAGATGACGCCCCGGCCGCGGTCGTGCCGGCATTCGCCGATCTGGATCTCCTCGGGCGCGTTGTGGAGCGCGACGAGGGTCGTGGCGCCGTCGGGCTCGACCCGGCACATGCCGGTGTAGGTGACCTTCAGCAGGTCGCAGGTCTCGACCACGACCATCTCGAAGATCTCGGCCGGCGAGGCGCCCCGCGCGACCCGCTCCGCCACCCGGCGCAGCGGCGCCTGCTCGTCGGCGAGCGCCTGCAGCTGCGTGCGTGCCTGCGCGTTGGCCAGCGCAGTGGCCACCAGCTCGGTGAACTCGGCGATGCGCCGCCCGGTCTCCTCCGGGAACGGCTCGTCGCGCAGCGAGGCCGCGAAGCTCATCCCCCAGACCCGGCCGTCGACCGTGATCGGCACTCCCACCGCGGCGCGGATCCCGAACTCCCGGGCCTCGCGGGCGAACGGGCCCTCGGCGGGCACCTCGGCCGGGCCGAAGCGGATCACCTGGCCGGACTCGCGCACCGAGCGCAGCATGTCGTCGACCGGCCGGCGCGCCCCGACGGGGAGCGGGGTCCGGTCGCGCGCCCAGGCCGCCACCAGCGTGATCGTGTCGTCGCGCTCGAAGCGAAGCAGCGACGTGGTGTCCGCCGCCACCAGCCCGGCCAGCTCGCGGTTGACGACGTCGAAGACCTCGTCCTCGGACACGCCGCGCGCGACCAGCGTCGCCACGCGCCGCAGCGCCGCCTGATCGTCGGCGAGGTTGGCCGCGCGCTGCAGCGGCGGGAGGATCGAGACATCCAGCGGCTCCGAGCGCGCGGCGTAGCTGCTGCGCATGCTGACGATGCGCCCCTCGCGGACGCGGATGATCTGGTGGGTGACCCCGGCCGTGTCCGGCGTGGACTGCGGCTCCGCGGCGCCCGCGTTCGCGAACGTCGCCTCCGTGACCACGGTGTCGGGGCCTTCGGCGACCACGCGCCCCATGTCGATGACGACCTGCGGGAAGGTCTCGAGCAGGCCCGCGACGAAGGCGCGCGCCGCCGCGCGGCCGCGGATCGTGCCGGTCTCGGTCGTGATCTCGACGTCCTCGGCCAGCGTGTCGGCGTAGGCGTCGAGGTCGCGCGCGTTGAAGCTGGCGTAGTGGCGGCGCACGACGGCCCGCGCGTCGCCCGGCGCCGTCGCCGGGTCCGCCGGCGCGCCGTCCTCGATCAGCTGCCTGAGCCGGGTGGTCAGCTCGTCCTTGGGGACGAACCCGCAGGCGCCGACCCGCTGCGCCGCCGGCCCGTTGCCGGGGTCTGAGTCCGACGAGATGAGCACGACGCGCGGGGCGTCCGGGAGGCGAACGAGGTCACGGGTCAGCGCGAAGCCGTCGCCGTCGGGCAGGCCGATGTCGGCGACGACCGTGTCGGGCCTGAGCCGCGCCGCCTTGTCGAGCGCCTCGTCGAGCCGTCCGGCCTCCCCCACGACCCGGTGGCCCCACGACCGCACGATCTTGGTGGCGAGGTGCCGGAACGAGGCGTCGTCGTCGACCACGAGGACCGAGCGGATCATCGGTCGCATGCTGCCACCCGGCGGCGCCGCTGACGACGGCTACGCGGCAAGATCGCATGGTCGTGCGATAGCGGCGGCGGGGCGCTCAGGAGTCGAAGCCGAGCCCGAGCCGGTCGAGCGTCCGCAGCCAGGCGTTGCGGCGCCCGGTGTCGTCCTCGCGAGCGAGGCTCCGGCGCGTCAGCTCGATGGCGGCGAAGCGCAGGGGCTCCGGCGGGAACGGCAGCGGCCGCCGGCGCACCATCGGCAGCCGCAGCAGGTCGCTCGCCGGATCGTCGAGCAGGTCGAGCGCGACGCGCGCCCCGAAGCGCGACGCGCCGACGCCGAGCCCCGTGTAGCCGACCGCGTACGCGACCTGGCCGCGCATCGCCGTGCCGAACATGACCGAGAACCGGCTGCAGGTGTCGATCGCGCCGCCCCAGCGGTGCGTGAAGCGCAGCCCGCGCAGCTGCGGGAAGCACGCGAAGAACTGGCGCGCGAGCAGCGCGAAGGTCTCCGGGCGCTGGTTCAGCGCGTCGGCGACGGCGTTGCCGTAGTGGTAGATCGCGTCGTAGCCGCCCCACAGGATGCGATCGTCGGGCGTCAGCCGGAAGTAGTGGAACTGGTTCCCGGCGTCCGACAGGCCCTGGCGGCCGTCCCACCCGACGGACGCGCGCTGCTCGGCGCTCAGCGGCTCGGTGACGAGGACGTAGTCGTACACCGGCACGACGTAGCGGCGGATCGCGCGCAGCAGCGGCGGGAACGCGTTCGTGGCCAGCAGCACCCGGCGGGCCTCGATCGTCCCCTGCGGGGTGACCGCCCGGACGCCCGCCCCGTGGCGGTGCAGCCCGGTCACGGGCGTGTGCTCGTGGAGCTGCACGCCGGCGTCGAGCGCGGCGCGCCGCAGCCCCCATGCGAGCCGCGCCGGCTGCAGCAGCACGCACCCCTCGGGGTTGTGGACTCCCGCCAGGAACGTCGGCGAGTCGACCTGCGCGCGCATCTGCTCGGCGTCGAGCCAGCGGACCGGCTCGCCGTGGCGCGCCTCGAGCTCCAGGCTCTCGCGCAGCTGCGGCACCTCGTGCGGCCGGGTGGCGACCGTCGTCATGCCCGTCGCCTCGAGGTCGCACTCGATCGCGTGGCGGTCGAGATCCGCGCGCAGGCCGGCGAGGTTCTCCCGCCCGAGCGCGAGCAGCGCGTCGATGTCGTCTCCGAAGCGCGTGACGCCGTTGTGCAGCCCGTGCGTGACGGACGCCTCGCAGAAGCCGCCGTTGCGCCCGCTGCCGCCGAACGCCACCGTGCGGCCCTCGACCAGCGTGACCTCGCGCGCCGGGTCGCGCTCCTTGGCCTGCAGCGCCGCCCACAGGCCGGTGTAGCCGCCGCCGACGATCAGGAGGTCGGTGGCGGTGGCGCCGGTCAGCGGCGGCGCGGGCTCGGGCGCGTCGGGGCGGTCGAGCCAGAACACCGCCGGCTCGGCGTCGGCGAGGGCGGCGTCCAACGCGCGGTCTAGGTGCTGCGGCCGGCCCAGACGGTCACGCGCTCCAGCGGCAAGCCGACCTTCGTCGCGACGAGCCAGGCAGCGTGATCCTCGTTCTCGGTCCAGACGTCGCGCACGACGATGATCCGGCCGTCGCGCTCGACCGACCAGCCCGCCGCCTTCGCGGCGGCATCGAGCGCCGCCTGGTGGTCGCCGAGCTCGAAGCCCTCGGGCAGCGACACGTCGAACGGCTCGGACCCCGGCGGATGCTTGGCCTTCGCCATGCGCGACAGCCTAAGGGAAACTGCTGCGATGCCAACCGCCCTCCTCGCCGTCGGCGCCGACGGCGCCCCCGGCGGATGGCTCGCCGCGCTGGCCTTCGGCGACCGGACCACCGGCCACGTCGACCGCATCGAGCTGCAGCTGCCATCGACGTTCGCCGAGCTCGCGGCCCTGCGAACGGACGGCGCGCCGTTCGCGGTCGACGTCCCCATGGGCCTGCCGGACGTCGTCGAGCCCCGGGCCTGCGACGTCGCCGCGCGCAAGGCGCTGGGGGCGCGCAAGTCGTCGGTGTTCACGCCCCCGTCGCGGCCGCTCCTGGCCGCGGCGACGTACACGGACGCACGGGACCTCGTCGAGCTGGCCCGGAGGACCGACCCGGGAGCGAAGGGGCTGAGCGCGCAGGCGTTCGGCATCGTGCCGAAGGTGCGGGAGGCCGACGAGTTCCTGCGCGCGCACCCCGACGCACGCGACTGGCTGTTCGAGTGTCACCCGGAGCTCTCGTTTCAGCAGCTGGCCGGGGACGAGCAGGCGCTGGCGCCGAAGAAGAGCGTCGCCGGCGGCGCTCGCCGCGTCGCGCTGGTCGTCGAACGCTTCCCGCGCGCGCTGGACATCATGGCCGGCTTCGGTGCTCCCGGCCGGGCCGAGCTCGTGGACGCGCTCGACGCGCTCGTGTGCCTGCACACCGCACTGCGCGTCCGGACGGGCGACCACGTCACCCTGGGCGACGGCCGGCGCGACGCGCACGGCCTGCCGATGCGCATGGTGGTCTGACGGCCTACGGGACGGTCGGCAGACGGAGGTCGGCCGTGGCGCCGGCGCTCCCCGACCACTCGAGGCGGGAGGCGGCGCGTCTCCGGCCTCTGCCCCCGACGCAGCACTTCGACCGGGTCGGTTCGATGCTTGACACGCCGTGGCGAGGCGGCCCCGACCGTCTATGGTGGGGTAACGCTCTCGCCTGAGTCCTTCGACCGGAGCGCAACGATCTCGAAGGACGGACGGGTGGTCTTCATGTCCACCAGCAGCGAAGAGCCGGGCCCCGCCGGCCAGGAACGTCAGGTCAACGTCCAGATGGAAGTGTCGAACACGCTGGTCCGCCTGTTCAAGGAGCAGTTCGGGCGCGGCCCGACGAGCGCGCGGACGCACTGGGCCGGGCCCGACACCCTGGTCTGCATCCTCGACGACACGCTCACCCCCGCGGAACGCAACCTCGTGAAGCTGGGCGAGCACCAGCGCCTGCGCGACACGCGTTCGTTCTTCCAGTACGCGTCCGTGCGGGACTTCGGTCACCCCGTCGAGCAGATCACCGGCCGCACCCTGCGGGCGTTCCACAGCAGCACGGACACCGAGGCGAGCGGCCAGAGCGCCGAGGTCTTCGTGTTCCATCCCGTGGGCTACGACGGCCCGTCGCGGATCGACCGCACTTCGAACTAGGACATCCGTCCAGTTGTCGCCGACGCGCCATCCGCCGCTCTACGTTGAACACGTGGACGTGACCCGACGCGAACGACTCGCGTTCAACGAGGCTGCGTTCCGCGTGGCGAACGAGCGGATGCGCGGGTGGGAGGAGCGCCACGCGGCAGGCGGCCGGGAGCGCTACTACTGCGAGTGCAGCGACCGGCGCTGCCGGACGCCGCTGCTGTTGACGCAGGAGGAGTACGACGCCGTCCGCGCTCACCCGGAACGGTTCGTCATCGTCGCCGGGCATGCGACGGAAGAGGTCGAGCGGGTCCTCGAGGTCCGAGGCGCCACGGCGATCGTCGAGAAGACCGCGGATGCCGCACGGATCGCCCGGCGGACCGACCCGCGAGGCGACTGAACCGCGCGGCACCCATGACCGCGCCGCCGACGCACCGGGTCGCGCTCTGCGACGACGATCAGGCGTTCCGCGCGCTGGTGCGAGCCGTCCTCGCGCGCGAGGCCGACATCTCCGTCGTCGGCGAGTGCGGAGACGGACACCAGTGCGTGGAGCGCATCGCCGCCACGCAGCCCGACGCCGTGCTGCTCGACCTCGACATGCCGCGGCTCAGCGGCATCGCGGCGATCCCCAAGCTGATCGACGCCTCGCCGGCCACCAAGATCATCGTGGTCA
Organism: Solirubrobacteraceae bacterium; assembly: GCA_036389195.1. Taxonomy (GTDB): domain Bacteria; phylum Actinomycetota; class Thermoleophilia; order Solirubrobacterales; family Solirubrobacteraceae; genus JACCYI01. The sequence continues at coordinate 7,966 of DASVQH010000481.1, forward strand.
CGAGCCAGCCCGCGCGCCGCGCCGAGGCGGCGGTCCGCAGGCTCGGCGCCAGCGCGTTCGTGGAGAAGTCCGGCGCCGAGCTCGTCGGGCGGCTGCCGCAGGTCCTGCGCGCCGCACTGGCGGGCTGACCCCGCTCAGCCGGTCGGCGCGCGGTCGGCGATCGTGAACCAGAAGCGGCTTCCCTGCCCGACGGCGGACTCGACTCCGAGCGCGCCGCCATAGCGGTCGACCAGTCGCTGGCAGATCGCGAGCCCGAGCCCGTATCCGGCGCGTTCGTCGCCCCCGCCGGCGCGATCGAACGGCTTGAAGATCCGACGCTGGTCGGCTTCGGCGATCCCGTCGCCGTTGTCCTCGACGGCCACCCGCCACATGCCGTGCTCCGGTTCCGCCGCGATCGAGACCTGCGGATCTCGCGGATCGGCGAACTTCACGGCGTTGGAGATCAGGTTCTGCAACAGCGCCCTGACGTCGGTCGGGTCGGCGAGGACCGTCGCCTCGTCCGGTACGGCGACCGTGACGTCGGACCCGTGCTCGGCGATCGGGCCCGCGAGGTCGTCGAGGACCTCGCGCGCGACGGTGGCCACGCGCACCTGCTCGGGGGCCGGCGTCGACGCGCCCGCGCGCGCATAGGCGAGCAGGGCGTGCAGCATGGCCAGCAAGCGCTCCGCGCTGGTCAGGATGTGGCCGGCGTAGGCCTTCTCGTTGGACGGCAGCGCCGCCGAATCGGCCAGCAGGCTCGCGAACCCGGCGATCGTGCTCAGCGGCCCCGTGAGGTCGTGCGCGGCGACGCTGGCGAAGCGGTCGAGCTCCTCGTTCGCCTCGCGCAGCTCCTCGAGCGCCCGCACCAGCGCGTCCTGGGCCTCCTTGCGCGCGGTGAGGTCGCGCGTGACCTTGGCGAAGCCGTCCAGCCGCCCGTCCTCGGACCGCATGGCGGTGATCGTCACCGACGCCCAGAACCGCGACCCGTCCTTGCGGAAGCGCCAGCCCTCCTCCTCGTAGCGGCCCTCCTGCGCCGCGATCCTCAGCTCGTCGGCGGGATGCCCGCGCTCCCGATCCGCGTCGGAGTAGAACAGCGAGAAGTGCCGGCCGATCACCTCGTCGGCCCGGTAGCCCTTCAGGTGCTCCGCACCCAGGTTCCACGAACGGATGTGCCCCGACACGTCGAGCATGAAGATCGCGTAGTCGCGCACGCTCGAGACCAGCTGCCGGTACTCCGCGAGCTGTGCGTTGACCCGCTCGAGCTCGCGCGCCCGCGCGCGCAGCTCCTCCTCGGCATGGCGCCGTCCCGTGAGGTCCCGGCTGACCTTGCCGAAGCCGACCAGCTCGCCCTCGTCGTAGAGCGGCGTGATCACGACGTTGGCCCAGAACCGCGAGCCGTCCTTGCGGACCCGCCAGCCCTCTTCCTCATAGCGACCGTCTCGAAGCGCGAGCCTGAGCTCGTCGGCCGGGTGGCCGCGCGCGACGTCCGGCTCGGTGTAGAAGGTCGAGAAGTGACACCCGACGATCTCCTCGCGCGAGTACCCCTGCATCCGCTCGGCGCCGGCGTTCCACGTCAGGACGTGACCGTCCACGTCGAGGATGAAGATCGCGTAGTCGACCGCGCTCGACACCAACAGCGCGAGCTGCCGCTGCCCGCTCGCCCGGTCCGATGGCTCGACCACCCGCTGAACGGTACTCGCGTGCCCGCAGCGACACCCCGCATGTCCGACCTCGCGCGTCGTCAGCCGCGACGGATGTCGACCGGCGTGCCGAGCGGGATCCGCTTCGCCAGGCGGGTGATCGCTTCGTTCGACAAGCGGATGCAGCCGTGGCTGACGTCCGTGCCGAGGACCGAAGGGTTGTTCGTCCCGTGCAGGCCGACCTGCCCGTCGCCGCCGGCGAAGCTCGTGTAGACCGGGGAATGGGCGGAGAGCCCGAGGGCGAAGGGACCGTAGAAGCCGGCGGGGTCGCCGGTGCGCAGCAGATCGGTCACGTAGTAGCGGCCCGTCGGCGTCGGCGAGGTCGACCGTCCGGTGCCGATCGCGGTCCGCATCACGCGCCGCCCGTTGCGCAGGACCGTCAGGCGGTGCGAGCGCAGATCGACCCGGAGCCGGAACCGGGTGATCGTCAGGCGCACCCTCGACGCGCGCAGCCAGCCCGTGCCGAGGTTCGGACGGGTCGGGAGGTGGACCTTCAGCCAGCCCTTGCGCCGCGCCTTCACGAGGAAGACGAGCGGCAGGCGCCGGCCGCTGCTCGTGCGCCGCTGCGTGAGGCGGCGGTCGGCCCGGCCGCCACGGTGCCGATGGACGAGGACGGTGTGGCCCCGGGCGGTGGCCACGACGCTGGCGCCGCGCGGCACGCCGCGCAGCGCTCTCGACGAGAAGCGCGTCCCGCGCTGGAGCTTCGCACCCGGCAGTCCGGCCAGGTGCCCCGACGCCTTGCGCGTCCCCCCCCGGGGCCCGTCGCCGCCGAACAGCGCCGCGCTCCCCACCAGCCCGACGACGAGCGAGGCGAGGAACACGACCGCCGCGACGGCGAGGGCGCGCGGGCGCATCGTCAGCCGGCCATGGACGGCGCGCCGTCGACGGCCGAGCCGGAGCCCGACTCGGCCATGGCGATGAACCCGGTCCCTTGCACCGCCGCAAGGACGGCGTTCATGTCCTTGGCCGGATTGAAGGCCGCCGGAGCCGGCGACGGCTGCCCGGAGCCGCGACCCTGGATGGAACGGATCCACGCGGCGTGCCGGGCCTCGACGGGGTGGATCGAGATGGCGGCGCGCAGGATGGCCGGCGTCTTGATGTTGCCCGCCTGGCCCTGGTAGGCCTCGACGCCGAGGTCCTCGACCGTCTGCGCGGTCTTCGCGAACGTCGCCTGGTCGGCCGTGGTGCCCTGGAAGTCGAAGTTCGGCCGCTTGACGGCCTTGCTGCCCAGCGCCTTCTTCAGCGCGCCGACGTGGGCCTGCTCGTGCTCGCCGGCGACCTGCGCGAAGCGGCGGTACTCGCCCTTCAGCGCGCCGTCGGCCAGCGCCTTCTTGTAGAAGGCCGCCTCCAGGTACTCGAGCGTCAGCGCGTAGTTGAGGATCGCGACGTCGCCCTTCGGGACGCCCTGCGCCCCGGCGAGCGCGACCGGCAGCGACCCGGCCAGCAGGCCGCCCGCGACGAGCAGGCCGCCGCGGCGGAACAGGCTCGCGCGGCTCAGCGTGCGCTCGAGGTGGTCGGAGGCCTCCTGGAGGGCGCCGTCCTTGTCGAAGCCGGCGAGGGGAGTGATGTCTGGTGTCATTGCAGTGAGCCCTTTCTGGCCTAGGACTTGATGAAGCCGGTCTCGCCGACCGCGTCGAGGACCTGCTTCATCGTCAGTGCCTTGTTGAAGGCCGACGGGGCGGGCTTCGGGTTGTGCCCGGCGCCGATGATGTCCCGCACCCACGCCGCGTGACGGGCCTCCACGGCGAGGATCGCGCCCGCCGAGCCGAGGATCGCGGTGGTCTTGATCTTGTCGGCCTGGCCCTGGTAGGCGCCGACGCCGGTGTCTTCCAGCGCCATGGCCGTCTTGAGGAACGTGCCCTCGCTGCCGGTCGTGCCCTTGAAGTCGAACGTCGGCTTCTTGACCGCCGCCGACCCCAGCGCCTGCTGCAGCGCGGTCACATGCGCGGCCTCGTGGCCGCCCACGACCTGCGCGAAGGTCGCGGTCACGCCGTCGAGCTTGCCCTTGGCGTTGGCCTCCGCGTAGAACGCCGCCTCGAGGTACTCGAGCGTCAGCGCGAAGTTGAGGATCTTGACGTCGCTCTTCGGCGTCCCCTGCGCCATCGCGATCCTGGCGGGGAAGCCGGCCAACCCGATCCCGACGCCCGCCACGATCCCGCCCTTGCGCAGGAAGGCGGCGCGCGTGTCGCCCCGCACCTCCTCGGCCGCCTCGCGGATGGCTCCGTCGCGGTCGACCTCTTCCAAGGTCGCCACCTCGTGCAGTGCTGGCTCTGACACGACTCTCCCCTTTCGAGCGTGGCCGCCGACGACCGGCGGTCGGTGAGGGGATGCGGCGGTCCTCGGCTCCCGGCTCACTACTGGGCACCTGGGCGCTCAGCGGACGGTGACCGTCCCGGCCATGTTCGGGTGGTACTGGCAGACGTAGGCGTAGCGCCCGGGCTTGGTGAAGCGCGCCTTCAGCCGCCGCCCCTGGTCGACGTTGCCGAGGTCGCCGGGCCCCTTGGCGAAGGTCACGGTGTGGTTGGCGGCGTCCTTGTCGATCCACGTGACCTGCGTCCCCGCGGAGACCTCCACGTTCTTCGGCGTGTACTCGAAGTCGACGATCTTCACGGTGGCGCGGCCGGAGGACGCCGCGGTCGGTGCGGGAGTGGCGTCGGGCTCGACCGCGGTGCGGGGCTTCGACTCCTCCCCGCCACCGCAGCCGGCCAGCAGGACGACGGCGAGCGTGACGACGTGGCGAAGGCGCATGGCCGGCATGCGCGGGTGAGCACCCCGGCGGATCAGTTCGCGCCTCGATCGCGCGCGAGAGGGCAGAGTGGGGGTATGCGTGCAGCCATCTTCCACGAGCCCCGTCGGATCGAGGCGGGCGACCGGCCCGATCCCAGCCTCCGAGAACCGACCGACGCCATCGTCCGGGTCGTCCTGGCCTGCGTCTGCGGCTCGGACCTCTGGTACTACCGCGGCGACTCGAAGTTCTCTCCCGGGCCCATCGGCCACGAGTTCGTCGGCGTCGTCGAGGACGTCGGCGCCGAGGTCTCCGCCCTCAGGAAGGGCGAGCTGGTCATCGCCCCGTTCGCCTTCAGCGACGGAACGTGCCCCAACTGCCGGCACGGGATCACGACCGCCTGCATGAACGGCGGGTTCTTCCCGATGAACGGCGACGGCGGCCAGGGCGAAGCGGTCCGGGTTCCGCTGGCCGACGGCACGTTGGTCGCCGTTCCCGGCTCCGGGCACTCCGACGAGATGATGCGCTCGCTGCTGACGCTCTCGGACGTGATGGCCACCGGCCACCACGCCGCCGTCTGCGCGAACGTCGAGGCGGGGCAGACCGTCGCGGTCGTCGGCGACGGGGCCGTCGGCCTCTCGGGCGTCCTGGCCGCCAAGCGCCTGGGTGCCGAGCGGATCATCGCGCTCTCCCGCCACGCCGACCGCCAGGCGCTCGCGACCGAGTTCGGCGCCACCGACATCGTCGCCGAGCGTGGCGAGGAGGCCGTCGAGAAGATCAAGGCGATGACCGACGGCGTCGGCGTCGACGCCACCTTGGAGTGCGTCGGGACCGACCAGTCGATGCGGACCGCGCTCGACATCGCGCGAGCCGGCTCGATGGTGGGCTACGTCGGCGTCCCGCACGGCATCGAGCTGCCGATCAGGCAGATGTTCTCCCGCAACGTCGGCGTCCGCGGCGGCGGCGCGCCGGTGCGGACCTACCTGCCCGACCTGCTCGACGACGTCCTCGACGGCACCATCGACCCGGGCAGGGTCCTCGACCACGAGACCGACCTCGACGGCATCGCCGACGCCTACGCCGCGATGGACGAACGCCGCGCGATCAAGTCGCTCGTCCGGGTCGGGAGCGTGTGAGGACCGCCCGGTGAACGGGAAGGAACCCCGCATGGACGATCCCAAGCACAACCCCGGCGAGCCGGAGTTCGGCGAGCACGCCGACGACGCCCCGCACAACCCCGGAGAGCCGCAGTTCGGCGATGAACCGGAGTCGACCGAGTCGACGGACGACGTCGAGACCGAGGAGGACGAGTAGCGCCGGCCGCGACCTGCGACCGACGAGGAAAGGCCCGCAAGGCGGGCCTTTCGTGTGATCGGGAGACAGGACGCGACCCGCGCCGTGACGCGGGATGGCGAGACTCGTGTGCAGTCGCGTGTGCGGTCCGGCGGTCGTCACGCGGTGTCCTCCCGGACGACTCGTGTCTCGTGTCCACCGTCTCCCTACCATTGGGGGTTCTCCTCGAGAGGTGGTGAGATCTGGCAGGCGTAGAAGCCTGGGACGGTGACGAAACCGCTGCTGTACTCAGAAGGTCCGGTGCCGCCAAGCGACTCACACGCGGCCTTCGCGGCGACGATCATGGCGTCGGTGAACTCGCCGACCGGCGCGGGCGCGTCAACGGCCTTGCCGTTGCTGTTGAAGGTCTGCGCTGAGGGCGAGCGCCCCAGCGGTCAATGCGAGAACTGCGAGCTTGCGCATCGGACTCCTTGCTTCCCGTGTTCGACTCGGCCAGTCGGGGTCGCAAAAGGCCACAGGACCCCGCCGGAACGGGGCCCGGTGATACGGAGCAGTCGGCGGTCGTCAGCGCCCGGCGGGAAGGTTCTTCGCGCCGGTGGCGACGAACGAGACGCAGTCGCCTTGGTTCTTGAAGCGGCTGGAGCCGTCGTGGAAGCGCATCCACCCGTCCTTCTTGCACTGGCTCGCACTGGCCGGCAAGACCTTGGGGTCGATCACGTCGCCGATGCCGTCGCCGTCGAGATCCTGCTGATCGGCGTTGGGGGTATCGGGCGCGTTGTCTTGCGCGTCGGCGACGCCGTCGCCGTCGCGGTCGCCGTCGCACGCATCGCCCACACGGTCGGCGTCAAGGTCGGCCTGGCTGATATTCGCGACGTTCGGGCAGTTATCCCGGGAGTCCACGACCGCGTCGTTGTCGGCGTCGTCGTCACACGCATCCCCGAGGTCGTCGGGGGCCACCCCGGTGTTCGCCTGGTCCGGGTTCGGCACGTCGCGGCAGTTGTCGCCGAGATCCCCGATCCCGTCGTTGTCGGCGTCCGTGTCACAGGCGTCGCCCTGGGTGTCCGCCGTGCCGTCGCGGTTCTCCTGGCCGGGGTTCGAGACGCTCGGGCAGGTGTCGGTGGCGTCCGCGACGCCGTCGTTATCGGCATCGTCGTTGGTGAGCGCGATCTTCAAGTCGAGCACCGTCGAGTCGCAGCTGAACTCACCGATCGGGTCGACCACCAGGTAGAGCGTCTCGCCCGCGGCGACAGCCAGGTCGGGAGCCAGAACCGGCTGGCTCAGGCCTCCGTTCTCGATCCTTCCCCCGGCGAGGACCTGGCGCTCGCGGTTGAGGGACCAGCTCACGCCGTTGCCGCACCTCGTGTCGCTGTCACCCGCGACTCCCGCGACCTGTGCGGTGCCGGTGAACGGAGCGGCCCACCCGAGGACCGCGAGGCCGTCGTTCGCCGGGTGGAGGGTTCCCGTCGTCGAGTTCGCGAAGATGAGCGGGAACCGGATCTCGCCCTCAGGCCCTGCGGTCGTCCACGCGTTCCCAAGACCGTCGACCGGAAACTGCGTCGGGAACGGAACGAGATCAGCGGGATCGGTGGACCAGGTGTTCACCGTGTGGAGGTAGGACCACGGGCCCGGGGGGTTCGCGCTGTCTGCGCGACCGAAATCGGCCACGAAGTCATAGGCGCCGGAGGCACCGAACGCGGACCCCGGGACGACTGCTCTCCCGAGGAGGACCAGAAACAGGACAAGGCGCTTCACGTGCCGAGGTCCGTAGAACCGTTATATGGCTGACAGGTAGTCCGAATCCGGTCCCTTTGCGGGAACTCGGTGTGCCGAGGTAGAGCGACGAGGTCGCCTCGATCCGCTCGTCCGTCCACGGCGCGCGCGCCTGCCCACCGTCCACGAGCGGGGCGTGCAGTCTCTGCGCCCACCAGTGCTCGCCAGCTCCGAGCACGACCTGGGGGTAGAGGCCGGGCGTGTCCGGCGGCGTGGAAGTCATCGCGAGTGGGCCAGGGGTCGGTCCCGCTGGCACCCGCACAACCCGCCCGGCGCTTGCATCGGACCACCCGCAGGCCGACCGCAGTGCGTTGCTGCTGAGGGGCGACGGCACCGAGTGCAGGCCCTCGGTATCACGCGGGATGGGCGCGAGTGGCTGTCCAGAGCCACTCGCGCCCGCTGTCCCGAGCGGCTGTGCGGAGCCACCCGCGCCCGCTGTCCGTCCCGAGTTGCCTCCCCAGGCACACAACCCGGTATGGAGCTAAGCGCCTCGCTCCAACTCTGGCTCGCTACCGGCTAAGCACGACGCTCCTGCTCGACCCAGGGTCGGCGCGGGATAGCGTCGGCTAAAGGAAAAGAAGTCGCGGTCGGACCTGAGGCCAGTATGGACCAGGGTTGACTCTGACAGCACACACTCTAGCGCGGATTGACACAAGGGCCAGAAATGTGGCGCACCGTGCGATCTCGCTGCGCACCCGATTCGCGCGAAGACTGAAGTCTCCGTAAGTCCCATCGGTACCCGGAACGCGCCAACGATGAAGGGCCGCCGATCAAGGCGGCCCTTCGGTCCGGTCCTTCGCGGTGGCGACTCCGTGGTTAGAAGGTGTAGCTCACCCCTTCACCGGAGAGCGTGAGGCCGGAGTAGCTCACGCTCTCTATGACCACGCGCTGACCACCGGGGCAGGTCAGCATGGACAGCGGCGACACGGTGAACGTGACGTTCGTGCGACCGTTGCGGACAGGGAACGTCGCCGACTGGTTCACGTTGAGGGTCTCCTGCTTGTTTGCTGCCTGCGGCTTGTTGCCGCTCTTGGTGTAGCAGCGGGAATTGACCGTCACGGCGCCGGTGAGCGAGAAGTTCGCGCCGGTGGCGTTGCCAAGGCCAGCCACGGATGCTGTGACTGTCAGCGTGTTGCCGGACACCGTGGCGGTCGGTGTGCCGATGAAGTGCGCGCTGGCCGCCAGTGCCGTTCCGGCGAATGCCATGAAGCACGCGAACACGGCTACTGCGAGGGTCTTCCGCATGGGAAACCCCTTTCTCCCGGAGGTGGGTCTCCGGAGGTTTGATGGCTGGTTGATTGGCAACCGCGCCGAGTGACGACTATGGCAGAAGTCTGACCGACTAGTGCGCCAACGTATTCCGAGCTCCGCGAGCGTGTCGCTCGACGGGTGCGAGGAGATCGACGTGGAGCAGTGCCCGGACCCGGGCGACCAGTGAACCCGCGCGGTCTCATGTTGGTCTCTCATTCCTCGCCAGCGGCCGGACGCGTCCATAGGTTCGCTGGATGGCCGTCCGCACCCGAGCCCTCCGGCTCCTCGTCCTCGCCCTCCTCGCGCTTCCGGCGCTCGCACTCTCGCCCGGCAGGGCGTCGGCGGTCGACCAAGGGCCTCCGTACGTGCAGGACGCGGGCGCGGCGGTGACGACGACCTCCGACGGCGACGACATCGTCGAGCCCGGCGAGCGCTTCGCCTTCTACCACGCGCTGATCGCCGGTCTGGCGAGCTCGACCACCGGCATCAGCGCGACTCAGGCGCCGACCGCCCTCGTCACGCCGAACCCCGCCCTGCGCGCGTATCCCGATCTCTCCAACGGCACGAGCGGGGCGAGCACCACGCCGTACAGCGCCGAACTCGACCCGACGGCGGCGTGTGGGGCCGCGGTGCCGATCGCTCTGCACGTGAAGACCGACCAGGGACCGCGGCAGTTCGACTTGACCCTTCCGTCGGGGGGCACCGGGCCGGCCGTCACCCAGACGTCGAATCCCGGGGTCGCCATCCCCGACAACGGCGGGAGCGCCGGCTCGGTCGTGACCTACCCGGCGAGCGGCAGGATCAAGGACGTCACGGTCCAGGTCTCCCTCACGCACCCGTACGACCATGATCTGCAGATCAGGCTCATGTCGCCGGACGGGACCACGGTGCTCCTCGCCGACCGAGTCGGCGGCAACGGCGACAACTTCTCCGGCACGACCTTCTCCGACGCGGCCGGCGCGGCGATCGCGACCGGTAGCGCGCCGTTCAACGGGTCATACCGGCCGTCGGAGCGGCTCAGCACGCTCGACGGACACCCGGCGGCCGGCCTGTGGTCGCTCGCGGTCTCCGATCACGCGCCGGGCGACGTGGGAACCCTGGACTCCTGGTCCCCGAGCGTCAGCGCCGCGGTCTGCTCCCCGCCCCCGGCCCGCGCGGACGAGCGGACCGGCTGGTCATTCGCCGGTGGGGGCCTCGGTCCGCGGCGACTTCAACGGCGACGGCCGAGCCGACCTCGCGATCGGCGCGCCGGGGGAAACCGACGACGCGTCGGCCGCCGCCGGCGCGGTGCACGTCCTCTACGGCAGCCCGACCGGCCTCACCACGGCCGGAAGCCAGCTGTGGACCCAGGACTCGCCCGGCGTGATCGAGGTCACCGACTCCGGCGACCGGTTCGGCGCTGCCATCGCGACCGGCGACTTCGACGGCGACGGCTTCGGCGACCTCGCGGTCGGCGTGCCCGGGGAGGACAAGGGGGCCGGAGCGGTCACCGTGCTGCACGGCAGTGCGGCCGGTATCACCGGGACGGGGAGCCAGCTCTGGAGCCAGGGCAGCTCGGGAATAGCGGACAACCCCGAAGACGGCGACGGCTTCGGTGCGACGCTCGCCGCGGCGAACTTCGGTGGCAGCGCGCCGGCCGACCTTGCGATCGGCGCACCTGACGAAGGGACGGGCACGGCGGGCGGCGCCGGCGTCGTCCACCTCATGCTCGGAGGGACGCCCGCGGGCCTGACCGCGACCGGCAGCCAGCTCTGGAGTCAGCAGACGACGGGGATCGCGGATGCCGCCGAGGCCGGCGATCACTTCGGCGCAGCGCTCGCAGCAGGCGCCCTCACCACGGAAGCGCACGCCGACATCGCGATCGGCGTCCCCGGAGAGGGAACGAGCGCCGGCGGAACCGCTCAAGGCGCGGTGCACGTGCTCGCAGGGTCCCCCACGGCGCTGACCGCGACCGGAAGCCAGCTCTGGACCCAGAACTCGGCGGGGGTGGCCGACGCGTCCCAGGCCGGCGACCGCTTCGGCGCAGCGCTGACGATCGCCAACTTCGGCGGAACCACCCAGGCCGAAGTTGCGATCGGCGTGCCCGGAGAAGACATCGGCGCCGTCGAGGACGTCGGGATCGTCCACATCCTGCCCGGCGCCGCAAGCGGGCCGACCGCGACGGGCAGCCAGGTGTGGGGACAGAACACGGCCGGAGTTCCCGATGCTGCCGAGGCGGACGACCGCTTCGGCGCCACACTCGCCGCCGGCAACTTCGGATCCGCGGGGCAGGCGGACCTCGCCGTCGGCGCACCGGGCGAGAGCGTCGGGGCGGTGCCCGGGGCCGGGGTCGTCGAGACCCTCCTGGGCGCAGCAAGCGGCTTAACCGCGACCGGCAGCCAGCTGTGGTCGCAGAACACGACGGCGATCGGCGACACGGTCGAGGCGGGCGATCACTTCGGCGCTTCCCTCGCAATCGCCGACTACGGCAACGACGCGCACGGCGACCTCGCGATCGGCGTGCCCGACGAGGACGCCGGCGCCGTCGCCGACGTCGGGATCGTGCAGATCATCCCGGGGAGCTCCACCGGTCCTACCGCCGCCAACTCCAAGACGTTCGGCCAGTCCACCAGCGGCGTCGCCGAGGATCCCGAGGCCGGAGACCACTTCGGTGGGGGGCTCGGCCACTGAGCCGGCGAGCACTCAGGACGAAACCGCTCGTCCTGCCGCCGGGCGGGCGTCGGCAACCCTTGCCGGGCCGCACCCCGCCGTGTTGCAGGGCGAGGAACTTTCCGTCCCCCGCTGTCGGGCGGTAGGCCAGCGCGCTGATCAGGCCCAGGCGTCCCAGGCGAGGCCGCTGTACCACGGATAGCCCGACCACGAAGACGGGGATCGCCGCCTCGGCGACCAAGTGAGCCTCTACGCCGACGTCGCCGACGCCGTCGAGCGGGACATGGATCGTCTTCCCGATCGCCGCGCTGCTGATCGCCCTCATCCTGGCGGTGACGCTGCGCAGCGTCGTGGCACCGGCGTACCTCTTCGCGGCCGTCGCGCTGGAGTTCGCCGCGACCTGGGCGCGGCCGTCCTCGTCGTTCAGGTGCTCGGGGGACGGACCGGTGTCACGTTCACCCTCCCGCTCGTCCTGTTCCTGTTCGTCACCGCGTTGGGCACCGATCAGACATCCTGATGACCGCCCGTCTCCGCGAGGAGATGGTCGCCTGCAAGCCAGTCGGCAGGGCCGTCGCGGAGGCGGTGCGGTACGCAGCTCCGGCGACCGGCGCTGCGGGACTCGTCCTCGCGAGCTTCGTTCGGGACCCTGATGCTCGAGGCCGCCGAGTCCACGCGGCAGATGGGCTTCGCACTGGCCTTACACCGCACTCGTCGGACGGCGGGCGTGGTGGCCGGGTGGCGCAAGCCGTCCGCCGACCGTCGTCATCCCGTCGGCCACCGTGCGCGAGGAACGCGAGCTGGACCGTGTCGCGTTTGCGCCGGTGACGGCCGCCGCCCACCTCAGCGCCGCCGCCCGAGCAGTCGGCCGACGCACGCGAAGCATCGCGATTGCGACGAAGGTCCCGCTTTCGACCACGGAGGACCCATGACCGCCGGACACCACCTCCGCGAGCGCTCGCGACCTGCGAACGCTCGAGCGTGACGTTCACCACGATGAGCTCGTCGTCGCGAACGACGACCTCGCCTACGCGCTGACCCGAAGCAACGGGACCCAGACGGTGCTCGGTACCGGCGACGTACGCGTCCAATCGTGAGGTCTTCATCTCCGCCGAGCAAGCGGACGCCTGGAAGATCAGCCGGTACCTCTTCAACGAACCGCAGTGATGTCTTCCAGCCGCTTGCGTGCGGTGATGTCGAGCTTGCCGTGCTCACCGAAGGTTTCTGACGCCGTCCTTGCGAAAGGAGTACGTTCGAAGCCGAGCTGACCCGACGGCGTCGCCCTCGAGCCCAAGCCCTTCGGAGCGCCCGCTCCGAGTTCCACTCTGGAAAGGGATCCTCGATGAGTGACCGGACCCACGCGCAGCGGGATGCAGCGAGCTCTGACCGCCTCGGGCGGCTGGCGCACTTCATCGCTCGGCATCGTCGGGCGGTGATCGGAACCTGGATCTTGTTGACGGTGTTCGGCGGGTTCGCGGCCGGCCAACTTTCGACGCGCTGGTACCAGAGCCTGGCTGTCCCGGGACAACCGGCGTATGAAGCGAGCCAGCGGACGCTCAAGGCCCTCGGCGTCGGGGACCGGACCGTCGACGTCGTCGTCTTCCACACCGCGGGGGATGCCGCGAGGAGCAGGCCCATCCGGGAAGCGATGCAGCGCACCACCGCTGCGATGCCACGCGCACTGACGAGCTCGTACTTCACCACGCGCGACGCGACGTACCTGTCGGCCGACCGGCACACGGCCTTCCAGATCGTCCATCCTCCCGGTCGCGCCGGCCTCGACAAGCTGAGCGGCGCGCCGAAGCTCCTCGATGCGGCTCGGACTGGGCTCCCGGCCGAGATCACGGCCAACGTGACCGGCCGCGATGCGCTTGGAGAGGCAAGCCTCGAGGGCACCAGCGCCGGTTCGAGCGTCCTGCTGGAAGCGGTGATCGGCGGCATCGGCGCCCTCGTGATCCTCCTGTTCGTGTTCGGGACGCTGCCCGCGGTGCTGATGCCGCTCGCCGTCGCCATCGCCGCGATCCTCAACACCTTCACGCTCGTGTGGGGACTGACCTACGTCACCGACGTCTCGATCATCGTGCAGTTCCTGATCGCACTCGTGGGCCTCGGGGTCGCGATCGACTACGCGCTGCTGATGATCTTCCGCTTTCGCGACGAACTGCGGGAGGGCAATGACGTCGAGGACGCCCTGGTGCAGACCATGACGCACGCCGGACGGTCGGTGATCGTCTCGGGCTCGACGGTGGCGATCGGACTGCTGGCCATGGTCGCCCTGCCCCTGCCGCTGCTGCGCGGAATGGGCCTCGGCGGCATGCTCATCCCCGTGGTCTCCGTCACGGCGTCGCTGACCCTGCTTCCGGCGATGCTCGCCGTCCTCGGCCACCGGATCAACAGCGTCCGGGTCGTCCCCAAGCGCTTCGTCGACCGCGGCCATCCCGAGGACGGGGCCTGGGGACGCTGGGCGCGCTTCGTGCTCCGGCGGCCGGTCGCGATCGCCGCGGTGGGCCTGGCGATCGTCGTTGTGCTCGCCGGCCTCGGAACGCAGCTCAACGCCCGCGAAGCGCCATTGAAGAACTTCCCCGGCACCGGGACCGCGATCAGCGGCCGCCAGATGCTCGCCGAGGCGAACATCAGCCCGGGTGTGATGAAGCCCCTCGACATCCTCGTCGAGAACGGCGGGGACGCTCGAACCGTCGCGGCGAAGCTGCGTGCGGTGCCCGGCATCGTCGGAGCGGCCGCGCCGTCGACCTGGCATTACGGCGAGACCTCGCTCGTGGAGGCGTTCCCGTCGGTCGACGGCGCCGCTCCCGGCATCCAGGCACTCATAGACCGGAGCAAGACGGCGTTGCGCGGGACGGACTCGACGGTGTCCGGCACCGCCGCGGTCGACCGCGACTTCATCCACGCGCTGTCCGGCAGCCTGCCCTTTGTGCTTGCCGGCGTGCTCTTGCTCACGCTCATCCTGCTCACCCGCGCGTTCCGCTCCATCGTGCTCGCGGTCAAGGCGGTGATCCTCAACCTGCTCTCACTCGCTGCCGCCTTCGGCATCGTGGTGTTCGTCTTCCAGCAAGGCCATGGCTCTGGCCTGTGGGACATCGAGGCGACCGAGTCGATCATCGCCTGGATCCCGATCATGATCTTCGCCTTCCTCTTCGGCCTCTCCATGGACTACGAGGTGTTCATGCTCACCCGCATGCGAGAGGCCTACGACGAGACGGGCGATACCGACAAGGCGATCGAACTCGGGCTCGCGCGGACCGGCAAGCTGGTGACCAGCGCGGCGCTGATCCTCATGTTCGCGTTCCTCGTGCTCTCGACGAGCCCGGGCTACGAGATCAAGCCGCTTGCGATCGGGCTCGCCGCCGGGATCATCTTCGACGCGACCGTCATCCGCGCGCTGCTGGTCCCCGCCACCATGCGGCTCCTCGGTGACGCCAACTGGTGGATGCCCAACTGGACCCGCAGCATCCTCCGGCTTCCGAAGCCACCGGTCGTCCCGAAGGCCGCCCCCACGGGCTGAGGCGGCGACACGAGCGCAACCAGGATCAGCAGTTCGGCACCCTCGAGCCGAGGTGGTCAACCGCCGCGTCGCTCACCTGCGCTGCGCAACGGTCAGGCCCGCATCCCAGCCAGGGGCGTGGCCGCCCGACGGCGGCCTGACGTCTTCGTCGGCCAACCCTGCGGCCGCGAGCGACCAGGCGATCAGGGAGTTGGAGTTCCACATCTCGCCAGTGTGTTGCTCGTCGCGCCCCCAAACCGCTCTGGGCACCGTCGCCACGAGACCGATCAGCCGCTGAACCGCGATCGGATCCTCGGAGAGCAAGCGCGGTGGAGTGGCCGCCTCGGCCAGATCCGGTATCGACCCGCCATTCCAGCACCGCACCTCGTATCGGAAGAGGCGAAGCCCACCGAGGTGACGGCTGCCGACAGCGCCCGTGGCGACCACGCCCCGACTGGCTCCGTCTGCGTTCGGGGAGGGCGCGAGTTCGATCGTGTACCGGTCCCCCTTGAGCTCGGCCACGAGGGCGGCGTGGTAGATGTCGCATCGGGATCGGTGCTGAAGGGCGGCCTCGATGGCTTCGAAGACCCGGCCGTTGAAACGCACGGAGTGGCCGCCCGCGCCAAGCGGGATCCAGTACAGCGTCAAAGACGTGGGAGTACTGATCAGGAGATCCCTGCCGCCGGCTCGGGCGTGAAGGGGTTCGTCGCCGTGGTGTCAGGTGCCGTTTCCCTGGTGAACAGCAGGACGACACCGGCGATCACGACCAGCAGGAGGATCAGCCCGCCGCCCGAGGCCCAGCTCGAAGCGTCGCT
This sequence comes from Solirubrobacteraceae bacterium, assembly GCA_036389195.1. Taxonomy (GTDB): domain Bacteria; phylum Actinomycetota; class Thermoleophilia; order Solirubrobacterales; family Solirubrobacteraceae; genus JACCYI01. Next base: position 23,647 of record DASVQH010000481.1, read on the forward strand.
CGCTGCGTTCGTGCCGGCGATCCGGGATGGTGCGGCGTGCTCATTCATGGCGCGCCCTCCTCTCAACAGGCATTCGGGCGCCGGCGGCACCGTAGTTGGGTCTCCCGAGGGTCACCTGCGCTGGAGGAGCGCGAGCGGCGATCGAGGCGAGGCGGAATTGATCCCTTCCGGATCCAGAAGAGCCACGCACTGATCTGCTTCTACGACCAGCGTATCCCTTTCGCAGGCCGACCCCGCGAGCCGAGTCCGTTCTCGGTCGCGTCTTGCGTTGAGCCGCTGGAGGAGTAGTGTCGGATGGGAGCCGGCCTCTGCGGCCGGAGTTCTCACCCCTCACCCGGAAGCCGCCGACGGCGCTGTTGCGCACGAGGCAGTGGAGCGAGGGGCACTGACTTCGACCGCGGGACCGGTGCGGCTGCATCCGCGGCACCCCTATCGGCGTTACTCCACCGGCCCTCGGTGGCTTCGTCCCAACGGATCGGCTGGACGAATGAGACGCAAGATCGAGAACCACGCGCCATCGCGACCTGGGGTCGACCCTCGAGGGCACGCCACCAGTCGGTTCGTTTCGAAGACGGTCGACGCCCGTCGCCGTCTGACACACACGAGCAGCGCCGAGAGACGAGCGCGAGAGGCGACCCGCAGCCATAGTCACGCGCGCTATCCGCACCTGACGCGTTCGCACGACTAGTTCGGACGCACACGCGCCCATCGCCGCCGATGGCGGGTCCGGTTCCGCGAGGTCACGCAGCCGCGGGTAGCCTGGGCTCGGGCCGCGAGCCGCCCGCGACCATCGCTGCGCAGTCGTGGCCGAAGCGGACGACGGCGTCCCAGTCCGTGTAGTCGTAGTCGTGGCTGGCATCGGTCGGGCGCCCGAGCTTCGCCGAGATCAACCGGACCAGGAGCCGGGTGGCGAAGTCGTACTCCCGGTACTGGAGCGCTCCCGCGACGGTCGCGGTCCTCCGGGGCGTCCAGCCCGTGTCGTCGAGCAAGTCGTCGATGTAGCGGCGGGTCGCCTCGCGTGACTCGCCGGTGTCGTCAGCGGCGGTGAGCGAAACCGAGAAGAACGCGGACGGGATCCGGTTGAGCGAGCGGTGGTTCGCCCGCACCCAGTCGACCATCCCGCGCTGGTGGTGGCCGGCGTGGATCGAGGCGCCGACGACGATCATGTCGTAGTCGAGCGGCCGCACCTCCGCGCCGTCCGCCGCCGCACGGACATCGGTCGTCATGCCGTCGCCCTCCATCACGGCGGCGATGCGGCGGGCCACCTTCTCGGTGTGGCCGTGTGTGCTTGCGAAGTAGATCAGGGCTCGGGGCATCGTCGCTCCTTCTCGTGGTGAACCGAGTCTCGTCCGCCGACGCTCGTTGTTCATCGGTAGTTCGCCTCCTCCGTGACCGTGCTGGCGTCTCCCTGCGGTCAAGTACGGACGCGCCGTCGGCAGATGACGGATGCCCCGCCGGCCCTGCGCACCTACCGTCAACACCATGCCCGAGAACTCCACGCCCACCATCGTCGTCGGAGCGGACGGCACCGACCGTTGCAACGACGCCCTGACGTTCGCCGCCCGGCTCGCCGGCCCACACTGCCGGCTGCTGATCGTCAACGCCTATCCGTCCGGCGGCTACTCGTCGCTCGCACGCCCAACCGACTGGCTCAGCTCCGTCGAGGACGAGGCGCAACGCAAGCTGGCCCTCGCCGAGACCCAGCTTCCCGACAGCGTGGCGGCCGAGACGCGGGCCATCGCGGCCGACTCGCCGGCTCACGCGCTCCACGACACGGCCGAAGGCGTGGAGGCGAGCCTGATCGTCATCGGGTCGACCCACCGAGGGGTCATCGGGCGCGCGATCGCCGGGACCACCGCGGAGCGGCTCCTCAACGGAGCTCCGTGTCCGGTGGTCGTCGTGCCACACGGGTTCGCCGAGTCGCAGCCGCCGATCCACGAGATCGGCGTCGCGTGGGACGGCTCGCCGGAAGCCGACGCCGCGCTGTCGGCCGCCACGGTCCTGGCAGGGGCCATCGGGGCGAACCTCCGCATCATCAGGGCGTTCACCGTGCCGGTGGTGTTCGCCGGCATGGGCGCCGTCGCGCCGGCGGCCTCGCTCGAGGACGACGTGCGCGACGCGGCGGCAGCCGACGTCGATTCGGCGCTCGATCTCCTGGCCGCGGAGCATCGGCCGGAAGCGGAAGTCGTACACGGGGCCGCGGGCCAGGTCCTGGTCGAACGCTCCGAGGGTCTCGACCTGCTCGTCTGCGGCTCCCGGGGCTACGGGCCGCTTCGCGCGGTGCTCCTTGGGAGCGTCACCGCCCACGTCCTGAGCCACGCCGGCTGCCCGGTCGTCGTCGTCCCGCGCGGCGTGACGTCCCCGCTCGAGTGGTTCGGTCAGGCGCTCAGCGACCTCGCCCTTCCGGCAGCTCGCGGGATCTGATGTACCCCCATCCGCGCGGCAGGCTTCGGGCTGCGCAAGCCCGACAAGCTCGCCCGCCGCCCCGCGAACCTCTCCTTCGAGCAGGCTGCGGCCGCCCCGATCTCCGCCGTCACCGCCCTCCAAGCCGTCCGCGACCGGGCGCAAGTCCGCCTGAGCGATCTCCGCCGCGCCCTGAGCCCTCGCGGGAGGCTGGTCATCGTCGGCGGCGAGGCCGATGGCCGGTGGCTTGGCGGCAGCGACCGCCAGCTTCGAGCGCAGCTGCTGTCGCCTGTCGTGAGCCAGAAGCTCGGCACGTTCGTCGGGTCGGAGAATTCCGACGACCTCACATCGCGTTGTCGCGTGCATGGGCGGCGGAACCTTTCTCGCGCGGCTGAGCGACAAGGAGTAGGTTCAGAGCAGAAGCAGATCAGTGCGTGGCACTTCTCGATCCACCGGATCGTCTTCCGCCCGCCTCGATCGCCACCCGCGCCTTCTGCACCTGGCGTAGGTGACCTCGGGAGACCTGGACGCCGACGCCGTCGGCGCCGACCTGTCATCCAAAAGGAGCAACTCCATGAACGCCGCTGACACCGTTTCGGCTGACGCCAGCGGTCCCAAGCCGACCGCCGGGCTGGCATGACCCATCGCCGATCAAGCCGTTCAGCCCTGAGCACCGGGATTCAGGGGGCACGACGAGGGTCGCCATGATCAACCACCGTCCACCGGCGTCAGGGGTCCTGGGCCTAGGCTCGTTGATGAACTTCGCCTCATCCAGCCCCTGGCAGCGCTTCGGCTGGGGACCGTTCACGCTTGCCCTCCTCACCCTCGCGGTTGTCCTCGCGTGGAGTGGCATGCCCGGGCCGCCCGGCTTCGAGAGCCAGTCGAGCTAGGTGGTGACCCAGCACGCGCCCTGGCGAAGCTGTTCAGGTGCTACGTCAGCGGTTCGGGTTCGTGGACTTTGCCGGACGTATGGTCGGGGGGCGTCGGCGTACGAGGCCGTCCAGGGCGTCGATCTCGATGTCCCGACCGGGTCGATCACCGCGCTGCTGGGCACAAATGGCGCGGGGAAGACCTCGACGCTGGAGGTGATCGAGGGGCTCGCCACGGCGACCCAGGGTTCCGTCAGCGTGCTGGGACTCGATCCGATCGGCGATCGAGCCGTCCTGCGTCGCCGCACGGGCATCTTGTTGCAGCGCAGCGGCTTCTCGGGCGACTTGACCGTCCGCGAGACGCTCAGCATGTGGGGCGCGACGATCACCTCCCCGCGCTCGGCCGACGACATGCTCGCACTGCTCGCGCTCGACGAACGGGCCGACGTTCGCATGCTCGCGCTGTCTGGCGGCGAGACCTGCCGCGTGGACCTCGCCTGCGCCCTCATGGGCACGCCCGAGCTGGTGATCCTCGACGAACCCACGACCGGCCTGGACCCCGAGAGCCGGCGTGAGGTGTGGCGCTTGATCTCGGCTATACGCGACCGCGGGGCCACGGTCCTGCTCACCACCCACTACCTCGTCGAGGCCGAGTCGCTCGCCGACCGGCTGGAGATCATGCACGCCGGTCAGCTCGTGCGATCAGGGACGCCAACCGAGATAACGGCCGGCCACCCCTCGACGATCAGCTTCGCGAACGCGCCCGATCTTCCCGAGGATCTGACTGGGGTTCGCCGCGCCCGCCGCGAGCGCGGGCGGACGATCCTGGAGACCGATGCGCTGCAGGCCTCGCTCGCCGACCTGCTGACCTGGGCAGCGCACACCGGCACCCGGCTCGACGGCCTCGACGCTCGCAGTCCGAGCCTGGAAAGCGTGTTTCTCGCGATTGCCGACGGCCGTGACCCGGCCGCCGGCGCCGTCCGAGAGGGAGCTGCGCGATGACCACCCTCTCGGTCCGCCGAACCCTCAGCCTCACGCGCTGGAACGTGGTCCTGCTGTCACGCAATCGCCTCGCCTTCGCCTACGCGCTGGTGGTGCCGCTGCTGCCGCTCGGGCTGCTGCTCACCGGCGAGCGCGGCTCTCCGTCGGTCGGTGCCGGCGCGATCGTCACGCTGTTCATGGCCCTCGCGTTCTTTCCCGTCTACTACAACGTGCTCGCCCAGTTCGTCAACCGGCGCGACGAGCTCGTGCTCAAGCGGATGCGAACCGGCGAGACCCGCGACGCCGAGCTCCTGCTCAGCATCGCGCTGCCGGGCGCGACGGTGGCGGTGGTCCTCAGCGCGCTCGTCGTCCCGATCGCCGCCGCCGCCGGCCAGCCGCTGCCCGTCAACCCGTTGCTCTACGCGGCGCTGGTGGTGGCGGTCGTGGTCATGTTCACCGCGTTCGCCTACTGGACCGCGGCCTGGACCAGGAACGCCGAAGCCGCGCAGCTGACCAGCCTGCCGATCATCGTCGCGACGTCCCTTGGCCCGTTGACCAGCTCGAATCCCGACCTGTCCGACCGGCTGCGCGACGTCCTGTCGTTCACGCCGGGAACGGCCATGTCCGAACTGATCCGGATCGGCTGGTTCGGCCTTGACGGTCCGGCCGCCAAGGAGGCGGGACTGACGTTCGCCGAGACGTGGCTCCAGGCGGCCGAGCCGCTCGTCGTGATCGTGGTCTGGACCTGCGTCGCGGTCACGCTCGCCCGGCGCTCCATGCGGTGGGAGCCGCGGGCCTGACGCTGATCCGATCGGCCCGGGGACTGGTTCCCCTTCTGTTCCCCGTGGCCCCACGTCGGGACGCCACAAACGCGCGAAAGCCCCGCGGAAGCGGGGCTGTCGTCGCATCGGGGAGACAGGATTTGAACCTGCGACCGCCCGGCCCCCAGCCGGGTGCGCTACCAGACTGCGCCACTCCCCGTGGCTTTTCGGTCCCTGCAGAGCGGGCGACGGGATTCGAACCCGTACTAAGAGCTTGGAAGGCTCTTGTGCAGCCCTTACACCACGCCCGCAGAGGACGCAGCGGAGTCTATCGCCGGGCGCGCGCGCCGTCCGTCAGGGGGTCCGGCGGGCCTCGGTGGGCACCTCGCCGCCCGGGTCGGCGATGGCCGGCGGCGGCCAGGGACCGAACCAGTTGTCGCGGGCGCCGTCGACCGTGAGGACCGCGCCGGAGAGCGCCGGGGCGAGATGCGAGGCGGCCAGCGCGACGACCCACGCGTGCTCCTCCATCCGCCCCAGCCGCTGCAGCGGGACGGTCCGCGCCGCGCCGCGCCACACCTGCTCGGGGTACTTGCGCAGCGACTCCGTGTCGTAGTGGCCGGCCGCGACGGCGATGACCGCGATGCCGTCGGGCGCGAGCTCGTCGGCCTGCGCGCGGGTGTAGCCCTCGACGGCCGCCCGCGCCGCGCTCGAGTGGGTCATCCCGGCGAGGCCGTGGTGCGGCGAGAGCGTGACGTTGACGACGGTCCCCGCCCCGGCGGGCCGCATCGCGCGCTCGACCGCGGTGCGCGTCATCAGCTCGGTCCCCCCCACGTTGAGCCGCATCACCGCCCGCCAGCCCTTGGGCTCGATGGCCTCCGCGGGGACGAAGTACTGGCCGCCGGCGTTGTTGACCAGGACGTCGAGGCGGCCGAACCGCTCGAGCGTCGCGCGCACCGCGGCTTCGGCGTCTCCGGGCTCGCGGACGTCCG
>DASVQH010000482.1:0-1564 GCA_036389195.1 Solirubrobacteraceae bacterium
GGACAGGCCTTGCCGTCGATCCCACGGGTGCCGTGTGGACGGGGGTCAACAACCGCGACAACATCGCCTACCCGTACCAGCGGGACTACGACGGGGACGGCTCGCCCGACCGTGGCCGCGTGCTGCAGTCGTACGTCAACGATCATCCGCTCGAGCTCCTCGCGCGGCTGACCCCCGGCCGCGACCTGGGCTGGCCGTACTGCAACCCCGATCCGGACGTCGACCCCGGCGCGCCCGGCTCCGCGCTGACCTACACGCGCCGGCCCTACCTTCGAGATCTCCAGACGAACGCGGACGGCCGCCGACTCGACTGCGCGTCCCTGCCGCCCGTCGAGCAGGGAATGCCTGCACACTCGGCTCCGCTCGGCCTCACGTTCGTCGACGTCCCCTCGCTGCCGGCCCCCTATCGGCAGGGCGCGCTGGTCGGCATCCACGGCTCGTGGAACCGGCAGCCGCCCCGCCCGCCGCAGGTCGCGTTCTTCCCCTGGCGCGGCGGCACGCTGGGACCGCAGCAGACCCTGTTGTCCGGGTTCCAGCTGAAGGACGGCAGCCGATGGGGCCGCCCGGTGATGGCCCTGCCGGGTCCCGACGGCGCGATCTACGTGACCGACGACGCCGCGGGAGCGATCTACCGGATGACGCCGCCGTGACCCTCGAGCGAGCGCCGCGGTCGGTCAGCCCGAAGCGGCCGTCGCCGCGATGGTCGCCGCCGTGGTCGCCCCCACCACCGCGGCCTGGGCGGCCTTGACCGCACGCCGGACGGACTCGGCCGCCCACGCGCCGTTCCCGATCTGCGCCGCCCGGCGGGACACCGCCTTGCGGGTCGCCCGGTCCGGCGCGTCTACCGCGGCGGGCGCGGCGTCGACGGCGGCGAGCAGCGCGACGAGCGCGGCCGTCCGCGGGTCGGGGGTGACGCCGGTGAGCAGCACGTCGTGCAGGCGCGCCGCGAGGGCGCGTCGCCGCGCGTCGTCGGCCGCGGGCCACCGGTCGCGACGCAGGACGAGGCGCTCGCGCCGGATCTCCCCGCGCCGCTCCGCGCGCTCCAGCACGCGCGCCCGCAGCCCCTTGGCCAGGGCCGGGACGAGCTTGTCGGCGGAGCGCCGCCTCTGCGCGATCAGAGCGGCTGCGTCCGCGAGCAGCTCGTCCTGGAAGGGGTCGTCGCGGAGGAGGACGACCTCGGCCCTGCTGGCCTTCGCCCCGACCACGTCGGCCCGCTCGGCGAGCGCCAGGTCGAGGAGAAGCGCGCCGGCGAGACCGTAGTCGAGCTTGGTGCCGTCGGTGCGGGGCTTGCCGGAGGCCGGGTCGAGGAGGACGAGCAGGAGGTCGTCCGCAAGAGTGGTCATGTCAGGCTCCTTCGAGTGCGGGGGTGGTGGCGGGCCGGGGGCGGCCCAGGCCGAGCGCGCTGACCCACCCGAGGCGGCCCCCGGAGCGCAGCAGCGAGCGCTCGTAGATCCGGGTGGCCACGGTGACGAGCAGGACCGCGGTGGCGGCGACGAGCAGCGCGGCGAGCGCGCCCTCCCACCAGGCGGCGTCCCCCAGGGCGAGGCGGCGCGGCATGGCGATC
>DASVQH010000483.1:0-10162 GCA_036389195.1 Solirubrobacteraceae bacterium
CGACGGCATCGCGCACGTCGGCTGGTCGGAGGGTGACTTGCACCTCACGGAGCGCTCGTGGGCTCCGGGCGGAACGCTGAGCGAGCCGCAGTTCATCTCCCCGCTGCGCACGCAGGCCGGGTACGGCGCGATGGCCGCGGACGGTGCGGGCGCGACCTACACCGCCTGGCTGCACTCGACCAACGGCGGCCCGGCGATCGTCGAGGCGCGCAGGCAGGCGGCCGACGGATCGCTCGGGCCGGTCCTCAAGCTCTCCACCACGACCAACAACGCGTATGGCGTCGACCTCGCGATGAACGCCGCGGGCGACGCGGTCGTGGTCTGGCCGCGCTCCGGCGGCGCCGATCAGTACATCCAGGCGCGCCGCATCTCGCGGTCCGGGACCGTCGGCTCGTCGCTGACGCTCTCGGCCCCCGGGCAGCAGTCACGGCGGCCCGACGTCGCGATCGATCCGAACGGCAACGCGCTCGTCGTGTGGGACAGCCACCCGACCGGACCCGGCGACTCCTACCGGGTCAAGTCGCGCAAGATCCGGGCCGTCGGAACGCTCGGCCCGGTCCAGGACGTCGCCGGGGCCAACCAGATCGAGTCTCCGCAGGTGGCGATGGACGCGAACGGCAACGCGATGGTCGCGTGGATCTCGATGCCGAGCCCGCTGTCCGATGAGCATTCGCGAGTCGACGTACGCCACCGGTCGGCCGCCGGCTCCTACGAGGACGGGTTCTGGACGGTCGGCCCGTCGACGGGGTCCGACGCCCGCGACGTCCGGCTGGCGATGAACGGGGCCGGTGACGCGATGATCACCTGGGCGCGCTTCGTGGACGGCTACCAGGAGATCCAGGGCAGCTTCTTCAAGGCGAAGGCGACGGCTCCGGGCGACGTGCAGACGTTCTCGGTCACCGGGGACACCTACGACTCGCAGATCCAGCAGGCCGGGGTGGACGCCAACGGGAACGCGCTCGTGGCGTGGCAGCTCATCGGCAACTCCAGCAAGTACTCCGTCGTCCAGGCGCGCAGCCGCGCCGCATCCGGCACGCTCGGGCCGGTCGAAGCGGTCGGGGGCGACTTGTACGACGGTCCCGAGGCGGTGAACCCGTTGCTCGGGATGGCCCCGAACGGGACGGCGACGATCATCTGGGAGGACGGGATCGACGTCGACACGCCGCAGCAGAACAAGCGGATCGTCGGCCGCCGGCGGGCCCCGACCGGCACCTACCGGCCGCTGGTCTGGCTCGACGGCCCCTGACCACTCGACTTGACTTCGCGGTGATCGCCGCCACCATGACGGGATGACCTCGATGCGGTGGCGCCGCCGGCTCGCCGGGATCCTCGCCGGCGCCGCGGCGCTGAGCTTCGCGGCCGGCGCGCGCGCGGACTCCTTCCCGCGGGTGGCGGTGCATCCCGACGGCCGGGCGTTCTTCTCCTTCCGGCACGAGGTCGACCGCACCGCGCACGTCCGCGAGCGCGCCCGGTCGGTGTCGGGCACCTACACCGCGTCGCGGGGCATCTCGTTCGGCACCGGCGGGTGGGCGTACGGCGGCGAGATCGGCGTCGACGCGGCCGGAGCCGCCACCTACGCGTGGGACCGGGGAACGAGCCCCGATTACGTCTACGGGCGCCGGCGCGCCGCCGACGGGACGCTCGAGCCGCTCCAGACGCTCTCGCCCCCCCACAGCGGCGATGTCGCGGTGGCCGTCGACCGCCGGGGCAGCGCCGTGTTCGCGTGGCACCACGTCGTCGACTACGACCCGGATCATCCGGTGGCCGTCATCCAGGAGCGCCGCCGGTCGGCGGACGGGAAGCTCGGTCCCATCCGGACGCTCTCGCCCGCGGACGGCCTCTACCTCGAACCCGAGGTCGCGGTCGACGCCGACGGGAACGCGCTCGTCGTCTGGGTGCGGTCGGACCCGGACCTAGAGAACGCGGTCGTCCAGGCACGCCGGATCGGCGCGGACGGCGCCGTCGGCGCGCTCAGGACGCTGAGCGCCCCTGCGCCCGCCGCCGCCGGCCCGCAGGTCGCCTTCGACGCGAAGGGCAACGCCCTCGTCGCGTGGACCAGCGTCCGCGACCGCCACGACGTGCCCGAGCTGACCCGCCGCACGCCGACCGGCGCCTACTCGCCCGTCCAGACGCTGTCGACCAGCCCGCTGGGCGCCGACCACCTCCGCCTCGGCGTCGCGCCCGACGGCTCGGCCACGATCGTCTGGACCACGTTCGCCAACGAGACCGGCAACGTCGTGCGCGCGTGCCGCCGAGCCGCCGACGGGACCCTGGGCGCCGTGGTCCGCCTGTCGCCCGACCGCTCGATCTACCCGGACGTGGCGGTCGACCCCGGCGGCGGCGCGACGGTGGTGTGGACGCACACCCAGAGCGACGCCAACGGTCTCGTCCAGACGCGCCGGCGGCCGGCGGCGGGGCCGTTCGGGTCCACGCAGACCGTGTCCGCGCCCGAGCAGGGCGATGTGTGGGACGAGCCGCAGGTCGCGGTCGACGGCGACGGGAACGCGATGTTCGCCTGGGTCCAGTATCCGCCCTGGGGCGACTACACGATCCTCGCGCGCAGGCGGACGGCGGCTGGGCTGCTCGGAGCGATCGAGAGCGTCTCCGGCTGACGGGATCCTTGACGCGCCACCTTCCGGTCGAAGAGGATCGCCCAGCCGGGACGACTTCGAGCGACGGGGGCGGCATGCGGACGGACGGCAAGTGGCGACGGATGATCCTGGCGCCGGTGATCGGACTGCTGGTGGCGGCCCCGGCAGCCGAGGCGGACGGCGGGCCGCAGCTCGCCGTGCAGGGAAACGGACTGGCGCACATCGGCTGGACCGGTGCCGCCGGCGACCGGAGCGCGCTCTTCGAGCGCACCCGGACGGCGACCGGCACGCTGAGCGACGCCCAGTACGTCTCGTCCGCGAGCGCCGACGTGACCGGCACGGCGGACGTGGCCGTCGACCGCTCCGGCAACGCCCTGTACGCCTGGACCCGGTCGGTCTACGGCGATTCGATCCAGGTTCGCCGCCGCGCCGCGGACGGCGCGCTGAGCGCGATGCAGACCCTCTCGCCCTCGACGCGCAGCTCGTCCGAGCCCGACCTCGCGCTTGACTCCAGCGGCAACGCGGTGGTCGCCTGGCAGGCGATCGAGTCGGGCGGCGGATCCCAGATCCAGATCCGCCGGCGTTCGAGCACCGGTGTGCTGGGTGCGGTGCAGACCCTCTCGGCCACCGGCAACCGATCGATCGACCCGGACGTCGCCCTCGACTCCAACGGCAACGCTGTCGTCATCTGGGAGCGCGACACGCTCAACGGAAGCGCCGAGGTCATCGAGGCGCGGCGGATCGCGAGCGACGGCACGCTCGGTCCGGTCGTGCCGCTGTCGACCGGCAGGTACGTCGACAGCCCGCGGGTCGGGATGGACGCCAACGGCAACGCGATCCTGGCCTGGATCGACAGCGACGGGACGCGCTCGATCCCGAAGCTCAAGCGGCGCTCCGCGGAGGGTGCGTTCTCGGCGACCCAACCGCTGACCTCGAGCGGTGACGCTCGCGCGCTCGAGCTCGCGGTCAGCCCGCTCGGCGCCGCGATCGCGACCTGGTTCAGGGTCGCCGACAGCTACCAGATCGTGCGGGCGCGCCGCCGGGCGTCCGACGGCACGCTCGGAGCCGTCCTCGACCTCACCCCGGCGACCGCCGGCCACCGGTGCTCCTTTCCCGACGTGGCGATGGATCCCCACGGGAACGCGGTGTTCTTCTGGCAGACGACCGACAACTTCGGTCCGCAGCGGGTGCAGGCGCGCCGGCGGGCCGCAGGCGGTGCCCTGAGCTCGATCGAGGACATCGCCGTGGCCTCGGGCGAGGACGACGACGTCAGGGGCGACGTGAAGCTCGACGCCAACGGCAACGCGGTGCTCGCCTGGACCCACCTGGACGTCGACGCCGACGCGAACTACACGGTGTCGGTGCAGGTGCGCCGCCGGGTGCCGACCGGCGAGCTCAGCCCGATCCAGACGGTCTCGCCGTGACTCGGCGCCGTCTCATCGCCGCGCCATCGCCGTGATCGCCGCCGGCACCCCGGGGGCCGCCGCGCATGCCGCGACCGGCCCGTCGCTCTCCGTCCATCCGAACGGGACGGCACACGTCGCCTGGATCGTCAGCACCGACGACGCGATCCAAGAGCGCCCGCGGAACGCCGGCGAGGCGCCGGGCCCGTCGCAGTGGATCTCGTCGCCGGAGCTCGGCCTTCACGTGGACGCACCACGACGGCGAGCGCTCCGTGATCCAAGGCCGGCGCGCATCGCCCGCGGGGACGCTCAGCCCGGCCCAGACGCTGTCCTCGCCGGAGGGCTGGGGCGACGCGACGGAGTCCCAGGTGGCCGTCGACCGCGACGGCGACGCGACGTTCACCTGGATCGACGACGGGGCCACCATCGCGGCGCAGCACCGCACGGCCGCCGGGCTGCTCGGGCCGATCGAGCGGGTCTCCGGCTGACGGGCGCGGCCGCAACGCGTTCGAGCGCTTCCTTGACCCGAGCGGTCGGCGCGAACAGGATGGGCCATGTTCACCACATCACGACGTGGCCGGACCCTCTGCGCACTCACGGCGGCGACGCTCGCACTGGGCGGTGCAGCGGGCGCACAGGCCGCCACCAATCCCGAGCTGGACGTCACGGCGGACGGGACGGCGATCTTCGCCTTCGAGGATGAGAACGTCGTCCAGGGGCGAGCCTGGGAGAAGGGCGTCCCGCCTGGCCCCTTCGAGACGATCGAGACGCTGCCGAGCGCCCATCAGCACCGGATGGCGGCGAACGACGCCGGGCAGGCCGCGTTCATCTGGACTCGCACAACCGCGGACGGCTACGCCGTGCTGGAAGGGCGCCGCCGCGAGGCCGACGGCACGTACGGCCCCGTCCTGAAGCTCACGAAGCCCGGCAACGCGCCCGACGAGCCGCGCGTGGCCATCGCACCGAACGGGGCCGCGACCTTCATCTGGCAGGGCGGCGAGTACACGATCGCCCGGCACCTCACCGCCGACGGCGCGCTCGGCCCGAAGCTCGTGCTCAGCGCCGCCAACTACCAGGCGCGCTCGCACGACGTCGCGATGGACGCGGCCGGCGCGGCGATCGTCGTCTGGTCGCTGCGCGACTACGACACGGAGGCCGAGGTCGCCCAGGCGAGGCGCATCAAGCCTGACGGCACCGTGGGGACCACGAAGACGCTCGGGTTCAGCTCGCCGGTCGTCAAGAACCTCGACGTCGAGCTCGACGGCGCCGGCCGAGCGGTCATCGCCTGGCTCCAGCGGGACGGCACCGTCGACCGCCCGACGGTGCGCGTGCGCTACCCGAACGGGACGTATTCGGGGATCGACACGCTGACCGACAGCGGGCCGAGCGCGCGGGCCCTCGATCTCGCCGTCGCCCCCGACGGCGACGCGACCGTCGTCTGGGCGCGCACCTACGACGCCAGCCAGCTGATCGAGATGCGCGAGCGAGCGGCGGACGGGACAGTCGGCCCGCTCCGGAGCGTGTCGCAGCAGGCCGGCGTGATCGTCGACGACCCGAAGGCCGCCGCCGACCCGGTCGGCGGCGCCTACCTGATCTGGCGCCAGCGCGCCGATCAGACCGACTCGGCGCCCATCGTCCTCGGACGCCGGCGGACGCCCGCGGGCTCGCTGAGCGCGATCCAGCAGTTCTCCGTCACGGGGGACCACGCGTACTCCGCGTCGGTCGGCGTCGACGACGAGGGCGACGCGACGGTCGGCTGGGAGATGCTCCCGCCGGGCCAGTCGAGCCTGTACGAGGTCCAAGCGCGCCGCCGCCTGGTCAGCAGCGGCGTCCTGACGCAGCTGCGGACGATCGCGAAGTGGCGCCGGCGGAGCGCTAGACGCCGCCGGCCAGCACGCGGGCGAAGCGGTCGGTGTCGGCGTTGCCACCCGAGAGGACGACGCCGACCCGCCGCGCGCCGCCGAGCTCGACCTTGCCGGCCAGCAGCGCGGCCAGCGCGCTGGCCCCGCTCGGCTCGGCGACGACCTTCAGCCGCTCGAAGACGAACCGCATGGCGGTGCGGATCTCGTCGTCGGTCACCGCGACCACCGCCTCGACGTGCGCCTGGATGACCGGGAAGGTCAGCTCGCCGGGCATCGGGACCGCCTGGCCGTCGGCGATGGTGCGCGGGACTGGCACGCGGACGCGCTCGCCGGCCGCCAGCGAGCGGCGCGTGTCATCGCCGGCCTCCGGCTCGACGCCGACCACCCGGGCGCCCGGCGCGCGGGCGGCCGCGACCGTCGCGCAACCCGAGATCAACCCGCCGCCGCCGACGGGCACCACGAGGAGGTCGAGCGCGTCGCCCGCGTCCTCGAGCAGCTCGAGCGCCGCGGTGCCCTGCCCGGCCATGATCGCCGGGTCGTCGTACGGGTGCACGGGCGTCGCGCCGCGCTCGGCCACCATGGCGCGGAAGCCGTCCTCGCGGTCGTCGGCGTAGCGGTCGTAGGTCACGACCTCGGCCCCGTAGCCGCGCGTCGCCGCGGCCTTCGACTCCGGCGCGTCCTCGGGCATGAGGATCGTCGCCTGGCAGCCGTGCAGCCGCGCCGCGAGGGCAACGGCCTGCGCGTGGTTGCCCGAGGAGACGGCGGCCACGCCGGCGTCGCGCTCCGCCTGGCTCAGCGTCGCGAGCTTGTTGAACGCGCCCCGGAACTTGAACGACCCGGTGCGCTGGTACATCTCGGCCTTCAGCAGCACGTCGGCCCGCGCCCGCTCGTCGAGCGTCCGCGAGCGCAGGACCGGTGTGCGGTGCACGGCGCCGGCCAGCCGGCTCGCGGCGGTCTCGACGTCGGCGGCGGTGATCGCGAGGCTCAGTCCGGGATCAGCCCCTCGCCCGTGAACTCGCGCTTGGCCTCCTCGAAGGTGAGGTCGGGCGGCGGCAGGATGACGTCGGAGCCCTCGAGATCGTCCTCCTCGAGCGACTGGCCGTCGGTGCGCACGAGCTGGATCATCTGGTCGTAGAGCTCGTGGAAGCGGGCCTCGTCGCCCGCGTCGACCGCTTCGACGGCCGCGTTGTCGAGCTCGTTGAGCCGCTGCGCGTCGCCGTCGGGCAGGCGGTACTGGCGATCGGTCGCGATGCGGACGATCACGCGCCCTGTCCTCCGCCCGCGCCGAGCTCCCCGGCCGGCTTGTCGCCGCCCGTTCCGAGCTCGGCCTTCATGCGCGCGAGGTCGTCGTCGACCTGGCTGCCGGAGGTCAGCTGCTGGAGCTGGCGGTCGATGTCGTCGCCGCCGGAGCCGAGCGACAGCGCGTCGTCGAACGCGCCGGCGGCCTCGAGCTCCTCCATCGCGCCCGCCCGGGCGCGCATGGCCTCGGTCTTGTCCTGCGCGCGCTGCATGGCCAGGCCGACGTCGGCCATCTCCTCGCCCACGCCGGTGGCGGCCTCGGAGATCTTCACGGAGGCCTCCGCGGCGGAGTACTGCGCCTTGATGACCTCCTTCTTGGTCCGGAACTGCTCGAGCTTCGTGCGGAGCTGCTGCTCCTTGTCGATCAGCCCCTGCTGCTGCCCTTCGAGCTCCTTGACCTGCGTGTCGAGCGACTGCAGCTCGGTCTGGGCGAACTGCTTGCGCTCCAGCGCCGTGCGGGCGAGCGGCTCGTTGCCCTGGGCCAGCGCCTGGCGGGCCTGGGTGTCGAGCTAGACGACCTGCTGCTCGAGCTTCTGCGCCTGCATCTGCAGGCGCTTCTTCGACGTCACGACGTCGGCGATGCCCTTCTTGACGTTCTGCAGCAGCTCCATCTGCTTGGCGTAGGAGTACTCGAGCGTCTCGGAGGGATCCTCCGCCTTGTCGAGCAGCTTGTTGATCTTCGCCTTGAAGACGGTGGACATGCGTCCTCCGAGACCGGGCACGACTTCCTCCTCTTGGGGGTGCTGACCCAAGCCTACTTGCCCGGCCTCCCGCCTGGCGGCGGGAGGGGGCAGCAGGATGACCGCGGGCTAGAAGCCGGCGGGGTGGCGGGCGGTGAAGCCGCTCGCCGGGCGGAGGTTCGGCCGCCAGCGCGGGCCGCGCTCGAGCGCCTTGGCGGCGATCCGGGCGCGCTTGCCCTTCTTGCGGGCCGCCCGGGCCCGGCTGACGTAGGCAGAGCTCGTGTCGAGCCGGAGGCCGGCGATGACGACGAAGGCGTGGCCGGGGTTCGTGCGGACGGTGATCCACTGGCCCTTGCCCTTCTCGCCCCAGCTCATGAAGCTCGAGGAGTCCAGCGGGCTCTTGAGCAGGCCACCGGAGTTCAGCGCGAAGGAGACCGTGCCCGAGCAGTCGTAGCCCGAGTCGGTGAAGGAGCGGTGGCCGCCGCCGTAGCGGTACGGCTTGTCCAGCAGCGAGGCGTTGACCGCCCAGATCATCTGCTGGATCTGCGGCGGCGCGAGCTCGGGCGCCGCGGCGGTGCCGTCGGGCAGGAGCTTGGCCTTGACGCCGGGAACGGTGGGGCCGGGGGCACCCGGAGCCGGCTGGCCGGCGGGTGCCGGCTCGGCGGCGGGCTGCCCGGGCTGGGCGCCGCCGGGGGCGCTCTCGGGCGGTGCTTCCCGCTTGTCCGGCTTGTCGGAATTGCTCGAAGCACCACCAGTGTTGGACTGCGCATGGGCCGGGTAGGCCACGAGCAAGCACGACAACACGGATAGGAACAACAGGGCTATAGCCCGCAAAGCTCAACCTCTTTCGTCGGCCTGCGGGGTTAGCTGACGGGCTGGCGCTGAAAGAGCTCGCGCCTCACGCCGATGGCGTGACTAGCCCCAAACAACATGGGTCCCCCGCGCCCTGGGCCATTCACCCAGGACCTCGGCAAGTTGGGTGTGGAATGTACAAGGTGTCGGCGACACGCGTCGACTCCTTGACCCTCCGGTGCGGCTACGTACCCCGTCGGAGCCCGCCGGTAGCCTCGTGAGCGCGATGTTGGTCCGTTTCTCAGCCGTTGGCCTCCTGACCGCCGCCCTCACCGCGGGCTGCGGGTCCTCGGGCGGGGGCGACGACGCGCCCGCGCCCCGCGACGAGCCGCGCCCCGCCCCGGTGGTGCGCGGCCTGGGCAAGACCACGGAGGAGAAGAAGCCGGAGCCCGCGGCCGACCTCGGCTTCCCGGCCTTCGCGACCAAGAACACCACCCGCGTGGGCGGCAGCGCCGCCGCCGAGACCGCGGCCGGCGTCGCGCTGGCCGTGTTCCCCTCGCGCTCACCGGAGACGCGTCCCGGCGCGGTGACGCTCGCCGACCGCGGCGATTGGCGCGCCGCCATCTCCGCGGCGCAGCTCATGAGCCGCCCGCTGCGGGCGCCGCTGCTGTTCTCCGACGGCGACGAGATCCCGCCGGCCACCGAGAGCGCGCTCGACGCGCTGGCGCCCGCCGGAGTCACGCTGAAGGCGCCCGCGGGGCGCAAGGCCGGCAAGAAGGCGGCCGCCGCCAAGCCGCAGCTGCTGCGGGTCGGCGCCGCCCCGGCCTACAAGGGCCTGACCGGCCAGGCGCTCGGCGGCAAGGACTTCGCCGAGCAGGCCCGGGCGATCGACCGGCTGGCCATCGCCGCCGCGGGCAAGCCGAGCGCCTCCGTGCTCGTCGCCGCCGCCGACCAGCCCGCCTACGCGATGCCCGCGGCCGGCTGGGCGGCCAAGGCCGGGACGCCGGTCCTGTGGGTGCGCGGGTCGACCGTCCCCCCCGCCACCCGCGCCGCCATCCGCGACCACGGCAAGCCGCGCATCTACCTGCTCGGCCCGGCCGCCGCGATCCCCGACGCCGTGGCCAAGGAGCTGGGCAAGCTCGGGCGCGTCAAGCGGATCGCCGGGCGCGACCCGGTCTCCACCGCGGTCGCCTTCGCGCGCTACTCCGACGGCGGCTTCGGGTGGAACGCGGTCGATCCGGGCCACGGCTTCGTGTTCGCCTCGGCCGAGCGGCCCGCCGACGCGGCCGCCGCCGCCCCGCTGTCGGCGAGCGGCGCGTACGCCCCGCTGCTGCTGGTCTCCGAGTCTGCCAAGCTCGACAAGGCGGTCGAGGACTACCTGCTCGACGTGCAGCCCGGGTACGACAAGGATCCGGTGCGCGGGGTCTACAATCACGGCTGGCTGATGGGCGACGAGGCGGCCATCTCCGCGGACGTGCAGTCGCGCATCGACACCCTCCTCGAGATCCAGCCCGTCGACACCGGAGGCGACTGAC
>DASVQH010000484.1:0-4323 GCA_036389195.1 Solirubrobacteraceae bacterium
GTGGACACTTCAGGCCATGCTAGGCGCCGAGCGCGACGGCAAGCTGGCGCTCGCGGTCGGGCGCCCGGCCGGCGATCATCGCGGCCCGTGCGGCGGCGAGCGCCGCGCCCACCGCGGGCCCGCGCAGTCCGGCCGCCACGAGGTCGTCGCCCGTGATGGCCAGCCGGCGGTGGCGGGTCTCGGCGAGCCAGCTCCGTGCCGCGTCGCCCTGCGGACCGCCGCGCGCCGCGACGAGGACCGCGGCCTCGAGCGGCCCGGACGACAGCACGCGGTCCGTCCCCTCGGCGGCCTCGACGGCGTCGCGCTCGGAGCCGGCGCCGCCCGCCGCGCGCACGATCGCCGCCTCGCGCGCCGCGTACCCGAGCGCCTGCAGTCGCTCGGGATCCGCTCCGCAGGCGGCGAGCGCCACCAGGTCCGCGCGTGCGTCGTCCGGGCGGAGGTCCAGGGCCCGCCGCAGGCAGCCGGCGTCCACGCGGAACCGGTCGCCGAGCAGCGCCGCGCCGAGCCCCCAGCGCTCGAGCTCCAGCAGCGCCGCGGGCTGGGGCTCGGAGAGCAGCAGCCGCAGCTCCGCTCCCAGGCGCCCCGGCGTGACGGTGCCGACCGCGCCGGCGTACACCGCGGCCTCGCCGAGCGCCGCGGTTCCCGGCTCGGGCACGAAGCCGAGGCGCGCGCCGTAGCGCGCGAGCCGCAGCAGCCGGGTCGGGTCGTCGCGGAACGAGGCGAGGTGCAGCACCCGCAGCAGGCTGCCGCGGAGGTCGTCGATCGCGCCCGGGACCGCCGTGACCGCCTGGTCGGCCAGCCGCACGGCCATCGCGTTGATCGTGAAGTCGCGGCGCCGCAGGTCCTCCTCGATCGTCGCGCCGAGCTCGACGTCGGGCAGCGCGCCGGGGGCCGCGTAGCGCTCGCGCCGGGCCGACGCGAGGTCCAGCCGCGTGCCGTCGACGGCCACCGTCGCCGTCCCGAAGCGCTCGTGCACCGCGACCACGGTGCCGATCCGCCGGGCCAGCGCGATCGCGTCGCCCTCGACCACGAGGTCGACCTCGACCGGCTCGCGCCCCAGCAGCACGTCGCGCACGGCCCCGCCGACCGCGTGGACGCCCGGCTCGCCGGCGAGGCGGGCGATCCCGGGGAGCGCGAGCAGGTCGCCGGCCGGCACGGCTCAGGCCCCGTCGCGCCGGACGGCGAGCAGGGCGACGTCGTCGTCGTAGCCGGGGCCGGCGAGGCCCGCGATGATCGCGTCGCAGCGCGCGGCGAGGTCGCCGTCCGTCGCCGCGAAGGCGTCGCGCAGCGCGGCCAGCCGGTCTTCCGGGTCCTCCCCGCGCCGCTCGAACAGGCCGTCGGTGAACAGCACGAGCGTCTCGCCGGGCGCGAGCCGCAGCTGGTGCAGCCCGGCGGCGGCCAGGCCGGCGCCGAGCGGCGGCGCCACCGGCACGCTGATCGGGGTGGGCGGCCCGTCCACGGGGAGCCGCAGCGGCAGCGGGTGCCCGGCGGACGCGAAGGTCCCCCGCCCGGTCGCCGGATCGAGGACGACGTGCAGCGCGGTCGCGAAGTCGTCGGCGACGACGACGAGCCGGTCGAGCCGGTTGAGGACCGCGTCGGGCGCGTGGCCGTCGAACGCGTACGCGCGCAGCGCGCTGCGCAGCTGGCCCATCAGCGCGGCGGCGCGCAGGCCCTTGCCCGCGACGTCGCCGATGGCCAGGCTCAGCCCGCCGCCGGGCAGCAGCGCGGCGTCGTAGAGGTCGCCGCCGACGTGGACGCTCTCGACGCGCGGCAGGTAGCGCGCGACGAGCGTCAGGCCGGGCACGGCGGGGAGCCGCTCGGGCAGCAGGCTCCGCTGCAGGGTCTCGGAGATCCGGCGCTCGCGCTCGCGCAGCTCGGCGTGGCCGACCGCCAGCGCGGCGCGCTGGCCGACCAGCTCGAGCGTGTCGAGGTCGCCCGCGTCGAGCGCGCCCGCCGCGAACGCGTGGACGCCGAGGACCCCGGTGACGGCGCCGTCGATGATCAGCGGCACGGCCGCCTCGCCCGCGGCGAGCCGCGCGCGCCCGCTCGCCGCCACCTGCTCGGCCAGCTCCGGCCCGGGCGCGGCGGCCCCGACCGCGGCGCGGACCCGCAGGCCCGGCGCGGCGTCGTCGAGGAGGCGCAGCGTGGCGCCGTCGCACGCGAGGATCGAGCACGCGATGTCGAGCAGCGCGCCCAGCGCCTCGTCGGTGCCGGGGCGCGTCAGGCCGGTCAGCGTGACGGCCTCGAGCTGGCTCGCGCGGCGGGTGGCCGCCTGCGCCTCCGCACGCGAGAGCTCCAGCTCGCGCTGGCGGCGGCCGAGCGTCCGGTGCGCGCCGACGAGCTCGTCGTTGAGCGCGAGGACCTGCTCGAGCAGGTGGTCGCGCTCGACGCGAGCCGGCTCGGCGACCACGAGGACGGCGTCGCCGCGGCGCAGCAGGCGCACGAGCCGGTCCTCGGGGGTCTGCCCGTCGCCGAAGAAGAAGGAGAGCGTGAGCGACGACCACGCGTCGCCGGCCCGCTCGAGCGCCTCGCGCAGCGCGGGGCGCTGCGGGGCGGTCAGCAGCTCGGTCAGCCGCGTGCCTGCGGGGGCCCCGCCGGTGCGCGCGCGCAGCGCCGGGTTGGCGTCGAGGATCTCGCCGCCGGGCGAGACCTCGGCCGCGAAGATCGTGTCGCTGTTCCAGAGGAACGAGCGCAGCTCCTGCCGCTCAGCAGGTGGCGCGGCCATCGGCGGCGAACCGCGTCCGCAGCAGGGCGACGAGCGCCTCGGGGTCGTCGGCGAGGTCGTCCGCGCCGACCGCCCGCGCCCGCTGCGCGTCGCCGGCGTAGGCCTGCCCGCCGACGACGATGTAGGGCGTGGACGGCAGCCGGCGCAGCAGCGTGCAGGCCTTGCCGGCGGCCAGCAGGTGCGCCGGCAGCGCGGTCGAGAGGGCGACGACGTCCGTGCCGCCGGAGTCCGCCAGGCTCGCCAGCGCCTCGGGCGGGACGTCGGCGCCGAGCGTCTGGACGGCCCAGCCGTCGGCCTCGAGGAAGTCGGCGACCATCTGCCCGCCGATCGCGTGCAGCTCGCCCGGGCTGCACGAGACGATGGCCCGCCGCCCGGCGCCCGCCTGGGGGTCGCCGCCGAGCCGCACCGAGAGCTGCGCGAGCACCGACTGGGAGATCTGCGTCGCCAGGTGCTCCTGCGCCACGCCGATCCGCGCCTGCTCCCACAGCCGACCGACCTCGTGCAGCGCCGGGCGCAGGACGTCGAGGTAGAGCCGGCCGACCGAGGCACCGCCGTCGGCCGCTTCCAGGACGAGACCGCGCGCGAGCCGCGCGTCGGGCTCCAGCAGCGCGGCGAGGAACCGCTCGCGCAGGTCGTCGAGCCCCTCCGCGGCCTGGTGCGGCCGTGAAGGCTCGGGGCTCGGCATCCGGTGATGATAGGTGCTTGGCGCCTCCGCGCCGGGGGTATCGCCCCGACGATGTACGTCTCGATGTCCCGCCTGCGCATCCCGGAGGACCGCGCGGACGAGCTCGTCGCCGCGTTCCGCCGCCGCGTCCGGCTCGTCGACGGCGCCGACGGCTTCGTCGACCTCGAGGTGTGGCAGTCCGACCGCGACCCCGGCGAGGTGCTGATGGTCAGCCGCTGGCGCGACCGCGCGGCGTTCACCGCCTACATGCGCTCCGACGCCCACAAGGCGTCCCACCAGCGGATCGACCCGGCGCTGCAGGCCGCGATCAAGCTCGAGCGCCTCGAGCACCTCCACACCTACGAGGTCGTCGCACGGTGACGCGGACCTCGCCTCCGAGCGGGCACCCCCCGCCGGCCACCGCGGAGACCCCGGCCGGCGACGTCGACCTCGCGGCGCTGGCGCGCGAGATCTGCGCCCGCTACGACGCGGAGTTCCCCGACGAGCGCGACCGCTACGGCCCCGCCGGGATGGAGTGGTGCCGGCACGACAACCAGCACCTCCTCAACTGGGCGATCGCCGACGTCCACCACGGCCACGTCGACCTCCTCGACCAGGTGGCCTGGCTCGCCCGCGTCCTCGCGGCGCGCGACTTCCCGCTGGCGCGGCTGGCGCGCAACCTGGAGATCGGGGCCGGCGTGGTGGGCGACGCGGCGGTCGCCGCGCGGCTGCGCGAGGCGGCCGCGTCGGTCAGCGCCTGACCGGCACACCCGCGGCGGCCAGCCGCTCCTTGACCTCGGCCACGCTGTAGCGCCCGTAGTGGAAGATCGAGGCGCAGAGCACCGCGTCGGCGCCCGCCTTCAGGCCGGCGACCAGATGCTCGGGCTCGCCGGCGCCGCCCGAGGCGATGACGGGCACGTCGACCGCCTCCGAC
>DASVQH010000485.1:0-58583 GCA_036389195.1 Solirubrobacteraceae bacterium
CGCCTTCGCCGCCTGGCGCGAGGGGCGCACGGGCGTTCCCATCGTCGACGCCGCCATGCGGCAGCTGCTCGCGCGGGGCTGGATGCACAACCGCGCGCGGCTCGTGGTCGGCTCCTTCCTCACGAAGAACCTGCACCTGGACTACCGCCTGGGCGAGGCGCACTTCATGCGCTACCTGCTCTGTGGCGACAAGGCGCAGAACAACGGCAACTGGCAGTGGGTCGCGTCGGTCGGCGTCGATCCGGCGCCGGTCTTCCGCCGCATGTTCAACCCGGCGCGCCAGCAGGAGCGCTTCGACCCCGAGGGCGAGTACGTCCGCCGCTGGGTGCCCGAGCTGGGCGACGTCCCGGTCAAGCGGCTCACCGAGCCGTGGACGATGACGGAGCTCGACCAGCGGATGGCGGGCTGCGTGATCGGCGAGGACTACCCGGCGCCGATCGTGGACCACAAGCGCGAGCGCGAGCGGGCGCTGGAGCGCTACGCCGCGGTGCGCGACTAGATGGGCCACACGGCGCTCGTCCTCGGCGACCAGCTGTCGCACGGCAACCCGGTGCTCGACGGGGCCGACCGCGTCCTGCTGGTCGAGTCGCGCGCGGCGCTCGCCCGCCTGCGCTACCACCGCCAGCGCCGCCATCTCGTCCTCAGCGCGATGCGCCACTTCGCGGCCGAGCTGCGCGAGCGCGGGGTGGAGGTGGTCGAGCGCCGCGACGTGCGCCGGATGGGCGACGTGCTGGGGGCGTTCGGCGAGGTCCGGTGCGCCGAGCCGAACTCGCTGCCGTCGCGCCGTGCCCTGGAGAAGCTAGGCGTGCGCTTCGTGCCTTCGACGCAGTTCCTCACCGCGCCCGACGACTTCGCCGCCTGGGCGGACGGCCGGCGGCGCCTCGTGATGGAGGACTTCTACCGCGGCCAGCGCCGCCGGTTCGGGCTGCTGCTGGAGAGCGGCGGCAAGCCGGAGGGCGGGCGCTGGAACCTCGACGCGCAGAACCGCCGCCCGGCGCGCGAGGGGCTGACCGCGCCGGCGCCGTGGCTGCCCGAGGAGGACGAGATCGACCAGCAGGTCCGGCGCGACCTCGACGCCATGGGACTGCCGGAGCTCGGCGCGGACGGCCCGCGGCTGTGGCCGGCCACCGCGACGGAGGCGCGCGCGGCGCTCGCCGACTTCGTCGAGCACCGGCTGGCCGGCTTCGGCCCGTGGCAGGACGCCATGGTGGCCGGCGAGCGCTGGCTGTACCACTCGCGGCTGTCCTCGTCCTACAACCTCTGGCTGCTCGACCCGCTGGAGGCCTGCCGCGCCGTGCAGGCCGCCTACGAGCGCGGCGGCGTCCCGCTGCAGTCGGCCGAGGGCTACATCCGCCAGGTGATCGGCTGGCGCGAGTACGTGTGGGGGATGTACTGGCTGCGCGGCGACGCGTGGCGCGACGACAACGCGCTGGCCGCCGACCGCCCGCTGCCCGCCGCGTTCTGGACGGGCGAGACCGACGCCGAGTGCCTGCGCTCGACGCTGGCCGACGTCGGCGAGACCGCCTACGCGCACCACATCCAGCGGCCGATGGTCCTCGGCAACCTGCTGCTCACGCTCGGCGTGCGCCCGTGGGAGGCCGTCGAGTGGTTCCAGAGCGCGTTCATCGACGGCGCCGAGTGGGTCATGGCGCCCAACGCCGCCGGGATGGCCACGTTCGCCGACGGCGGCGTGATGATGACCAAGCCCTACGCGGGCGGCGGCAACTACGTCGATCGCATGTCGACCTACTGCGGGGACTGCGTGCACGAGCCGCGCTCGTGCCCGGTGACCGCGCTCTACTGGGACTTCATGGCCCGCCACCGCGACCGCTTCGCCGAGAACCGGCGGATGCGGATGCCGCTGCGCACGCTGGACCGGATGGACCCGGCGCGCCTGGCGCAGCTTCGCGAGACGGCGGCGGCCTGGGCGGCGGCCCTATGATCGCCGCCCCGTGGCCGACCTCTACCTCCAGCGCGACCAGCCCGAGGGCGTCCCGCCCCTCCAGCTGACCGGCGAGCGCACGCTCCCGGACGTCCCGGAGGAGAACTACTGGTTCCAGCGCCACCTCGTGGTCTACGAGTGGATCGCCGAGCGGATCGCCGGCCGGCGCGCCGTCGACCTGGCGTGCGGCGAGGGCTACGGCAGCGCGGTGCTGGCGCGGCGCGCGGCGCGCGTGGTCGGCGTGGACGCGAACCCCGAGGCGTTCGAGCACGCGCGGCTGAAGTACACCCGCGAGCCGGTGCTGACCTTCGAGCGCAACATGATCGAGCTGTGGCGCGGGGACGTCGACTGCGTCGTGTTCCTGCAGACGATCGAGCACGTGCAGGATCCCGACGCGGTGATGGAGCACATCCGCGACCTGATCGGCACCGGCGGGGTGGCCTTCGTCTCGACGCCGAACGTGCTGACCCTCGCGCCCGAGGGCGCGGAGAAGTCCGGCAATCCCTGGCACGTGAAGGAGTACCGGCCGGAGGAGTACCGGGAGCTCTGCGCGCGCCACTTCGGCGCGGTCGAGCTGTTCGGCCTGCACCACGCGCGCAAGCTGCGCTGGCACCAGCTGGCGATCGAGCGCGCGCGCTGGGACGACGTCCACAAGGCGCTGCGCATCACCAAGCCGTTCTACGATCGCTTCACCCCGGCCATCTCGGTGCGCGACTTCGTGCTGCGCCGCGACGACCTGCAGCGCGCGCTCGACTTCGTGGCCGTGCTGCGGCCGTGAGCGCCCGCCCCGGCACGCTCGCCTTCGTCCTCCACACCCACATGCCCTACGTCGAGGGCTTCGGGACGTGGCCGTTCGGCGAGGAGTGGCTGTGGGAGGCGGTCGCGACGTCGTACCTGCCGCTGCTCGACGTGCTCGACCGCCGGCCGGGGCGCGTGACGCTGTCGGTGACGCCGGTGCTCGCCGACCAGCTCGAGGCGCCCGGCGCGCTCGCGCGCTGCGAGGCGTTCCTGCGCGAGATCCGCCCGGAGTCGCACCGCCGCGACGTCGCGGGCGCGACCGACGTGCGCGTGGCCACGGCGCTCGAGCACTCGGCCGCGGCGTACGCCGGCGTGGCGGACGCAGTGGCGGGCGTGGGGGAGCGGCTGCTGCGCCACGGGACGTGGACGTCGGCGGCCACCCATCCCGTCCTCCCGTTGCTGGCGACCGACGCCGGGATCCGCCGCCAGCTGGCCACGGGCATCGCCGGGCATCGCGCGCGGACGGGCGGCTGGGCGGGTGGCCTGTGGCTGCCCGAGTGCGCGCACGCGCCGTGGCTCGACCCGCTGCTGGAGGAGGCGGGCGTGCGGACGACGTGCGTCGAGCTGACCGACGTGTTCGGGGAGGGGGCGCCGGAGCACCTGCGGCCGCTGCGCACCGCCGCGGGGCCGCTGCTCGTGCCCATCGATCGAGCCGTGATCGACCTCGTGTGGGGGATGGCCGGCTATCCGTCCGGCGCGGACTACCGCGACACGCGCCGGCTCACGGAGCACCGCCACCAGGCTTGGGCGGTCGGCGGCGAGCCGTACGACCCCGCCCGCGCCGCCGCACGGGCGCGCGCCGACGCCGGGGACTTCGTGACCCGGGCGGCCGAGCGCGTGCGCGACGGCGGGCTGTGCGTCTGCGCGCTCGACACCGAGCTGCTCGGCCACTGGTGGCACGAGGGCCCGCTGTGGCTGGAGGCGGTGCTCGAGCGCGCCGAGGACGCCGGGCTGCGCGTCGTGCCGCTCGACGAGGCGGCGGCCGAGGCGGAGGCGGTCGCCGCGCCCGCCGGCGGGCTGCCGGTCACGACCTGGGGAACGCCGCGCGACCTCTCGACGTGGAGCGGCCCGGCCGCCCGCGGGCTCGTCTGGCGCCAGCGGGCGGCCGAGCTGCGGCTCGCGCGCGCGGACGCGCCGCCGCCGCGGGCGGTTCGCGAGCTGCTGGCGGTGCAGGCGTCCGACTGGGCGTTCCTCCTGACGCGCGAGCTGGCCGGCGAGTACCCGGTCGAGCGGGTCGAGGGCCATCTGCGGGCGCTCGACGCGGCGCTGGCGGGCGAGGTGGCCGAGCCCGATCTCCATAACCTCGCTCCAGTGCTCCGCTAAGCTCTTCGGCTCGAAATCCAGCCGAGTCCCCATCGCCCGAGTGCGACGGGGAGCGGGGGACCCGTTGGGGCCGGTGCAGGTGTCCGGCCCAGGGGCGAATCGCCGCCACGAGCGCGGCGTAGCGCAGGTCACAGCGCGAGCCCGTCAGCTAACCCCGTAGGCGCCGAGACCACAGGAGTCGAAACGCCTTGTCCGAAGCCCGTCCGGCGGCTGCCGTGCCGCCCGTGCCCGATCCCGACGCCGGCGTCGAGCTGCGCGCCCGCCGCTCGCTGCGCCGCTCCGTCGCCCGTCGCGCCGCGACCCTCCGCCTCGCCACCCGCCGGCGCCGCGTGCGCCATGGCGCCGTGGTCGTCCTCGGCGCCATGACCCTCGTCGCGGGCGGCGCGGCCGCGCAGTCCGGCGGCGCGTCCTCCACGGCCAAGCCGGCCGCGACCGCCGGCGGCACGGTGTCTGCCGTGCAGGCCAAGCTGGGCGTCGCCGTCGACGGCGTGTTCGGGTCGCAGTCGCGCCGCGCGCTCAAGCGCTGGCAGCGCGCGCACGGGCTGGCCGCCGACGGCGTCGCCGGGCCGGCCACCCTCGCGGCCATGGGCATCGCGTTCCGCACGCCGCGGGCGACGCGGGCCATGCCGACGTCCTCGAGCCCCTCGTCGGCGCTGGCGCGGATCGCCCGGTGCGAGTCCGGCGGCAACCCGGCGGCGGTCTCATCCAGCGGCCAGTACCGCGGCAAGTACCAGTTCTCCCGCGCGACGTGGCGCCGGCTCGGCGGCACCGGCGACCCCGCCGCCGCGCCCGAGGCGGTCCAGGACCGCATCGCGGCGAAGCTGTACGCGGCCCAGGGCGCGGCGCCCTGGCCGTCCTGCGGCTGAGCTGGTTCAGTCGGGCCGCCGCGCCGGCGGCCACTCGCGGCCGTTGACGCGTGCGAGGTCGGCCGGCCGCTTGCCGTGGATCGTGCGCGCCTCCGGGTCCGCGCCGGCGGCGAGGAGGACGGCGGCGACGTCCGCACCGCCGAAGGTCGCGGCGTAGTGCAGCGGCGTCCAGCCGTGGCGGTCGGCGCCGTCGGGATCGTGGCCGAGCCGGATCAGCAGGTCCGCCTCCCACGCGTCGTTCCCGACGGCCGCGTCGTGGAGCCGCGAGCGGCCACCCGCCTCCCCGTCGTCGAGCCGTGCACCGAACTCGAGCAGCAGCCGCACCATGGGCTCGTCGCGCCGCATCAGGGCCTCGTCGACGAGCGAGAAGCCCCACCAGTCCTCTTGCGGTGAGGCGCCCTGCTCGAGCAGCGACCGGACCCGCTCGACGTCGCCGGCCTCGACCGCCGCGAGCGTCTCGTCGTCCGGCTCGGGCATCGGCCGCCGGCGCCGCTACTCAGGCCGGCGCAGGCGGATCGGGCCGCGAGCGCTGTCGAGGTCGACGACCTCCCCGCGCTGCGTGACCTCGACCTCGCCGCGGGCGACGAGGTCGCGCGCGGCGTCGCGGACCGGGTCCATGTAGGGCCGGAAGCCGTCGTCGCCGCCCAGCGCGCGGGCGGCCTCCGACGGGCAGATGGTCTTGCCGGGCGCGCGCTGCGCGAGCAGCGACAGGATCGCCTCCTCGGGCGTCATCCCCACCGCATCCGCTTGGGCGCGGGGCGCATCCGCAGCACGCGCGCCGGGACGCCCGCGCAGACCGCGTTCGCGGGGACGTCCTTGGTCACCACGCTGGTGGTCCCGATCACCGCGTTGTCGCCGACGGTGACGCCGCGCAGGAAGCACGCGCCGTACCCGATCCACACGTTGTGCCCGACGCGCACGTCGCGCTTGTAGATCCCCTGCTCGCGCACCGGCCGCTCGACCTCGACGACGCCGTGGTCGAAGTCGATCAGCATCACCCGGTCGGCGACGATGCACTCGCGGCCGATCGAGACGTGCTGGAACGCGGAGATCGTGCACTCCTGCCCGAGCACCGTCTTCGCGCCGATCTCCACCTCCCCCTCGTGGGCGCGGATCTTCGTCCCGTGGCCGATCCAGCACCAGCGCCCGAGCCGCACCGTCGCGCCGGGGCCGATCTCGAACGTCACGTCGGGGGCGACGAAGCACGGCCCGTCGGTCTGCAGGCGCCCGCGCCACCGGAGCTTGAGCCACGCCCAGCGCACGAGCAGCCGGGCGTACTTGTGGTTGAGCATGCCGTGGCTGCGGGCGAAGCGCACGAACGCCAGCGGGCCCCCGCGCAGCGGCGCGGGCCCGGGCCGGACGAGCGGCGGCAGGGTGGTGGGCGGCGTGTCGGTGATGGAGGCCACGCGGGACCACACCCTATTCCCGGCCTGCCATCATGCGCGGCCCGATGGCGCCCGATCCCAAGCCTCCGCTCGGCGAGCGCCTGCTCGCCGGCGACAAGCGCGCGCTGGCGCGCGGCATCTCGCTCGTCGAGGACGACGACCCGGAGGGCTGGGCGCTCGTCCGCGAGGTCTACCCGCGGACGGGGAACGCGTCGGTGGTCGGCTTCACCGGCCCGCCGGGCGCCGGCAAGTCGACGTTGATCGGCGCGCTGGTCAAGCTGCAGCGCGCGGCCGACCGGCAGGTCGCGGTGCTGTCGATCGATCCCTCGTCGCCGTTCCGCGGCGGCGCGCTGCTCGGCGACCGCATCCGCCTCACCGAGCACTTCCTCGATCCCGGCGTCTTCATCCGCTCGATGGCCACCCGCGGCGCGCTCGGCGGCCTCGCCGAGGCGGCGCTGCAGGCGGCGCTGCTGATGGACGCGGCCGGCAAGGACGATGTCTTCCTGGAGACGGTCGGCGTCGGGCAGGCCGAGGTCGACGTCATCGACCACGCGGACTCGGTCGTGCTGGTCCTGATCCCCGGCTCCGGCGACTCGATCCAGGCGCTGAAGGCCGGCGTGATGGAGATCCCGGACATCATCGTCGTCAACAAGGCCGACCATCCGCTGACCGACACGATGGTCCGCGAGATCCGCGGCGTCCTCTCGCTCGCGCCCACCGAGCGCGGCGCCTGGCGGGTCCCGATCATCAAGACGGAGGCCGCCCGCGGCGAGGGCGTCGAGAAGCTCGCCGAGAAGCTGGCCGAGCACCGCGCGCACGTCGAGGCGGAGGGGTCGCTCGCCGAGCGCCGTCGCCGCAACCTGATGAACGAGGTCCTCGGCCTGGCCACGCACCGGCTTCGGCGCGCGCTGGAGGCCTCGCTGGAAGCGGACCCGGAGGTCCAGGCGCTGCTCGACGACGTCGTCGCGCGCCGGGTGGATCCGGCGAGTGCGGCCAGCGCGATCCTGGCGCGCGGCGCGGTCGAGGTGGGCGAGGCGGCGCGCCCCGATCAGCAGGTGCGGGCTTCGCGGTAGGCGCGGGCGGGGTCGTCCTGTGTGGCGAACTGCGTCGGGTGAGGGAGGCGGGTCTTTTGGCGCGTCGGAACACGCACAACGCTACATCCGTGAAGCCAAATCCGACCGATGTGACGTTGGGGGTCGTATGGACGTGCAACGTCACATCGGTCGATCCGGTGGCCACGGATGTGACGTTGTGCGCGGCGAAAGGCTCCCTTCCCTCACCCGACGCAGTTCGCCAGGAGGGGCGCGCGCTAAGCCCGGGCGCGCCGCACGGCAACCAGCTCCGCCGCGCGCCACCGCCGCCACTCGCGCGCCACGACCGCGACCAGCGCGGCAAGCAGCGCCAGCCCCACCGCGTCGGCCCACACCGACCCGACGCCCCACAGCGGGAACACCCGCTCCAGCGGCCCCCACGGCGCGCTGGTGTCCAGGCCGATCCAGCCCTCGCGCGCGCCGGTGCGGAGGTCGACCACCAGCCACACGCTCGCGGCCACCGTCACCGCGCCGAGCGCCGTCCCCACCCGCGGGAACGACCGCAGCGCCCAGGCGGCCAGGGCGGCGGCGCACGGGAGGGCGGCGACGAGGTGGCGGCCCGGGAACCAGAAGCCGAACATGGTCGGCGCGGCGAAGGCCGCCACCAGCACAACCGCGCCACACACGGCCAGCAGCAGCGCGGCGGCGATCTCCGTGTCGAGGCGCAGGGGAAGGATCTCGGCGAGCCGCTCGCGGCGCGAGCGCCACAGCAGCCAGACGGCCGCGAAGCTCAGGGCCAGCACGGGCGCCCAGCGCAGCAGCCCGTAGTCGCGGTCCAGCCACAGCGCCGCCAGCCGCGGCACGCGCTCCAGGTAGTCGCCGACCGAGGACGCGCCGGTCGACGGCCGCCCGGGATCGCCCGCGGCGCCCGGCGTGAAGCCGCCGAAGAAGACGTCGTTGACCGTCACCAGCGCGACCACGGAGGCGACCATCACCTCGCCGACCCCCAGGGCGGCGAGGCGGCGGCCGCGGCGCGACGCCCAGCGGACGAGCAGCACCGCCACCGCGAGCGCCGGGACGGCGAAGCGCGTGGCCAGCCACGGCAGGACGGCCAGCGCGAGCGCGCTGCCGTAGGCGTTGCGCAGCCGCGGCGACTCGCGGACGCGCAGCGCCAGCAGCGCGGCGAGCGCCAGCAGCGTCGCGGCCGGGACCTCGGGCAGGACCGCCGTCGAGTAGGCGATCGCCGGGGGAGAGAGCCCCACGAGCGCGACGCCGCCCGTCGCCCACGGCTCGGGCACCAACCGGCGCGCCAGCAGCCCGGCCAGCACGAAGGCCAGCGCCATGAGCGCCGCCATCAGCACCTCCACGGCCCGCGCGCCGCCGAGCGCGTAGGCGGGCGCGATCAGCAGCGGGAAGCCGATCGAGTGCGGCTCGGCGATCCGCCCGTCGGTCCGCTGCCCGTGGACGTCGAGGACGTAGGGATAGAACGCCCGGAACTGGCCGTCGGCGTACTGGTTGGCGAGGTCGATGTCGGCGTCCTCGACGATCGACCGCGCCGTCAGCAGGTGGTGGGGCTCGTCGCCGCCGTAGTCCGACGCGCCGAACGCCGGGATCCCCAGCGTGGCGGCGTAGACCCCGAACAGCAGGACCCAGAGGGCGACCCAGCGCACGGTGGCGCCGCCCGCCCCGCTCAGGCTCCGAGCGCCCGGGCGATCACCATCTGCTGCACCTCGTCGGTCCCCTCGCCGATCGTCAGGATCTTCGCGTCCCGGTAGAAGCGGCAGATCGGGTACTCCTCGATGTAGCCGTAGCCGCCGTGGATCTGCACGGCCTCCTCGGCGGCACGGACCGCCAACCGGCCCGTCTTGAGCTTGGCCTGCGCGGCGGTCAGCGAGAAGTCGCGGCCCAGGTCCTTCAGCCGCGCCGCCTTGTAGGTGAGCAGCCGCGCCGCCTCGATCTCCGTCGCGATGTCGGCCAGCTTCGCCTGGATGGTCTGGAACTTCGAGATCGGCTTGCCGAACGCGCGGCGCTCCTTGGCGTAGGCCAGCGCCTGCTCCAGGGCGCCCTGCGCGAGGCCGACGCCCATCGCCGCCACCCCGATCCGCCCGCCGTCGAGGATCATCAGGAACTGCTTGAAGCCCGCGCCGCGCGGCCCGAGGAGGTTCTCCTCCGGCACGCGGCAGTCCGTGAAGGTGAGCGGCCGGGTGTCGGACGCGTGCCAGCCCATCTTGCGGTACGGCTCGCCCTGCTCATAGCCGGGCGTGCCGTTCTCGACGATCAGGTTCGAGATCTCCCCGTCGCCCGTCCGGGCCGTGATCGCGACGTGGCCCGAGAGGTCGGTGCCGGCGTTCGTGATGAACTGCTTGGCCCCGTCGATCACCCACTCGCCGCCGTCGAGGCGCGCGCGGGTCTTCACGTTGCCGGCGTCCGAACCCGCTTCCGGCTCGGTCAGCCCGAACGCTCCGAGCCTGCGCCCCGCGCACAGGTCGGGCAGCAGGCGCGCCTTCTGCTCCTCGGAGCCGAACATGTAGACCGGCTGGGTGCCCAGCGACGTGTGCGCGCACATCGTGATGGCGACGCTGGAGTCGATCCGCGTCAGCTCCTCGACGGCGATCGCGTAGGCCAGCGTGTCGGAGCCCGAGCCGCCGTACTCCTCGGGGAACGGGATGCCCATCAGCCCGAGGTCGCCGAGCTGGCGCACGATGTCGTAGGGGAACGACTTGGTCCGGTCGAGCTCCTCGGCGGCGGGGGCGACCTCGCCCTCGGCGAAGTCGCGCACGGTGCGCCGGATCAGCTCGTGGTCGTCAGAGAGATCGAAGTCCATAGGCCGCCCATTGTGACGGGGGTGGCCGAGGGGAGCGTCAGGCGGCGTGGGCGCGCGCCAGCTCGAGCAGCAGCCGCGTGGCCATGCCGTTGCCGGCCTTGGGCGCGTAGGCGCGCCCGGTGTCCCACGCCGTGCCGGCGATGTCGAGGTGCGCCCAGGGGACGCCGCCGGTGAAGCGGTTGAGGAACTCCGCCGCGGTGATCGAGCCCGCCTTGCGGCTCTCCACCGCGTTCATGATGTCGGCGTAGCGGCTCTTGATCAGGTCGGCGTACTCGGGGTGAAGCGGCAGGCGCCACACGATCTCGCCCGAGGCCCGGCCCGCGGCCTCCACGCGCGCGCACCAGTCGTCGTCGTCGCTGACGATCCCGGCGTAGGTCGAGCCGAGCGCCGACGTGATGGCGCCGGTGAGCGTGGCGACGTCGACGAGCCGCTCCGCGCCCTCGCGGACCGCGTGGGCGAGGCAGTCGGCCAGGACCAGCCGGCCCTCGGCGTCCGTGTTGATGACCTCGATCGTCACGCCGTTGGACGCGCGCAGGATGTCGCCGGGCTTGTAGGCGCGGCCGCTCGGCAGGTTCTCGGTGGCGCCGATGACCGCGATCAGCCGGACCGGGAGCTGCTCGCCGGCGATCGCCTCGGTCGCGGCGAGGACGGCCGCGCCGCCGGACATGTCGAACTTCATCTCGCTCATCTTCGCCCCGGGCTTGATCGAGATCCCGCCCGAGTCGAAGGTCACCGCCTTGCCGACGAAGCCCAGGAGCGGCCCGGTCGCGCCCGGCCCGTCGTAGCGGATGGTGATGAGCTGCGGCTCCTCCTCGGTGCCCTGGGCCACCGCGGCGAAGGCGCCCATGCCGGCCTCCACCAGCTCGGCGCGCCCCATCACCGAGACCGACACGCCCTCGATCTCGCGCGCCCGCTCGGCCAGCCGGGTCGGCGTCATCTCGTTGGCCGGGGCGTTCTGCAGGTCGCGCGCGGCGTTCGCGGCCCGGCCCGCGGCGGCACCCCGCCGCGAGGCCTCGTCCACGTCGTGGTGCGCCGACAGGACCAGCCACTCCAGGCCGGCGCCGTCCTCGTCGTCGGCGGCGGACTTCCAGGCCGTGTACCGGTAGCCCGCCATCACCGTGCCCTCGACGAGCGCCGCCACGTGGGCGTCGGTCACCTTGTGGGGCACTTCCCAGCACACGCGCCTGGCGCCCAGCTCGCGCGCCCGCCCGTGGGCGACCGCGGCGGCCACCCGGGCGCGCTCGGGATCGAACGCTTCCCGCGCGCCCAGCCCGACCACGAGCCAGCGCACGCCCTCGGCGTGCCACAGCGCCAGCTTGCGGAAGCCGGGCTTGGCCTCGCCTGCCTCGACCAGCGCCTGCAGGGCGCCGCCCTCGACGTCGTGGGCGATCCCCTCGCCCTCGAAGAGCCCGATGACGACGGTGTCGGCGCCCGTGGCCAGCGGCGCGTCGGTGGTGGCGGCGAGGACGTCCAAGCGGCGGATACTAACCTTCGCCTCCCCTCGAACCGGAGATCAGACACGCCCATGCCCCGAACCGTCATCCTCGGTACCGCCCGAACCCCCATCGGCAAGATGGGCGGCGGCCTGGCCTCCCTGAAGGCCACCGAGCTCGGCGGGATCGCCATCAAGGCCGCGCTGGAGCGCGCCGACGTGGCTCCCGAGCAGGTCGACCACGTGATCATGGGCCAGGTGCTCCAGGCGGGCCAGGGCCAGATCCCGTCGCGCCAGGCGCAGATCAACGCCGGCATCCCCAAGGAGGTCTCCTCGGAGACCATCAACAAGGTCTGCGCGTCGAGCGTGCGGGCCGTCGGGCTGATGGACCAGGCGATCCGCTCCGGGGACGTCGAGGTCGGCGTCGGCGGCGGCATGGAGTCGATGTCGCAGGCGCCCTACCTGCTGCCCAACGCGCGCTTCGGCTTCCGCATGGGCGACGTCAAGGCGCTCGACGCCATGACCCACGACGGTCTGACCAACCCGTTCTCCGGCCGCCAGATGTTCGACGAGGCGACCGAGGTCGGCGACGAGCTGGAGATGACCCGCGCGGACATGGACCGCTGGGCGCTGCGCTCGCACGAGCGCACGATCGCCGCGACCGACGACGGCCGTCTGCCCGAGGAGATCGTCCCGGTCACCGTCAAGGGCCGCAAGGGCGACACGGTGGTCGAGGTCGACGAGGCGCCGCGCCGCGACACCACGCTGGAGCGGCTCTCCAAGCTGCCCGGCCTGGTCGGCAAGGAGGGCTCGCACACCGCCGGCAACTCGCCGGGCGTCAACGACGGCTCCGGGGCGCTCGTGCTGGCGTCGGAGGACTGGGCGTCGGCCAACGGCAAGGAGGTGCTGGGCACGATCGTCGCCCAGGCCCAGATCGCCGACGACTTCGCCTACCTCGCGCGCACGCCCGCCAAGGCGGCCATCATCGCGCTCGAGAAGGCCGGCCTGCAGCCCGGCGACATCGACCTGTGGGAGATCAACGAGGCGTTCGCGTCGGTCACGCTGAACTCGATCCGCATGCTCGGGATCGAGGAGGACCGCGTCAACGTCAACGGCGGCGCGGTCGCCATGGGCCACCCGATCGGCGCCTCCGGCGCGCGCATCCTCGGCGCGCTCGTCCACGAGCTGCGTCGCCGCGGCGGCGGCTACGGCTGCGCCGCGATCTGCTCCGGCGGCGGGCAGGGCGACGCCGTCATCCTGAAGGTGTGACCGAGCGGCCGCACATCCTCCCGCCGCCCCCGGGCGGCGGCGCGCTGCGCCGGGCCGACGAGCCCGGCGCGGCGTTCTTCGACCTCGACCGCACGCTGATCTCGGGGTCGAGCGCCTTCCAGTTCGCGCGCGCGGCCTTCCGCTCCGGCCTCATGAGCCGGCGCGAGCTCGCCCGCAACGCGATCTACAACCTGCTGTTCCGCCTCTACGGCTCGACGGACGCGTCGACCGACCGCCTCCGCGAGCGGGTCGCGCAGATGCTCGACGGCGTCCGCGTGCGCGACATGCAGCGCCTCGCGCCCGAGGTGCTGGCCGGCGTGCTGCCCAAGCTCTATCCCCGCATGCTGGAGATCGCCTACGAGCACCAGGACGCGGGCCGGCCGATCTTCATCTGCACCGCGGCGTCGCAGGAGATGGCCGAGCTGATGGCGATCGTCCTCACCTTCGACGGCGCGGTGGGCTCGGTGTCCGAGGTGATCGACGGCCACTACACCGGCCGCGCCGGCGGGCCGTTCACCTACCGCGAGGGCAAGGCCGAGGTCATCCGCGAGCTGGCGGCGCGCGAGGGCATCGACCTCGGCGCCTCCTGGGCCTACTCCGACTCGGAGTCCGACCTCCCGATGCTGCGCGCCGTCGGCCACCCCGTGGCCGTCAACCCGGACAAGGAGCTCGCGCGCGTCGCCCGCGAGGAGGGCTGGGAGGTGCTGCGCTTCGACCGGCTCGGCCGCAAGGTCAAGGTGGCGGGCGCCGCCCTCGCCGCGGCGGCGGGCGCGGCGGGCTACCGGCGGGCGATCGCGGCGTAGCGATGAGCCTCCACGAGCTGTCCGACGAGCAGCAGGAGATCCGCGCGCTCGCGCGCCGCTTCGCCGACGAGGTCATCGCGCCGGCCGCGCCGCAGTGGGACCGCGAGCACCGCTTCCCGGTCGAGGTGTTCGAGCAGCTCGCGGAGCTCGGCCTGATGGGGGTGTGCATCCCCGAGGACCACGGCGGCGCGGGGGCCGACTTCCTCGCCTACATCCTCGTCCTCGAGGAGCTGTCGCGCGGCGACGCCGGCGTCGGCACGACCCTGGCCGTCCACATCGGCGCCGGGACCATGCCGATCCTCGCCCACGGCAGCGCCGCGCAGATCGAGCGCTACGTCCCGCCGCTGGCCCGCGGCGAGGAGATCGCCGCCTTCGCGCTCACCGAGTCCGGCGCGGGCTCGGACGCGAGCGCGATGCTGTCGCGCGCGGTCCCCGACGGCGACGGCTTCCGCCTCACGGGCACGAAGCAGTGGATCACCAACGGCTCCTACGCGAAGACCTTCAACGTGTTCGCCAAGGAGGGCGAGCGGGCGTCGGCGTTCCTCGTCCGCGCGGGCGCGCCCGGCTTCGCGGTCACGCGCGAGGAGGAGAAGCTCGGGCAGAACTCCAGCTCGACCGCCGACCTCGCCTTCGAGGACACCCCGGCCGAGCGCCTCGGCGCGCAGGGCGGCGGGATGCGGATCGCGCTCTCGACGCTCGACGGCGGGCGCATCGGCATCGCCGCCCAGGCCACCGGCATCGCGCAGGCGGCGCTCGAGCTGGCCACGGGCTACGCCAAGGAGCGCTCGGCGTTCGGCGGCCCGATCGCCCGCTTCCAGGCCATCCAGCACAAGCTCGCCGACATGCAGACCGAGATCGAGGCGGCGCGCGCGCTGACCTGGCGCGCGGCGCGGCTGAAGGCGGCGGGTCGCCCGCACACGATCGAGGGCGCGCAGGCCAAGCTCTTCGCCTCCAGCGTGGCGCGCCGGCAGACTGGCGAGGCGATTCAGATCCTGGGAGGCTACGGCTACACCAAGGAGTTCCCGGCCGAGCGCTACTACCGCGACGCCAAGGTGACGGAGATCTACGAGGGCACCAGCGAGATCCAGAAGCTCGTGATCGCACGGGCGCTGCTCGGCGACGCGATGCGCGGATGACACCATCCGATGTGACATGGATCGGTGCTATGGTGCGCGCCGCGAATGGCTGAACGCGGAGCAACCCCACAGGTCCCGCAGCTCCAGCGCACGGCGCTGAAGGCGCTGCGGTGGATGTTCACCCCGCTGCTGCCCGACGACTACCTCGAGCTCATCAACCCGCTCTGGTCGACGCAGGAGCTGCGCGGCAAGATCGTCGACGTCAAGCGCGAGACCGACGACGCGGTCACCGTCACCATCAAGCCGGGCTGGAACTGGCCGGGGCATGAGCCGGGCCAGTACCTGCGCATCGGGGTGGTCGTGGACGGCGTCCATCACTGGCGCGCGTACTCGCTGACCTCGGAGCCCGGGCGCGAGGACGGCTGCATCTCGATCACGCCCAAGCTCGTGCCCGAGGGCAAGGTCTCGCCGTTCTTCGTCGAGAAGGCGGCCGACGGCTGCATCCTGCGCCTCGGCGGGGTGGAGGGGACCTTCACGCTCCCGGACCCGCTGCCCGAGAAGCTGCTGTTCATCAGCGCCGGCAGCGGCGTCACGCCGATCATGAGCATGATCCGCGACCTCGCCCGGCGCGACGCGCTGACCGACGCGATGCTCATCCACTCCGCCCGCCACGAGGGCGACGTGATCTTCGGCAAGCAGCTGCGACAGATCGCGAGCGAGCACGAGGGCTTCCGGATCCACGAGCAGCACACGGACGAGATGGGCCGTATGGAGCCCGCCGACCTCGACCGGCTGTGCCCCGACTGGCGGGAGCGCGAGACGTTCATCTCCGGCCCGCCCGAGCTGCTGGAGGGGCTGGAGAAGCACTGGGAGGAGAACGGCGGCGACGACGAGCGCCTGCACGCCGAGCACTTCCAGCCGACCGAGCAGGTCGGCGACGGCGAGCACGGGGACGGCGGCGCCATCAAGTTCATCAAGAGCGACGAGGAGGCGGAGAGCGACGGCTCGCAGCCGATCCTCGTGGCCGGCGAGGAGGCGGGGCTCAGCCTGCCCTTCGGCTGCCGCATGGGCATCTGCCACACCTGCGTCGGCAAGCTCGTGGCCGGCCAGGTCCGCGACCTGCGCACCGGCGAGGTCAAGGGCTCCGAGGGTGAGATGGTCCGGACCTGCATCAACGCGCCTGAGGGCGCGATCGAGATCGAGCTCTAGGAGACACCAATGGCGACGACGATGATCGAGAGCCCGCTCGCGCGGCTCTCAGACGAGCAGATCGAGGAGCTCGGCAAGGAGTTCGACGCGATCCACGACGAGGTCTTCTCCGAGCTGGGCGACCGCGATCGCAAGTACATCACCGCGATGATCGCCATGCAGCGCAGGCTCGTCGTGATGGGCCGGATCGAGCTGCTGGCCTCGCGCCTGTGGCCCATGCAGCTGCTCGGGACGGCGACCCTCTCCATGGCCAAGATCCTCGAGAACATGGAGATCGGCCACAACGTCATGCACGGCCAGTGGGACTGGATGAACGATCCCCAGATCTCCTCGACGACCTGGGACTGGGACACGGCGTCGACCGCCGAGGCGTGGAAGCACTCCCACAACTACATCCACCACACCTTCACCAACATCCGCGGCAAGGACAAGGATCTCGGCTACGAGATCATGCGGATCGACCCGCACCAGAAGTGGAACCCGGTCTACCTGCTGCAGCCGTTCTACAACGTCGTGCTGGCCGCGTTCTTCGAGTGGGGCGTCGCGCTGCACGACCTCGACATCGAGGCGATCCGGCGCGGCGAGAAGGACAAGAGCGAGATGGTGCGCCAGCTGAAGGGGATGGCCGGCAAGGCGCGCGACCAGATCCTCAAGGACTACGTCGTCTTCCCGCTGCTCAGCGCCGCCGCGGCCGGCGCGACGCGCTTCGCCTTCGAGACGGCGCGCGAGCGGCGGCGCCCGGCGGTCCGCGGGGGCGTGCGCGGCCTCTCCCGGCGCGCGCGCCGGCGGCCCGCGGGCGGCGACGAGGCGCTGGCCAAGGCGCTCCAGGACGCCCGCGAGACGTTCGCCGCGACGCTGAAGGCCGACGTCGCGGCCAACATCGTCCGCAACTTCTGGTCCTACGCGATCATCTTCTGCGGCCACTTCCCCGACCAGACCTACTCGTTCAGCCAGGAGGAGACCGAGGACGAGTCGCGCGGCGCGTTCTACGTCCGCCAGCTGCTGGGGGCCGCCAACATCGAGGGCTCGCCGCTCTTCCACGTGATCAGCGGCAACCTCGGCTACCAGGTCGAGCACCACCTCTACCCGGACATGCCGAGCACCCGCTACGCCGAGATCGCCGGGCGGGTCAAGCGGATCTGCGAGAAGTACGAGCTGCCCTACAACACCGGGCCGTTCTTCCAGCAGCTCGGCATGGTCCAGCGCACGATCCTGCGCCTGGCCTTCCCGGGCGGCAAGCCGCGGCCGAAGCCCGGCCCGTGGAAGGGCAGCGAGGACACGGCGACGCGCGCGCACAGCGGCGGCACGAACGGCAACGGCGCGGGGCCGGAGTCGCCGAGCCCCGGCGTCCGCGTCGACATGCCCGAGAGCTAGGCGGCGCGGCGGTGGCGGCGGTGGTGCGCGCGCCGGCGCGCACGCCGCCGCCTGAGCCGGTCGCGCCTGCGGAGCCGCTTCAGGCGACGCGGGGGCGACCACGACGGGACGACGCGCTCTCCGACCTCCTCGCGCGGCGTCTGCGGCCGGTGCGCCGCCGCGGGCGCCGGCAGCCCGAGGTCGCCCATCGA
Organism: Solirubrobacteraceae bacterium; assembly: GCA_036389195.1. Lineage (GTDB taxonomy): Bacteria > Actinomycetota > Thermoleophilia > Solirubrobacterales > Solirubrobacteraceae > JACCYI01. The sequence goes on from DASVQH010000485.1 coordinate 17,524, forward strand.
CGCGACGAGCCCGTCGGCGGCCCGCTCGGCCACCGCGGCGATCGTCAGCGACGGGTTGACCCCGAGCGACGTCGGGATGATCGCCGAGCCGAAGCAGTAGAGGCCCTCGTGGTCGAAGACCGCGCCGCGGTCGTCGGTGACGCCGAGGTCCTTGGACGCCGCCATCCGGCAGCCCCCGAGCGGGTGGGCGGCGTAGACGCCGCGCGTCTCGGTCAGCGCCATGAAGCGCCCGAGGCCGCGCCGCTCGGCGATCCGCTTCATCGCCGCGTTGGCCGCCTCGCGCACGGCGATCGACTGGTCGCTCATGGCGTAGGAGAACGTGCCGACCTCGATCGGCCCGCCGCTGGGAGACACCGCGCCGCCGCCGGTCGGCGAGGGCGCGAGGAACGTCCCGTCGTGGGTGTCCTCGACCATGGCCAGCAGCTCGATGCGGTTGGCCCAGTGGGCGATCGCGTCCTTCTTCTGCAGCCCCCAGAACGACGGCTCCCCGGCCGGCTCGCGCCCGTCGTCGTAGAGGAAGCTCGTCAGCGACGAGAGGAAGATCTCCTGCAGGTTGAAGCGCGTGCCGTCGTAGCGCGGGCCGCGCCGGCCGACCCAGAAGTCGTAGCTCATGGTGGTGATCGGCTTGCCCTTGTGGAACTCGGCGTAGCCGGGGAGGCCGAGCAGCTCGCGGACCTTCCCCGGGTTGAGCTCGACCGCCGCGATGTGGTCGCCGTTGCAGCCGAGGTGGCGGCCGACGTGCTCGGAGAGCGACGGGAGGTCGCGCTGGGAGCGCAGCAGGATCGGCGCGTCGTTCATCGCGCCGGTGGCCAGGATGCACACCTTGCACTCGATCTCGACGGTCCCACCCGCGGTCTTCACCGTGACGAGGTAGCGCCACGGCCGCGCGCTCGACGGCTTGACCGACTGCACCTCGTGGCCCGGGCGCACCTGGACGCCGAGCGCCTCGGCGGCGCCGAGGTAGTTCGTCGGCAGGGTGTTCTTGGCGCCGAAGACGCAGCCGGTGTGGCACCACTTGGCGTCGACGCAGCGCTGGGGGGAGATGGCCAGCGGGACGCGGTCGCACGTGTGCCCGGCGGCGTGCAGCGCCGCCGCCCAGACGCCGCCGGACTTCGACACCTGGTCCCACCCGGGGCGCGCGATGCGCAGGCCCGTCTCGGCGCGCGCGTAGTAGGGATCGAGCGAGCCGCGCGAGATCGCGTCGGGCCACATGCGGCGCTCGGGGCCGTCGCCGGGGCGGCGGTCGCGGCGCTCGAAGGTCTCGGTCGGCGCGCGCAGCGAGGCGGCGAGGTAGAGGTTCGAGCCGCCGCCGACGCCGGTGGCGGTGACCATCTGCGCGCCCTGCCCCTGCACGAGCCGGTAGACGCGCGACAGGTGGTCGGCGTGCATGGCCTGGCGGAAGTCGGTGTGCTTGAAGCGCTCGCCGCGCTCCAGGCAGACGATCGCCCGCGGGTCGGCGCCCGCGGCGCGGTAGGCCTCGGCGAGCCGGAAGGCGGCGATCGAGCCGCCGAACCCGGTGCCCGCGATGAGGACGTCGACGCGTTCGGCCATCAGGGCAGGTTCCCGGTGGTCGTGCGCGAGCGCGCGAGCTTGCGGCGGTAGGACGCGCGCTTGTAGCCGTTCGGCGCCTCGCCGGGCAGCCCCATCACGCGGTAGCCGCTCGCGCGGTCGGCGCGCTGGGCGGGCGCGACGGCGGCGGCGCAGAAGGCGACGAAGGGGATGGCCGCCGCGGCCTCCCACAGGGTCCGCGCCGGGTTGCCGAAGTCCAGGCCCGCGAGGCAGGCCTGCACCCGGCGGTCCCAGTCGAGCTCGAGGAACGGGCCCCCGAGGGGCAGCGCCCGCGCCTCCAGGTCGGCCAGGAAGGCCGGCTCCAGCGCGGCGAAGCCGATCTTGGGATGCCGGCCGGCGGCGAGCGAATCCGCCTCCACGGCGCCCGGCCGGCCGTCGACGCCGAGGATCGCCCGCGGGTGGATCGGCAGGCCCAGGTCGGTGATCGTCGCGGGGCTCCCGGGGATCATCGTGTCGGCGAAGGCCTGCAGCGTGCCGTCGGCGAGGCTCGGCTCCGCGGCGCGCGCGGCCGGCGCTGCGCGCAGGCCGCCGGCGGCCGCCACGGCGAGCCCGCTCGCGATCGTTCGGGCGACGAACTGGCGGCGGGTGATGTCGGCCAGCGCGGGGTGCATCGCTGTGTCGGCGAGCTTACACTTGGCGCGATGCCGCGCGTCCTGATCGCCGCCCTCGTCGCACTCGCCCTGCCGGCCGCCGCCGTCGCGGCCGACGCGCCGACCGGCTGGGACGGCGCGAACCCCTTCCGATGCGCGGTGCAGCCCGCGGGCTTCGAGGCGCAGGTGGCCGATCCCGCCGCCGACCCGTACTGCGTCGAGTTCGACAAGCGGCGCCAGAACGTCTCCGAGCTCGGCGTCGTCGACTTCCTGTCCAAGGAGCCCGCGCGGGTCGCCGCCGCGACGCCGAAGTGCTTCTACTTCCAGTCCGACCACTGGCGCGGCTCGGTCGTGCAGTCCGACGGGACCACGAAGACCTACGAGTGGGACGGCCACTACTTCTTCGACAAGGCGACCGGCGACGGCGGCGTGTGGGTGACGAACTTCAACGTCAACGGGCGCACGGAGAACCCGGCGCTGGTCCCGGGGATGCCGCCGGAGTACGCGCGCCACATGGGTCCCGGCACCGGCGGGGTGCGCAGCCGCAACGCGGTCGGCGCCGACCCGACGTGCGTCGCCAAGGCGGCGGCGCCGGGCGCGCGGATCTACGCCGAGCCGGCCGCGCTGGAGGCGCGCCGCCCGCGCTGCGGCCCGGCGACCGGCACGGTGACGCGGCGCGGGATCGGCCCGCTCGGCCTGGGGGAGACGGAAGCTGCGCTGCGCGCGCGGGTCGGGACCCCGGCCCGCGTCCACCGTGGCTTCCTGCGCTACTGCGTCGAGCCCGGCGCGAAGCTGATGGCCGGCTTCCCGGGCGACCGCAGCGGCGAGCGCGGCACCGACGAAGGTGCCGCCGACCGGGTGACGTTCGTGCTCACCACCGCGGCGGCCTACACGGTGCGGGGCGTCGGGCCCGGCATGCGCGCCCGCGCCTTCCGCCGCGCGTTCGGGCACGAACGCAAGCGGCTGACCATCGGCCGCACTCGCGTGTACGAGCTCCGCCGGCGCAGCCCGATCCTCGTCGGCACGCGCCTCGGCCGGGTGCGCTTCATCGCGGTCCGCGACCGCGGCGCGGTGCGCGGCCGCCGCGCGCTGCGCTCGTGGCTGCGCCGCACGCAGTAGGCGCTACGCGAACAGCTTCGTCAGGTCGAGCGAGAAGCCCGGCAGCTGCGGCGATCTGAGCGGCTCGGGCGGTGACACCTCGAGCGCCACGTCGAAGCCGGCTCTGCCCGGCCTCGTGCGTCCGAAGACGATCACGCTCCCGGACTGGTGATCGACAAGCCACAGCTCGCGCAGCCCGGCGTGCTCGTAGCCGTCCTTCATGGCGCCGATGTCGTAGCGCCACGTCGACGGGGAACGAACCTCGATCGCAAGATCGGGCGGGGAGGTCAGGACCGTCGCGCCGGGGGCAGGGCGGTTGTCCTCGGCCACCCACACAACATCCGGGACGAACACGTCACGATCGCCGACGCGGACCGCGACCTCTGACCAGACGAGCCCACGCCCGGGCTTCTCGCGCGCCCAGGTCATCAGCCGCCAGTGGAGCTCGCCGACGATGCCCTGGTGGTGCAACGTCGGCGGCGTCACGACGACCTCGCCGCCGATGAGCTGCGCGAACCGCTCCTCCTCGGGTCTCGCCAGGAACTCGTCGGCTGTGATGCGCGTCGTCGTCGCCATGCCACCACGGATCGTAGTCGCGCGCCCGGCCACCTTCACCCCCCAATTCCGTCCCCCTTACACTGCCCGCATGGCCACCGAGGAGAGGGCGCGCACCGACGCCGAGCGCTGGTACGCAGAGCGCTACGCCGCGACGCCGGAGCGCCCGACGCCGTTCACGACGCTGAGCGGGGAGCCGATCCGGCCCCTCTACACCGCGGAGGACCTGCCCGCCGACCCGGCGGGCGCGATCGGCCTCCCGGGCGAGTATCCGTTCACCCGCGGCGTCTACCCGAGCATGTACCGCGGGCGGCTGTGGACGGTGCGCCAGTTCGCGGGCTTCGGCACCTCGGAGGAGACCAACGAGCGGTTCCGCTACCTCCTCGACCACGGCCAGACCGGCCTCTCCACGGCGTTCGACATGCCGTCGCTGATGGGCCACGACTCAGACCACCCCCGCTCGCTCGGCGAGGTCGGGCGCGAGGGCGTCGCGGTCGACACGCTCGACGACATGCAGACGCTGTTCCAGGGGATCCCGCTGGGCGACGTCTCGGTCTCGATGACCATCAACGCCCCGGCGCCGATCATGCTGGCCTTCTACGTCGTCGCGGGGGAAGCCCAGGGCGTCGGGCCCGACAAGCTGGCCGGGACCATCCAGACCGACATCCTGAAGGAGTACATCGCCCAGAAGGAGTGGTGCTTCCCGGTCGACCCGGCGATGCGCCTGGTCACCGACATGGTCGAGTACTGCGCGAACGAGATGCCGCGCTGGCACCCGATCTCGATCTCCGGCTACCACATCCGCGAGGCCGGCTCGACCGCCGTCCAGGAGCTCGCGTACACGCTGAAGGACGGCCTGACCTACGTCGAGCAGGCGGTCGCCCGCGGCCTCGACGTCGACAGCTTCGCACCGCGGCTCTCCTTCTTCTTCAACGCGCAGATCGACTTCTTCGAGGAGATCGCCAAGTACCGGGCGGCGCGCCGCATCTGGGCGCGAGAGCTGCGCGAGACCTTCGGCGCCAAGGACCCGCGCTCCTGGCTCATGCGCTTCCACACGCAGACCGCCGGCGTGTCGCTGACCGCCCAGCAGCCGCTCAACAACATCGTCCGGACGGCGATCGAGGCGCTGGCCGGCGTGCTCGGCGGCACGCAGTCGCTGCACACGAACTCCTACGACGAGGCGCTCGCGCTGCCGACCGAGGAGGCGGTGCGGATCGCCGTCCGCACGCAGCAGATCATCGCGCACGAGACCGGAGTCCCGAACACCATCGACCCGCTCGGCGGCTCGTACTTCGTCGAGTCGCTGACCGACGAGATGGAGCGCCAGACCTACGAGATCTTCGCCAAGATCGACGAGCTGGGCGGCATGGTCGAAGCGGTCAAGGCCAACTACCCGCAGCGCGAGATCGCCGACGCCGCCTTCAAGCTGCAGTGCGAGTACGACACCCGCGAGCGCATCCTCGTGGGCGTCAACGACTTCACCGAGGGCGGCGACGGGCAGATCGAGACGCTGCGCATCGACCCGGCGCTCGAGCGCAAGCAGATCGACCGTGTCCAGGGTGTGAAGGCCCGCCGGGACGCCTCGGCGGTCGAGCGCACGCTCGGCGACCTGAAGGCCGGCGCCGCCCGCGAGGACGCCAACCTGATGCCGCTGCTGGTCGAGTGCGCCCGCGCGCACGCCTCGGAGGGCGAGATCGTCGAGGCGCTGCAGGAGGTCTTCGGGACCTACACCGAGACGCCGGTCTTCTAGCGGCGCGACGCACACCGGAGATCGTCGACTCGCTGCCGGAGGTCTTTCGCAGAGACCCCGGCTTCTAGCCGCACTCGTACATCCGTCCGGGTTGGCCTCTTGAGCGCTCGGAGGTCTAAGGTGGCCGGATGAGGCTCGGCATCCGCACCGGATTTACCTTGATCGCGTCGTGCGGAGTGCTGCTGGCCGTGCCGGCCGGCGCGAGCGCCCTGGGATTCGTCGACTGCACGTACGACGCCGCAACGCACACGCTCGCGGTGAGCTCGACCACGGATTACTCGTCCATCGCGAGGATCCAGCGCAGCGGATCCGCGATCGACGTCGACGGTTGCACGGCGGGGGAGACGCCGGCGACCGTGACCAACACGGACACGATCACGATCAGCGGGAGGCTCGCGCGCGTCGAGCTCGACCTCTCCGGCGGTCCGCTGGCGCCGGGTGCCTCGCCCGAGGCCGACGGGAGCCCCGAGATCGAGATCGAGGTGGACGCCACTCCGCTATACGCGGGCTATCAGGTGCCGATCATCGTCGAGGGGTCGCTCGGAGCGGAGAACCTCCGCGCCGGCACTGCCGGCGGTCAGGAGAAGGCGAACCTCAACGCCGGTGAGGCTGTCGGGGACGCCGACCTCACCTTCCCTGCCGGCGGCGACATGACCCTCCACCTCCACGGACGCGACGGCGACGACGTGATCGACGGCCGTGGCGGCGCAGGCACCGGCTCGGCCGCGAGCATCCTCGCGTCGGGCGAGGCCGGCAACGACCAGCTCTTCGCCGGAACAGGCTCATATCTCGCGGGCGGCCCGGGCGACGACACGCTGGCCGGCGGGCCGGGCAACGACTCCCTCGTGTCGGTTCACGGCAACGACACCATCTCGGGTGGCGACGGCGTCGACACCCTCAAGGTCCGCGAAGACGGGGGCCCGAACATGCGCCGGGGGACCCGGGTGGACCTTGATGTCACCGCCCCGCAGGACACCCACTACGGACTGGACACGATCAGCGGGATCGAGAACGTCATGGGCACGCTGAGCGCCGACATCCTGCTCGGATCGGCGGCTGCCAACCACCTCACGGGCGTCTCGGGCTCCGACGTGTTCGTCGGGCGCGGCGGCGACGACGTGCTGGAGGGCGCCGGGACGGCCGACTACCGCGACGCGGGCGGCCCGGTGACGGTCGACCTGACGGCCCCGGCTCCCCAGGCCACCGGTGCCGCGGGCAACGACACGCTGCTCTACGTCGACCACCTGATCGGCACGCCCTACGCGGACTCGCTGACCGGCAACGGCAGCGCCAACCGCCTCGAGGGCGGCGCGGGCGCCGACACCCTCCGAGGCGGCGGCGGGACGGACAGGATCCTCATCGGCAGCACCGCGGCGGGAAAGGCGGACGGCGCCGACGACGCCGACGGGGGTGCCGGGATCGACACGCTGTCCTACCTGGGGCGGATCTATCCGCTGGCGATCTCGCTGGACGGCGTGCGCAACGACGGCGCGGACCCGAACCGCGACGGGATCTCGTCGGCCAAGGAGGAGAACGACCTGATCGCGGGCTTCGAGAACGTCATCGGCGGAGGCGCACCGGACCGTCTGGTCGCGCGCTGGACCGGCGTCAACGTGCTGGACGGCCAGGGCGGCGCGGACTTCATCGACGCCTTCGACGGCAGCTCGGCGGCCGACCGGCTGGCCTGCGGCCTCGGCGCCGACACCTACAAGGCCGATCCGAGCGACGCGCTGGACGCCTGCGAGACCGCCGCGCCATGATCGCCGTCAGAGCCCGCCATCGCCCCTGGGTCCTCGCCGTCTGCCTGGCCGCTCTCGCGGCGACCGTCGCCCCGGCGTCCGCGAGCGTCAGCTCGTGCGTGTTCGATCCCGCGACCCACAAGGTCTCGGTGTCGGCGGACGGACAGGTCTCCATCAAGCGCAGCGGGGAGCGCATCGTCATCACCGCCGGTTACAAGCCGAGCGTGGCGTCGTGCCCTCCGGAGGTCACCGTGAACAACACGGACTCGATCGAGGTGAGCGGAGACTGGTCGCTCGCCACGATCGACCTCCGCGGCGGCCCCCCCCGCCCCCGGCTTCTCGCCCGAGGCGGACGGCACCCCTGAAGTAGAGATCAAGACGACCAACACGAACCCGAGCGGGGGCGATTGGGTGACCGTTCACGGGTCTTCCGGAGCGGATGACCTCCGGGTCGGCAGCACGAACGGGTTCACGCGCCTGAACCTGAACGCGGGGGAGGCCGTCGGCGACGCCGACGTGGAAGTCGACAACCCGGTCTACAAAGTGCGCGTCCTGGGCCATACCGGCGACGACCTGGTCGACGCTCGCGGCGGCGCGGGGACCGGCGCCGTGCTTCGGAACGGACCGTACGGACGGTTCGAGTTCGATGACGTCGCGGGCGAGGCGCAGAGCGCGGACACGGTGTACGCCGGGGACGGACCGTCGACGCTCTGGGGTCGCCTCGGGAACGACAAGCTCACGGCGGGGTCCGGACCCGCCGAGCTGGTCGGCGGCGGGGGCGCCGACAGCCTGACGGGTGGCCCTGGCGACGACGCGATCGAGCCGACCACCGGCGATGACACCGTCGCCGGTGGCGCCGGCAACGATCTGCTCGACTTCTACCGGGCGCCTTCAGGGGTGCAGGTCGATCTGCAGGCCACCGGTCCGCAGGCGACCCGCGCCGGTCGGATGACCATCGAGGGCATCGAGGCGGTCACGGGATCGAGATACGCTGACGTGCTCAAAGGCAGCCCAGCCGGAGAGACGCTGTTCGGAGCCCAGGGCAACGACGTGCTGATGGGCCGGGGCGGCGACGACGTGCTGCAGGGCGACGGCCGGTACTCCTACACCGACACCGGCGTCGACACGGCAGACTTCCGCGACGCGAGCGGCCCGGTGAGCGTCGACCTGACCAAGCCCGCGCCGCAGGCGACGGGCGCCGCCGGAAGCGACACGTTCGACGGGATCGAGAACGCGATCGGATCGGAGTACGCGGACACGCTGATCGGCGACGAGGCGGCCAACCAGCTCGACGGACGGGGCGGGCCGGATGTCCTGCGCGGCGGCGGCGGCGCCGACATGCTCGCGCCGGGCAGCACGCCACGCGGCGCGGCCGACGGCGCCGACGAGGTGGACGGCGGTGCTGACCGCGACACGGTGTCCTACCAGGGGCGCCTCTACGCCGTCGCCGTCTCGCTCGACGGCGTGCGCAACGACGGCGCGGATCCGAACCGTGACGGCGTGTCGAGCGCGTCCGAGGAGGGCGACCTGGCGACGGACGTCGAGCACGTGACCGGGGGGACGGGTCCCGACCGGCTGACGGCGTTCGGCAACGTCGCCAACCTGCTGGACGGCGGGCCGGGAGACGACTGGTTCGACGGCGGTCCGGGCGGCGACACGCTCCTCGGCCAGGCCGGCAACGACACGGTGAGCTACGCCGCCCGCACGACACGAGTCGCCGTGTCGCTCGGTGGCCTTTGGTACCAGGACGGGGCCGACCCCAACGGCGACGGCGTCTCCACGCGCGATGAGGAAGGCGACTGGGCGAACGTGGAGAACGCGATCGGCGGAAGCGGCCCCGACCGGCTGGTCGCGCACGGTGCCGGCGTCAACGTCCTGACGGGCGGCCCGGGGGCCGACGTCCTCGACGCCTTCGACGGCACCTCGGCGGTGGACCGCCTGGTGTGCGGGACCGGAACCGACAGCTACCGCGCCGATCCGAGCGACGCGCTGGACGCCTGCGAGACCGCCGCGCCGTAAGGCCGGCACGACCGCCGCGGCTCTGGAAGGATCGCCGCCATGACCCGACGCCTCAGCGCCCTCGCCGCCATCTCGCTCGGCCTCGTGCTGTCCGCTTGCAGCGTCGGGGAGAAGACCGTCAAGCGAGAAGAGGTGGAGAAGCAGGCACGCGCGGGGCTCACCCGCGCCGTCGGCAAGCAGTCCCCGCCCGTGAAGTGCCCGAAGGACCTGAAGGCCGAGAAGGGCGCCACGACCCGCTGCCACACCGACTTCCCCGACGGGACGCGGCTCGGCATCACCGTCAAGATCACGTCGGTCAAGGGCGACACCGCGCGCTTCGACATCGAAGCCGACCAGAAGCTGACCAAGACGCCGAAGTCCTAGAGCGCGTGACCGCCGTCAGGGCCCGCCGCGGTGCACGACCACGCGGAGCGCCAGCCGGCTGGAGGTCTCGATCACGCCGGCTGACGTCTTGAGCGTGTGGATGATCCCGTCGAGCTCGGCGACGTCCTTGCAGGCCACGCGCAGCTGATAGTCGAAGTGCCCGGTCAGGTGCTCGCCGTCGGTGACGGCGGGCATCTGCACGATGACGTCCTCGAACGTCTTCGCGGGCGTCCCGGGGCGCAGGCGCACGTCCATCAGCACGACGATCCGGACGCCGGCGGCGGACTCGTTCACGAGCGCCGTGTATCCGGTGACGACACCGTCGCGCTCCAGGCGCCGGACTCGGTCTGCGCAGGCATTGGCGCTCAGTCCAACACGTACGCCCAGGTCCCGGAAGCTGATCCGGGCGTTTCGGCGGAGCTCGGTGAGGATCTCGCGGTCGAGGGTGTCCATGCCGTGGGAAGCGTCGTGGTGGCCGTCGCACGGATTGCGCCGACCGCACCGATCCTCTCAGTTGGAGCCATGACACGCACACCCCTGGCGTTGCTCCTCGTCGCCGGCGGCCTCGCCGCCACTCCCGCGACGGCCGCCGCGGCCGTGACCTGCGGCTACGACGCCGCCGCCCACCGCCTCAACATCGGCGCCGACGCCGCCGGGAAGGACCCGGGCGTCGTGCGCTCCGGTCAGGCCATCAAGGTCACGGCCGCTGGCAAGCCCGTGAGCTGCGCGGGCGCCGTCCCGACCGTCGACAACACGGACCGCATCGTCTTCACGGACGCCTCGACGGATCCCGAGGTGTTCACTGCCGACCTGAGCGGCGGGCCGCTGGCGCCCGGCTTCTCCGACGAGGGTTTGCTCGGGACGCCGGAGATCGAGGTGGAGGTCAAGGCCGGGAGCGGCTTCGACCGGGTCAGCGTGGTCGGCGGCCCGGGCGCCGAGACCTATCGCGCCGGGACCTACAACGGCACCCAGACCCGCGTGAACCTCAACGCCGGCGAGTTCATCGGCGACGCGGACGTCCTCGGGACCGGGCTGGACGCGGTCGTGCTCAGCGGCCAGGGGGGCGACGACGTCATCGACGCCCACGGCGGCCAGGGCATGGGCGCGCCGCTGGCGCTCGGTCTCACGATCTACGGCGACGACGGCGGCGACACCCTGACCGCCGGCGACGCGGGGGCGGTGCTGGTCGGCTACAGCGGCGACGACACGCTGATCGGCGGGGCGGGGCCCGACCAGCTCAGCCCGGGCGGTGACGACGACGTGGTCGACGGCGGCGCCGGATCCGACACGCTCGTGTTCCCCGCGCAGCTGACGTCGGGCGTCCACGCCGACCTCAGCAAGACGGAGCCGCAGGACACCGGCGTCCTGGGCACGGACACCCTCACCGGGCTGGAGTCCGTCTTCGGCACGATCGGCCCCGACGTCCTGCGCGGCGGCGACCAGGGCGAGTTCTTCCGCGGATTCGGGGGCGACGACGTCATCGCGCCGGGCGGCGGCGACGACGGGATCCTGGCCGACGAGGGCTCCGACACCGTCGATTACGGCAGCGAGGGCGCCGCGGTGACGGTCGCGCTCGCCGGCGGCCAGCCGCAGGCGAGCGGCGCGACGGCGGGCGCGGACGGGATGGCCGGCGTCGAGAACATCGTCGGCAGCCCCTTCGACGACACCCTCACGGGCGACGCCGGACCCAACGTCATCGACGGCGGCATGGGGGCCGACGTGCTCGACGGCGCCGGCGGCACCGACACCGTCTCCTACGCGGCGCGGACCAAGCGCGTGACGGTGTGGCTCGACGACCTGGCCAACGACGGCGCCGACCCCGACACCGACGGCACGTCGGAGGCCGGCGAGGAAGCCGACCTGGCGAAGGGCTTCGAGAACGTCGCCGGCGGGGCGGGCAACGACCAGCTCAACGGGGACGGCGGCCCGAACCTCCTCACGGGCGGCGCCGGCGCCGACCTCCTCGGCGGCGGGCTCGGCGCCGACGTCCTCGACGGCGGGCTCGGGATCGACACGATCACCTACGCGGCCCGCACCAAGGCGGTGGCGGTCACGCTGAACGGGGTGGCCGACGACGGCGCCGACCCCGACCAGGACGGGATCTCGACGGCCGCCGAGGAGGGCGACCAGGACTCAGACGTCGAGAACGTGACCGGCGGGTCCGGCGACGACCGCCTGCGCGCCCTCGCGGCGGGGATCGTCAACGTCCTCGCCGGCAAGGGCGGCAACGACCGCCTCGACGCCCAGGACGGCAGCACGAAGGTGGACAAGCTCGACTGCGGCACGGGCGCGGCCGACAAGCACAAGTCCGACCCGTCGGACACCACGACGGGCTGCGAGCAGGTGGCGTCGTGAGGCGCGCCGCGCTGCTCCTGCCGCTGGCGGCCGCGGCGCTCGCCGCCGCGCCGAGCGGGGCGTCGGCCGCCGTGACCTGCGTCTATCACCCGGAGGACTACCGCCTCGCGATCGCCGCGACCGACGCCGCAGACCGCCCGACGGTCGCCCGCACCGGCAGCGCGATCACGGTCCGCTCCGGGCCGACGCCGGTGGCGTGCTCCGGCGCGGCCGCCACGGTGACGAACACCGACGACGTCGTGATCGCCGACAAGTCGCCCGGCACCGGGATGATCACCGTCGACCTCGCCGGCGGCCTGCTGGCACCGGGCCACGAGAGCGAGGGCATGTACGGAACGCGCGAGATCGAGATCTCGGCCTACGGCGGCGCGGGCGACAAGGACGAGCTGCGCGTCGTCGGCTCGGCCGGGGCCGACGACCTCCGTGCCGGCGAGTGGGGGGTCCAGAAGCAGGTCAACCTGAACCCGGGCGAGCTGCTCGACGACCCCGACGTGCTGATCAGCGACGTCGAGGTCGTGACGCTGCTGGGCGGCGACGGCGAGGATCGGCTCGACGCCGCCGGCGGCGAGGGCTCGGGCCAACCGCTGACCACCTTCACCCATCTGGAAGGGGGCGCCGGCGACGATCGGATCTACGCGGGGAAGAAGGGCGCGCGACTGACCGGCGACGGGGGCGACGACGTGGTCTTCGGCGGGCCGGGCCGCGACACCCTGATCCCGGGTCCGGGCGACGACGTCGTCGACGGCGCCGAGGAGGAGGATCTCCTCACGTTCCCGGGCGCCACGAGCGGCGTCGTCGTCGATCTGGCCGACAGCGACGCGCAGCAGACCGGGGAGGGCCTCGACGTGCTCGCCAACCTCGAGGACGTCGACGGCACCCAGGGCGACGACGTCGTGCGCGGGGACGGCGGCGTCAACCACCTGGCGGGCGCCGAGGGCTCAGACCGGCTCGAGGGCCGGGGCGGCGACGACGTCCCGGACGGCGAGGAGGGCCGCGACGAGGCGAGCTATGAGTCCGCGCAGTCTGCGGTGACGGTGGACCTGGGCGCTCCGGCGCCGCAGTCCGCGGGCGGCGCCGGCGAGGACGAGCTGCTCGCGATCGAAGGCCTCGTCGGGTCGTCGAACGACGACGTCCTCCTCGGCGACGGCGGCGCGAACGGGCTCGACGGCGGGCAGGGCGGCGACACCATCGAGGGCCGCGGCGGGGCCGACGTGCTCGACGGCGGGGGCTCGGGCGGCGGCGGAGGCGACGGCGCGGACCACCTCGACGGCGGCGCCGGCAGCGACACCGTGTCCTACGCCGAGCGTGTGGGCGGCGTCGCGGTGGTGCTCGACGGGGCGGCGAACGACGGGCAGGACAGCGACGGCGACGGGGTCGGGGAGGAGGGCGACCAGACCGTGGCCGTCGAGAACGCGATCGGCGGCATCGGACAGGACGTGCTCCGGGCGCCCGGTACCGGCGTCAACCGGCTGAGCGGCGGCAAGGGGAGCGACGTGCTCGACGGCGGCCTCGGCTCCGACACGCTCGACGGCGGCCCGAACGACGACACGCTGTCCTACGGCAAGCGGACCTACCGCGTCGCCGTCCGGCTCGACGGGATCCGCAACGACGGCGAGGACCCGAACGGCGACGGCACGTCGGGCGCGGGGGAGGAGCGCGACCTCGACATCGCGATCGAGAACGTCACGGGCGGCGCCGGCAACGACCGGCTCTTCGGCGGCTCCGGCGCCAACATCCTGAAAGGCGGCCCGGGCGCCGACGTCCTCACCGGCGGCCTGGGCGCCGACGTGCTCGACGGCGGCGGCGGCACCGACACGATGTCCTACGCGCTGCGGACCGCCGGGGTGGCGGTGACCCTGAACGGTCTCGCCGACGACGGCGCAGATCCGAACCACGACGGCACGTCGACCGCGGCCGAGGAGGGCGACCGGGACATCGCGATCGAGAACGCCACGGGCGGCGCCGGCCAGGACACGCTGAAGGCCAAGATGGCGGCCGTCAACGTCCTCACCGGCGGCGGCGGGAACGACTCGCTTGACGCGAAGGACGGCACCACCAGGAAGGACACGCTCGACTGCGGCGCGGGCACCTTCGACGTCATCGTCGCCGACGCCTCCGACGCCCAGGCCGGCTGCGAGGCCACCCCCGTGAGGTGAGACCCGGTCGCCGTCCCCTAGAATCCCCGCCCTCATGGGCACCCAGGCACCTGCCAAGAAGATCCGCGTCGTCGTCGCCAAGCCGGGCCTCGACGGCCACGACCGCGGCGCCAAGATCATCGCGCGGGCGCTGCGCGACGCCGGCATGGAGGTCATCTACACCGGCCTGCATCAGACCCCGGAGCAGATCGTCGAGACGGTCCTGCAGGAGGACGCCGACGCCGTCGGGCTCTCGATCCTCTCCGGCGCGCACATGACGCTCGTGCCGCGGGTGGTCGAGCTGCTGCGCGCCCAGGAGGCCGGCGACGTCGTGGTGACGGTCGGCGGCACGATCCCCAACGACGACATCCCCGAGCTCAAGGAGCTCGGCGTCGCGGCCGTGTTCACGCCCGGCGCGTCGACGCAGGAGATCATCGACTTCATCCGCGGCGCCGTCGCGGCCTGAGCGGCCGGCGGCGCCTCGCCCGCGTCGTACATCCGTCCGCTTTGCGGCAAGTGAACGATGAACGGACTAGCGTGGCGGGATGCGCCGCCACGCCTGCCAGTTCGTGGCCGTCCTCGCGTTCGCCGGAGGGCTCCTGACCACGGCGCCCGCCGCGTCCGCCGCGCCGATCACCTGCGCCTTCGACGCCACGACCCACGTCCTGAGCGTCAGCGCGCCTGAAGGATCCGCCCCGACGGTCAAGCGCAGCGGCGACCTCCTCGCCGTGACCGACTGCCTGGGCCTGACGGCGACGGTGCACGACACGGACCGCATCGCGGTCACCGGCTCGTACCGCCACTTCAGGATCGACCTCTCGGGCGGTCCGCTGGCACCCGGCTTCTCGCCGGAGCCCGACGGGGACCCGGAGATCGAGCTGACGGCCGATGCCTCCGCGCGCCAATGGGTGGCCGTCGTCGGCTCGGACGGAGCCGACCACATCCGACTCGGGGCCACCGGGGGTTTCCCCAGCATCAACCTCAACGCCACCGAGGCGGTCGGCGACGCCGACGTCGTCTTCAAGGGCATTTCACCGAACAGCGGGGCGCTGTACGGCGGTGGCGGCGACGACGTCCTCGACGCGCGCGGCGGCGTGGGCACGGGGGGTCCGCTCGGCCTCCGCGCGTTCGACCTCCTCGACCTGAACGGCGACGACGGCAACGACGAACTGCACGGCATGTCCGGCTGGAACCGGATGTGGGGCGGCGCCGGCGACGACAGACTCGAAGTCGGCTCGGGCACCGGCTCCTCTCTCTACGACGGTGCCGGCGACGACACGCTGATCGGCGGCGCCGGCGATGACGACTTCGCCACCACGGGCGGGAACGACACGGTCACGGGCGCGGGCGGCACCGATTCCGTCACCTTCGAGTTCGATCGCCTTGCTCGGGGCGTTCGGCTGGACCTGCAGGTGACCGGCCCGCAGGACACGGGTCACGGCATCGACAGCTTCAGCGGCATCGAGCGGGTGGTCGGCACCGGCTATAAGGACGTCCTTCGTGGTACCTCCGGGGCCGAGCACCTCAGTGGGCACTACGGCGACGACATCATCATGGGCCGCGGCGGCGCCGACGAGCTCGACGGCGAGTGGGGCCGGGACGTGGTCGACTACAGCCAAGCGCCCGGTCCCGTCGTGGTGGACCTGACGAAGGCGGCGCCGCAGGCCACCGGGGCCGATGGGAACGACACGCTCCGCCGGTTCGAGTCGGTGATCGGCTCCCGGTTCGCGGACTCCCTGACCGGCGACGCCTGGGGGAACGTCCTCGACGGCGGCGCGGGCGCCGACACGCTGCGGGGAGGCGACGGGTCCGACCGGATCATCCCGGGCAGCAGCCGGTCGGGGGGCGCGGACGGCGCCGACGACGCCGACGGTGGCAGGGGCATCGACGGGCTCTACTACACGGGCCGTCTGTACCGGGTGGCGGTGTCCCTCGACGGCGTGCGCAACGACGGCGCGGATCCGAACCGCGACGGGGCGTCGTCGGCCACGGAGGAGGGCGACCTGATCGCCGGGTTCGAGAACGTGCGGGGTGGCGCGGGGCCTGACCTGCTGGTGGCGCGCGGGCCGGAGGCGAACATCCTCACCGGCGGCCCCGGCGCCGACGTCCTCGACGCGTTCGACGGGTCCTCTGTCGTCGACAAGCTGATCTGCGGCGCCGGCGCCGACACCTACCGGGCCGACCCGAGCGACGCCCCGGACGCCTGCGAGACCGCGGCGCCCTAGCGGTTCGTTTCCCCGGCGCGAGGTGAGGATCCCTCGGTCGAGGGCGCACGCGCCGCGCGAAGCGGCGCAGCCGGGCGCAGCGGCGTTGTCACGCGCGGGCCGGTCGGCTCAGCTGAAGGCATGACACGCATACCTCTGATCGCCCCGCTCGTCGCCGCGGCGCTCGCCGCCGCGCCCGCCGCCGCCTCAGCGGCCGTGACGTGCAGCTTCGACTCGGCCAAGCACCGCCTGACCGTCGGCGCGAGCGCCGACAGCGACGTCGCCGGCCTGACCCGCTCCGGCAACGCGATCGTCGTCAAGAACGGCGCGGGGCTCGTCACCTGCTCGGGCCCGGCGCCGACGGTGTTCAACACGGACTCGATCGCCTACACCGACACCGCCCCGGCGACGGGCCAGCTCCACGTGGACCTCAGCGGCGGTCAGTTCGCGCCCGGGTTCAGCGACGAGGGCGAGCTGGCGACCGCCGAGATCGAGATCTCCGTCGAGGCCGGAAGCGGCTACGACACGCTGGCGGTCTACGGCTCCTCCGGCGCCGACGACATCCACGCGGGCGTCTACGACGGCTACGAGGAGCGCGTCGACCTCGACCCGGACGACATCGTCCCCGACACCGACATCGTCGCGCACGGCGTCGAGTCGCAGTGGTACTTCGGCGGGGGCGGCGACGACACGCTCGACGCGGACGGCGATGGCGCCATCCAGGGCGTCACCGACCAGTTGGCGCTGTACGGCGACGGCGACGACGACACGCTCGTCGCCGGCGACGGGCCCGCCTACCTCAACGGCGGCGACGGCGCCGACACGCTCACCGGCGCGGGCTCCGCCGACGTGATCGTCCCGGGCGACGGCGACGACACGATCGACGGCGGGTACGGGAAGGACAAGCTGGCCTTCGACCCACAGCACCTCACCGGTGTGCACGTCGACCTCGACGAGCCCGATCCGCAGAACACCGGCCAGGGGACGGACGGCATCGCCGGGATCGAAGACGTCGCGGGCACCAACGGGCCCGACGTCCTGCACGGCGACACGGGCCCCAACGCGCTCGACGGGCGCGGGGGCAACGACGTCATCGACGGCGACCGCGGCGACGACGTCATCCGCGGCGGCGACGGGACCGACACCGTCGACTACACCCATTCGCCGGGGCCGATGACGATGGACCTCGGCGGCCCGGCCCCGCAGCAGACGAGCTTCGCCGCCGGCGACGACACCGTGACAGAGGTCGAGAACGTCGTGGGCACGTCCTTCGACGACGCGATCACCGGCACCGGCGGGCCCAACGTCCTCAACGGCCGCTCCGGGAAGGACACGCTGAAGGGCGCGGGCGGCGCCGACACGCTGATCGGCGGCCGCAACCCCGAGGCCGAGCCCGACGGCGCCGACGTCCTCGACGGCGGCACGGGGACCGACACGGTCTCCTACGCCGAGCGGACCACGCGCGTCGTCGTCTCGCTCGACGGCGTCGCCAATGACGGCGCCGACCCGAACGTCGACGGCACGTCGGCGGCCGCGGAGGAGGGCGACAACGCCAAGGCGATCGAGATCGCCGGCGCGGGCAACGACCGCCTGGCCGGCGCGGCCGGCGCCAACACGCTGAAGGGCGGCAAGGGCGCTGACACGCTCGTCGGCGGCCTCGGCGCCGACACACTCGACGGCGGGCTGGGGACCGACACGATCAGCTACGCCGCACGATCGGCGGCCGTGGCCGTGACCCTCGACGGCATCGCCAACGACGGCGCGGACCCCAACCACGACGGGATCTCGGCGCCGGGGGAGGAGCGCGACAAGGACGTCGCGGTCGAGAACGCCACCGGCGGCTCGGGCGACGACCGCCTCACCGCCCTCGCGGCCCCGCTGGCGAACGTGCTGCGGGGCGGTCCCGGCGCCGACCTGCTCGACGCCAAGGACGCCACGAGCGCCGTCGACAAGCTCGACTGCGGCGGCGGCAGCGACAAGCACCGCTCGGACCCCTCGGACACCAAGTCGGGCTGCGAGCAGGTCGCGCCCTGAGAGGGGAGCGTCGTACATCCGTCCAAACGGCCGAATGTCTTCATCGATGGATGGCGTCGCGGGTCTACTTTATGGAAATCCGCCGCTTGATCGCCCCGATACTCGCCGCGCTCCTCGCCGCCGCCGCCCTCCCGGCGTCCGCGGGTGCACATTCTTGTTCCTACAACAGCATGAGCCACGCGCTGTACATCAACGTCAGCAGCCCCTCGCCGTCCGAGTGGGCCGGGGTCAAGCGCTCTGCGAACCGGTTAGTGGTCACCGGCAACGACGGCTCGGGCTCCGCGCCGGCGCCGGTCGCCTGCACCGGCATCGCAGCGACCGTGACGAACACGGATGCGATCCACTTCAACGCCGGGTCTTTCGGGGAGGCGAGGATCGATCTGTCGGGCGGGCCGCTCGCGCCCGGCTTCACTGACGAGCAGGACGGCAGCTCCGAGATCGAGGCCGATGTGCGGCAGGGGGAATGGATCACGATCGAGGGGGCGGAGGCGTCGGATCAGCTGCGCGCCGGCTCGCTCGGCGAGGACGACTATCTCAACCTCAACGCCGGCGAGGCCGTGAGCGACGCGGACGTCAAGTTCGACAGGCTCCACCTGGATCTCGTGACGAACGGCGGCGATGATGTGGTCGACGCGCGCGGGGGCGCCGGTACCGGCGACGCCTATCGAGCCTCGCCCTACGTCGACGCCGGCGCCGGCAACGACGTGGTGACCGGCCACGTCCACGCGCACGGCGGGCCGGGGAACGACGACCTGACGGCCCCCGACGTCCACGGTGACGGAGGCGACGACTCGCTGACCGTCCTCGACGCGGCCGGCCCCAACGTGATCTCCGGGGGATCGGGCACCGACACGTACACCGTCAGCGACCCTGGGGGCCTGGACGAGCTGCAGCTGAGAGGCGACTCGGGGGTCGTGCGCGGCGCCCGCGTCGACCTCGCGAAGACCGGGCCGCAGGACACCGGCCAGGGCATCGAGACGCTGCCGCCAGGCATCGACGCCGTCGACGGGACGCAGTACGGCGACGTGATCATGGGCAGCTCCGCGGCGGAGACGCTGACGGGCGAGGACGGCAGCGACGTCGTGATGGGTCGCGGCGGCGATGACACGCTCGACGGCGGGGGGATCAGCTCGTTCGGGCGCGACCAGGATGTCGTCGGCTACGCCGACGCTCCTGGCCCGGTCAACGTCAACATCGCGGCCAACGTGCCGGAGGCGACCGGTGCCGACGGCGCCGATCAGCTCTCAGGCTTCGAGTCGGTCATCGGTGGTCCGTATGACGACTACGTGAACGGCAACGCCTACGCGAACCGGATCGAGGGCGGGCCGGGAGCGGACAAGCTCTTCGGAAACGGCGCGAACGACACGCTGGTGCCGGGCACCGGCACGGGCGGCGGCTCCGACGGCGGCGCCGACGACGTGGACGGAGGCGCCGGCACCGACACGGTCAGCTACGCCGATCGCTCCGCCGGCATCGCCGTCTCGCTCGACGGGCTGCGCAACGACGGCGCCGACGCCGACGGCGACGGGAGCTCGAGCCCGACCGAGGAAGGCGACAGGGATGCCAATCTCGAGAACGTCATCGCCGGCGCGGGTGCGGACCGCCTCGTGGGAGGCTCCCGAGCCAACACGCTGCGCGGCGGCGCGGGCGCGGACTGGCTCGACGGGGGCCTCGGCGCCGACTTCCTGAGCGGCGAGACCGGCCGTGACACCGTCAGCTACGCGGGGCGAACCGGCCCGGTCGTCGTCCGGCTCGACGGGATCCGCAACGACGGCGCCGATCCCAATCGCGACGGCACCTCCACCCCCGCGGAGGAGTACGACTACGTCTACGGGACGGAGAACGCCATCGGCGGCGCCGGCGACGACATGCTCGCCGCGTCGTACGCGACTCGCGGGATCGCCAACGTCCTGACCGGCGGCCCAGGTGCCGACTTCCTCGACGCCTACGACGAGTCCTCGACCGTCGACCGGCTGGTGTGCGGCGATGGCGTCGACAGCTTCCGCCGCGACCCCAGGGACGCCGTCGACGGCTGCGACACCGAAGTGGAGCGGTAAGCTCGGCGCCGCCAGACTGACTCGTCAGTCAACCCGCGGTACGATACGAACGTTCGTTCCGCTAGAGGAGGCTCCGAAAGCCGTGAAGATCTGCGTCCTGGTCAAAGAGGTTCCGGACGCCGCCGTCGAGAAGCGCATCAACCCCTCGACGGGGCGCATGGACCGCAGTGGCGAGAAGAACCTGAACCCGTTCGACACGCACGCCATCGAGGCGGCGATGCAGCTGAAGGAGGGCGGGGCGCTGCAGGTCGACGAGGTCGTGGCGGTGACGATGGGCCCCGACTCGGCGCTGCGCGCGCTGCACAAGGCGGTCTCGCTGGGCGCCGACCGCTCGGTCCACCTCTCCGACGAGGCGCTGGCCGGCTCCGACGTCAACGGCACGGGCTACGCGCTCTCGCAGGCCCTGGCCAAGGAGCAGCCCGATCTCGTGCTCCTCGGGCAGCAGTCCGACGACGGCGAGTGCTACACGATCGGCGCCGTCGTGGCCGACCACCTCCAGGCGCCCTCGCTGACCCAGGTCGTGAAGATCGACGTCGAGGACGGCAAGCTGCGCTGCGAGCGCCAGGCCGAGTACGGCTACGACACGGTGCTCGTCGAGCTCCCTGCCGTCATCTCAGTCGGCGACGCCATCAACGAGCCGCGCTACCCGTCGCTGAAGGCGATCATGGGCGCCAAGAAGAAGCCGCTCGAGAAGCTCGGCGCCGCCGACGCCGGCATCGACGCGAGCCGAGTGGGCTACGACAACGCCCGCGCGCACTGCGGCGACTTCCACGCGCCGCCGGCCAAGTCGGCGGGTCAGATCATCGAGGACGAGGACACGAACGAGACGGTCGAGAAGATCGTCGCCTGGCTCGACGAGAGGAAGCTGATCTAGATGGCGGACATCCTGGTCTACGCCCTGCACTACGAGGGTCAGTTCAACAAGAACTCGCTGGGCGCCGTCTCCGAGGCGGCCAAGCTGGCCGGCGAGATCGGCGGCGAGGCGCACGCGCTGGTCGTCGGCGACACGGCCGGCCTGCCGGACGACCTCCTCGCCTCGCTCGGCGAGTACGGCGCCACCAAGGTCTACCGCGCCGAGGGCCCCGAGGGCCTGGCGCAGCCGGTCGTCGACGCGATGGCGCAGGTCATCCAGCGCGACGGCCACGGCTACGCGCTGTTCGGCGGCGGCCTGCTCGGCTTCGAGATCGGCGCCGGTCTGGTCGCCCGCCTCGACGCCGGCGTGACGATGGAGGTCACCAACGTCCGCGCCGAGGGCGGCAAGCTCATCGCCGAGCGCCCGATCCTGCAGGACTCGAGCATCTCCGACGTCGAGTACCGCTCGGCGGTCGGCGTGATCATCGGGCGCCTCAACGCGTTCGAGATCAAGAAGTCCGGCGCGGGTGCGGCGGCCGTCGAGGACGTGCAGGTCGAGTACTCGCCGTGGTCGACGAAGGCGACGATGGTGCAGCGTGGCGAGCAGCGCGGCGCCGACGTCAACATCGAGGACGCCGACGTGCTGATCGCCGGCGGCCGCGGGCTCGGCAAGGCCGAGGGCTTCGAGCAGCTCCAGGAGCTGGCCGGGGCGATGGGCGGCGCCGTGGCGGCGACCCGCGCGGTGGTGGACGCCGGCTGGTACTCCTACTCGGCGCAGATCGGCCAGACGGGCAAGACCGTCGCGCCGAAGCTCTACCTGGCGGCGGGGATCTCCGGCGCGATCCAGCACAAGGTCGGCATGCAGGCCTCGGAGAACATCGTGGCGATCAACAAGGACTCCAACGCCCCGATCTTCGAGTTCTCCGACCTCGGGATCGTCGGCGACCTCAACAAGATCGTGCCCAAGCTCACCGAGGCCGTGAAGGCCCGGAAGGGCAGCTGATCGACATGGCCGGCAGCAACGGCAACGGCGCCCGCCCGGCGCCGATCGACTACCCGCCGCCCGTCGACTCCCAGAAGGAGTTCATCAAGCGCGAGCTCGACGACGAGGAGGAGCGGATCGAGGTCGGCGTCGCCATCGTCGGCGGCGGCACCGCCGGGCTGGCGTGCGCCAACCGGCTGCTGCAGCTGCTGGCCGACGACGAGGAGACCCTGGAGCGCCTCGGCGAGGTGCCCGTCGCGGTGATCGAGAAGGCCAAGACCTGCGGCGGGCACAACCTGTCCGGCGCGGTCATGCGCCCGGCGGCGCTGCAGGAGCTCTACCCCGACATGACGCGGGAGCAGTGGCGCGAGGAGGGCTTCGCCTACGGCGAGGTCGTCAAGGAGTCCGTCTACATGCTCCCCAGCGGCAAGGCGAAGCTGCGGATCCCGACCCCGCCGCCGTTCAAGAACCACGGCAACGAGGTCGTCTCCGTGGCGGCGCTGGCCCGCTTCCAGCAGCGCACGGCCGAGGAGGCGGGCGCCTACGTGCTGACGGAGACGTCGGCCTCGCAGCTGCTCGTGGAGGACGGCCGGGTCGTCGGCGTCCGCACGGGGGACAAGGGCCGCGACCGCGCCGGCGAGCCGAAGGGCAACTTCGAGCCCGGGACGGACATGACCGCCAAGGCGGTCGTGCTCGCCGAGGGCTGCTGGGGCCACCTCACCGGCGCCGCCATCAAGGAGTTCGAGCTCGGCAAGGGCAACGAGCCGCAGGTCTGGGAGCTCGGGGTCAAGGAGGTCTGGAAGGTCCCCAAGCCGCTCGACCGGATCATCCACACGATCGGGCCGTGGCCGCTGAAGCTGTCGAGCAAGTACGGGCAGATCGGCGGCACCTGGCTGTACCCGATGAAGGACGAGAAGACCGGCGACGACCTCGTGTCGATCGGCTTCGTGATCGACCTCGAGTACGCCGACGCCACCACCTCGGCCCACGACCTGCTCCAGCAGTTCAAGCTGCACCCGCTGGTCAAGGGGATCCTCGAGGGCGGCGAGCGCGTCGCCTGGGGCGCCAAGGCGCTGCCCGGCGGCGGCTACTGGTCGATGCCCAAGCTCTCGATGCCCGGCGCGGTCCTGGTCGGCGACGCGGGCGGCATGGTCGACACGGTCGCCCTCAAGGGCGTGCACCACTCGATCAAGTCCGGCCACCTGGCCGCCGAGGCGATCTACGCCGCGCTGAAGAACGACTCGAGCGACTTCTCGGCCTACGAGTCGATGATCGAGGAGTCGTCGGTCGGCAAGGAGCTCTACCAGGTGCGCAACGCGCGCCAGCCGTTCCAGAAGGGCTTCATCCAGGGCGGCCCGCTGGTCAACATGGCGATCGCCACCAAGGGCAAGCTGCCGCCCGGGCGCTGGTCGTGGCACCGCAACGACGCGCGCGAGATGTTCGTGGGCGACACCGCGGCGAAGTACCCCAAGCCCGACGGCAAGTACACGTTCGACAAGCTGTCGAGCGTCTTCATCACCGGCAACGCGACCCGCGACGACGCCCCGAACCACATCCGGGTGCAGAAGCGGGTCCCGCGCACGGTGGCCGAGACCTGGAAGTGGATGTGCCCGGCGGGGGTCTACGAGATCCCCGAGGACGCCGAGGGCGACTACGTCGACGTGACCGTCAACTACACGAACTGCGTGCAGTGCGGCGCGATCACCGCCAAGGGCGGACGCCTGACGACCCCCGAGGGGGGCGACGGGCCGCTGTACCAGGTCACTTGAGCTGACAGCTCGCCAGGGTCGTCCGAAACTCGGGCGGCCCTGGTGCGTTTGTTGCATTCGTGAAGCGCGTTTCGCTCCTCCTGCTCTCGGCTGCCCTGCTGGTGCTGCTCGCCGTCGTCGCGCCCGCCGGCGCCGCCGCGGGCAAGCGCCCGGCCGCCGCCGAGCTGACCGAGTGCGACACCTCGCTGGACCCGGCCGAGCGCCACATGGTCGCCGAGGGGCGCATGGGCGCCGTCTCGGGGGCCGCCAAGCTCCGCATCCGCTTCGGGCTGCAGGTGCGCACGCCGGAGCGCCCGCGCTGGACGGAGGTCGAGGGCGAGAAGCTGGGCGTGTGGATGACCGTGTCCCCGGCGCCGCGACGCCGCTACGTGTACGCCAAGCGCATCGAGAACCTCGCCGCGCCGGCCGACTACCGCATGGTCGTCCGCTTCAAGTGGATCGGCGCGAACGGCCGCAAGCTCGCGAGCGCCAAGCGCACCACCGAGACCTGCGAGGAGCCCGACCTGCGGCCCGACCTGACGCCCGACCGCGTGACGCTCGCGCCGGGGGCGGACCCCGGCTGGGCGCGCTACGTCGTCCCGGTCCGCAACGCCGGCAAGACCGCCGCGGGGCCCTTCGCCGTCACCGTCGCGGTGGCGGGCGAGATCCTGCGCGCCGAGGTGCCCGACGGCCTGGACGCCGGCGAGACCATCGAGCTCGAGATCCCCGGCCCCCGCTGCGAGCCGGGCGCGCCGATCCAGGTGACCGTCGACCCGGATGGCCGCGTCGACGACGCGGACGAGGTCGACGACTCGCTGGTCAGAGCGTGCCCGTAGCGGCCGCGAGGCCGCTCTGCAGCAGACGGTCGACCGCTTCCGGGGGCTGGGGCCGCGCGAACAGGAAGCCCTGGGCCAGCTCGCAGCCGAGCGCTTCGAGCGCGGCGACCTGGTCGGCGTCCTCGACGCCCTCGGCCACCGAGGTCATCCCGTAGGCGCCGGCCAGCGAGAGGATCGCCGTCACGATCGCGCGGTCCTCGACGCCGGAGGCGAGGTTGTCGACGAAGGACTTGTCGATCTTCAGGAGGTCGACCGGCGGGAGGTGCTTGAGCTGGGAGAGCGAGGAGTAGCCGACGCCGAAGTCGTCGATGGCCAGCGCCACGCCCAGCGCCTTGAGCGCCCGCAGGGTCTCCAGCGAGCGCTCGGGGTCGCGCATCACGGTGCTCTCGGTGATCTCCAGGCACAGCCGCTCGGCCGGCAGGCCGGTCTCGGCCAGCGTGGCGGCGACGAGCTCGAGGAGATCCTCCTGGCCGAGCTGGCGGCGCGAGAGGTTCACGGACACGGTGACGTCCCAGGAGGCGGCCCGGCTGCAGGCGTCGCGCAGCACCCACGCGCCGAGGTCGATGATCAGCCCGGTCTCCTCGGCGAGCGGGATGAAGTCGCCGGGCGGGACCAGGCCGCGCTCGGGGTGCTCCCAGCGGACCAGCGCCTCGACGCCGACGATCTCCCGCGTGTCGATGCGGACCTTGGGCTGGTAATGGGTGCGCAGCTCGCCGCCGGAGATCGCGCGGCGCAGGTCGTTCTCGAGCTCCAGCCGCTTGGTCACCCGCTCGCGCAGCGTCTCGTCGAAGACCTCGATGCGGTCACGGCCGCGCTCCTTGGCGCGGTACATCGCGGCGTCGGCGTCGCGCAGCAGGTCCTCGGGCGTCTCCGCGCCGCCCATCAGGGCCACGCCGATCGACGCTGAGAGCGCCAGCTCGCGGCCGGCGACCGCCATCGGCGCGGCGAACGCCCCGGCCACGCGCTCGGCCAGCTCGAGGACGTCGGCCTCGTCCGCGAAGTCCTCGGCCAGCACGGTGAACTCGTCGCCGCCGAAGCGCGCGGCGGTGTCGTTGACGCGCAGGACCTCGTCCAGGCGCGCGGCGACGGCCAGGAGCACCTCGTCGCCCGCGTGGTGGCCGAGCGAGTCGTTGACGACCTTGAAGCGGTCGAGGTCGAGGAAGAGCACCGCGCCGAGCGCGCCCGACCGCCGCGCCCGGGCCAGCGCGATGGCCAGCCGGTCGACGAAGAGGGTCCGGTTCGGCAGGCCGGTGAGCGGGTCGTGCAGCGCCTGGAAGGTCATGTGCTCGCGCGTGCGCTCGTTGAGCCGCCAGGACGTGACGGCCGCGGCGCAGGCCCCGAGGACGAACACGCCGTGGATCAGCGCCCACAGCCACGGGCTGGCCCACGCGGCGGGGTGGTCGTAGACGCCGTGGGGGTCGATCACGCCCATCACGCCGTGCTCGGCCACGACGTAGCCGACGGCGAGCCCGAACGGGACCCAGTCCTCGTAGAGCGCGAGGACGCCGACCAGCACGAAGAACAGGAAGTGGGCCTCGATGCGGCCGCTCCACACGTGGACGAGCACGGCCGCCGACGTCATCAGCCCGACGGAGACGGAGATCGAGCGCCAGCGCCGCGTGCGCGGCCCGACGATCGCCGCCAGCGCGAACGCCGCGACGGCCGCGCCCTCCGAGAGGGCGTGCACCGGAGGAGTGCCGAGGCGCAGCGCGAACGCGACCAGCCCGCCGGCGAGGATCCACAGCAGCGCGAGCATCGCGCGATGGCGGCGGTCGAAGTCCGCGGGGGGCAGCGTGCGGCCGCGGGGAAGGGCGTCCTTGACGCGGGTGAGGAACACCCGCGCCCTATCGGCCGTTTTCCTGCCGGGCTTGAACTACCTGCGCAGGAAGCGAAGCAGCGCGGCGGCGTAGGCCTCGGGGTCGTCCTCGACCGCGAAGTGGCCCGTGCCCTCCAGGACCACGAGCTCGGATCCGGGGATCTCGCGCTGGAAGCGCTCGGCCGAGGCGACCGGCGCGAACGGGTCGTCGGCGCCCGACAGGATCAGCGCGGGGACGCCGAGCTGCGCGAGGCGCCCCTCGTAGCGGGCGAGCTCGGCGAAGTCGCCCGAGCGGTAGAGCTCGAGCTGGCCGCGGCGGCGATCCTCGTCGGCGAAGGCCCGGAAGTACTCGTCGAGCGCGTCGTCGCCGATGCCGGTGCTCACCGCCCCGAGCAGCTGCCCGAACGACTCGCGGGTCATCCCGTCGACGAGCTGCTCGCCCTGCTCGGGCGTCTGCATCGCCTCGGCGAGCCCGTGCCAGCGGCCGTCCGCGAAGAAGCCGGTGTCGGAGATGACCAGGCCGCGGACCGCCTCGGGGTGGTCGCACGCCCAGCGCAGGCCGATCAGCCCGCCCCAGTCGTGCACCACGAGGACGAACGGGTCCAGCGCCTGCTGCTGCACCCACGCGTCGAACGCGGCGATCTGCCGCGCCCAGGTGTGCGGGCGGTCGACCGGCGAGTCGCCGTAGCCGAGCAGATCGGGGGCGAGCGCGCGGTGGCTCTCGGCCGCCAGCGCGGGCAGGATCTCGCGCCACATGTAGGAGGACTCGGGGTAGCCGTGGAGCAGGACGACGGGCGGGCCATCGGCCGGCCCCGCCTCCCGGGAGCTGAGAATGGTCATAGCTAGAATGGATCTCATCATGAAGACCGAGATCCATCCCGAGTACGTCGAGGCGCACGTCCGCTGCACGTGCGGGAACGAGTTCACGACGCGCTCGACGCAGCCGCAGATCAACGTCGAGATCTGCTCGAACTGCCACCCGTTCTACACGGGCAAGCAGAAGCTCGTCGACACGGGCGGCCGCGTGGAGCGCTTCCAGCGCCGTGCGGCGCGGAGGGCGCGCGGCGAGAAGTAGGGCCGTGCCCCGTTGATCGCGCAGCTCGTCGAGCAAATAGAAGCGCGCTTCGCCGACGCGGAGCGCGACATGTCGGACCCCGACGTCATCTCCGACCGCCACCGCTACGCGGACGCGGGCCGGCGCTACCGCCAGCTCGCGCCCGCCGCGCGGCTGGCCGAGGAGTGGCGGCTGGCGCAGTCCGACGCCGAGGGGGCGCAGGAGCTGCTCGACGAGGGCGGCGAGGACCCGGAGTTCCGCGAGGAGCTGCGTTCCGCGCGCGAGCGGATCGAGCGCCTGGAGGAGGAGCTGCGCCTCGCCATGGTCGAGCGCGACCCGAGCGACGACAAGAACGTCATCGTCGAGATCCGCGCCGGCGCGGGCGGCGACGAGGCCTCGCTGTGGGCGGGCGACCTCTACAAGATGCTCACGCGCTACGCCGAGCGGCTCGGCTACGCCACGGAGACCATGAGCGCGTCCGACGGCGCCTACACGCTCGAGGTGCGGGGCGACGGCGCCTACTCGGTGTTCAAGTTCGAAGGCGGGACGCACCGCGTCCAGCGCGTCCCCGAGACGGAGTCCCAGGGCCGCATCCACACGTCGACGGCGACCGTCGCGGTGCTGCCGGAGGCCGAGGACGTCGACGTCTCGATCGACCCCGGCGACCTCGAGATCGACGTCTACCGCTCCTCGGGGCCGGGCGGGCAGTCGGTCAACACGACCGACTCGGCGGTCCGCATCACCCACAAGCCGACGGGGCTCGTCGTCTCCATGCAGGACGAGAAGTCCCAGCTGCAGAACCGCGAGCGGGCGATGAAGGTCCTGCGCGCGCGGCTCTACGAGCAAGAGCTCGCGCGCCAGCAGGCCGAGCTCGCGGCCGATCGCAGCGCCCAGGTCGGCACGGGCGCCCGCGCGGAGAAGATCCGCACCTACAACTTCCCCGAGCGCCGCGTCACCGACCACCGCATCAAGCTGACGGTCCACAACCTCGACCAGCTGCTGGCCGGGGACCTCGACGAGATGACCGCCGGGCTGCAGGCCGACGAGAAGCGCCGGCGCCTCGCGCTGCAGGCCGAGGGCGCCGCCTGAGCTCGCCCGGCCGCGCCCGCGACCGGATCAGCCGCGTCTCGGTCCGCGACGCGCTCGACTCCGCCGTGGTCGCGCTGAGCGCCGCGGGAGTGGACTCGCCGCGGCTGGACGCCGAGCTGCTGCTGGCGGCCGCCACCGGGTTGACGCGCGCGCAGATCGTCTCCGATCCTGGGCGGCTCATCGAGCCCGAGCAGGGCTTCGTGTTCGCGGAGCTGGCGCGGCGGCGGCGCGAGCGCGAGCCGGTGGCCTACATCTTGGGGGAGAAGGGCTTCCGGTCGATCGACCTGAAGGTCGACCGGCGCGTGCTGATCCCGCGGCCGGAGACCGAGCACCTGGTCGAGGCGGCGCTCGGGCTGCCTGGCGGGGCGCGGGTGGTCGACGTCGGGACGGGCTCGGGCGCGGTCGCGCTGGCGCTGAAGGACGAGCGGCCCGACCTGGAGGTCGTGGGGACCGACGCGAGCGCCGACGCGCTGGCCGTCGCACGGGCCAACGGGCTGCTCTTGGGGCTGGCGGTGGAGTGGCTGGAGGGCGACCTGCTCGGGCCCGTGACCGGGCGGGTCGACGCGGTCGTGTCCAACCCGCCGTACGTGGAGGCGGGGGCGACGCTGGCGCCGGAGATCGCGCGCTACGAGCCCGCCGAGGCGCTGTTCGCGGGGGAGGACGGCCTCGACGTCCACCGGCGCCTGGTTCCCGCCGCGCGGGCGGCGGGCGCGGCGTTCGTGGCGCTGGAGGTGGGCGCGGGGCAGGCGGACGCGGTGATCGCGCTGCTGCGCTCGGCCGGATACGCCGACGTGGCGGTCGATCGCGATCTGGCGGGCATCGAGCGGGTGGTGCGGGCGTGGTGACGGCGGCCTCCACCGCGCCCCTCCGGCGCGCCGAGCCGGAGGTCCTCCCGTGGTGACCGCGGCCGACGCGGCCACGTTCGAGCGCTGCATGGCGGTCGGGGGCGTCGCCGTCTTCCCGGCCGACACGGTCTACGGGCTCGCGTGCGACCCGGACACGCCCGAGGCGGTCACCCGGCTCTACGCGCTGAAGGGGCGCCGCCCCGACAAGCCGGCCGCGGTCATGTTCTTCGCGCTCGACCTCGCGCTGGAAGCGCTGCCCGAGCTCGGCGAGCGCACGCGGGCCGCCTTCGGCGCGCTGCTCCCGGGCGGCGTCACGCTGCTGGTCGGCAACCCGGCCGGGCGCTTCCCGCTGGCCTGCGGGCCTGACCCCGGCACGCTCGGGATCCGCGTGCCGGCGCTGCCCGACGCCCTCGCGCCGCTCGCCGCGGTCCGCTGGCCGGTCTTGCAGAGCTCGGCCAACCGCGCCGGCGGGCCCGACGCCCGCGCGCTCGACGAGGTCCCCGCCTCGATCCGCGCCGCCGCGGACATGGTGATCGACGGCGGGCCGCTGGCCGGGACGCCCTCCACGGTGGTCGATCTGCGCGCCTACGAGGCCGGCGGGGAGTGGCGGATCCTGCGGGAGGGCGCGGTCGCGCCGGAGGCCGTCGGACGCCTCCTCTCCTAGTAGCCTGAACCCCATGTCCGACCTGCCCGCCGACTTCTTCGACCGCCCTCTCGCCGACGTCGATCCGGAGGTCGCGGCGGCCGTCGCGGCCGAGCTCGGACGCCAGCAGCAGACGCTCGAGATGATCGCCTCCGAGAACTTCGTTCCCCAGGCCATCCTCGAGTGCCAGGGCTCCGTGCTGACCAACAAGTACGCCGAGGGCTACCCGGGCCGCCGCTACTACGGCGGCTGCGAGCACGTCGACGTCATCGAGCAGCTGGCGATCGACCGCGCGAAGGCGCTCTTCGGCGCCGAGCACGCCAACGTCCAGCCGCACGCGGGCGCGCAGGCCAACGCCGCCGTCTACCACGCGCTGCTGCAGCCCGGCGACACGATCATGGGCCTCGCGCTGCCCCACGGCGGCCACCTCTCGCACGGGATGAAGCTGAACGTCTCCGGGCGCCTGTACGACATCGCGCCCTACGAGGTCTCGGCGGACACGTACCTCATCGACATGGACGAGGTCGCCCGGATCGCCCGCGAGCGGCGCCCCAAGCTGCTGCTGGCCGGCTGGTCGGCCTACCCCCGGACGCTCGACTTCGCCCGCTTCCGCGAGATCGCCGACGAGGTCGGCGCGCTCCTGATGGTCGACATGGCGCACTTCGCCGGGCTCGTCGCCGCCGGCCTGCACCCGAACCCCGTGCCGTACGCCGACGTGGTGACGACGACGATCCACAAGACGCTCGGCGGCGCCCGCGGCGGCATGATCCTCTCGCGCGAGGAGCACGCCAAGAAGATCAACTCGGCGGTGTTCCCGGGGCAGCAGGGCGGGCCGCTGGAGCACGTCATCGCCGGCAAGGCGGTCGCGCTGAAGATCGCCGCCACGCCCGCGTTCCGCGAGCGCCAGGAGCGCACCGTGGCCGGCGCCCAAGCCGTGGCCGGCGCGCTGCTCGGCGCGGGCGAGGGCGTCAACGTCCTCACCGGCGGCACCGACGTCCACCTCGTGCTCGTCGACCTGCGCGACTCGGCCCTCGACGGCCAGATGGCCGAGGACCGCCTGCACGAGATCGGCATCACGGTCAACCGCAACGCCGTCCCGTTCGACCCCCGCCCGCCGATGGTCACGAGCGGCCTGCGCGTCGGGACCAGCGCCCTGGCCACCCGCGGCCTCCGCGTCGAGGACTTCGAGGAGGTCGGCGACATCATCGCCACCGCGCTCGGCTCGGGGTTCGACGACGCCCGCGCCGAGCTGACCGACCGCGTCGGCGCGATCGTCGAGCGCTACCCGCTCTACGCGCAGCTCGGCGAGCCCGCGGTCGCGTAGGGCGAGGCGGCCGCGGCCGCGCGGCGACCGCAGGACCCCATCGGGTGAGGGAAACGGCCCGCGGCGGGAGCGGCAGCGCCCTCAATCCTCCTTCCACGCACCGCCGAGGCGCCGAAGGAGGATTCAGGGCGCCATAGCGCCCCCAACCCTCCTTCGGAGGGATCCAGCGCACCAAAAGGAGACTTGAGGGCGCCAACCGCCCACCAACCGCCCAACCCTGCCTCCTTCACCAGCCGCCTTAAAGCCGCAACGGCCACCGAGCGCGGAGGGGCACCGCCCAGAGCCGCCGAGAGCGGCCAACGAGCGTGCGGGGGCGCCGCCCCGAGCGCCCTACACCGTCAACGCCAACGGCTCAGCCAGCGCCGCCGTCCACGTCGCCACCCGGGCGCCGGCGTCGCCCAGCCCGTCGATCTCCTCCGCCAGCGCCTGCGCCAGCGGCACCGCCACGCCGCCTTCGATCCGCACGCAGCCGGCGAACCGCTCCGCGCCGAGCGCCTCGCCCTCGCCGACGAGCACCTCGCTCATCGTCTCCCCGGGGCGGATGCCCATGACGTCCACCGCGGGGGCGCCCTCGCGGCCGGCCGCCGTCCAGATGCGCGCGGCGAGCTCGCCGACGCTGAGCTCGGAGGGGTCGGCCGCGGTGACCAGCCGGCCGCCGCCGGCGGCTTCGAGGACGGCGTGGATGACCAGCGCGGCGGCGTGGCCGGGCGTGATCCAGTAGCGGCGCATCCCGGAGTCGGTCACGGTGAGCGGCACGCCGGCGCGCGCCTGGCGCAGGAACAGCTCTGAGGCGCTGCCCGCGCTGCCGAGCACGTTCACCAGCCGCACGGCGGCGCGAGGGCCACCGGCGCGCTCGGCGGCCACCGCGGTCAGCGCCTCCATCAGCCGCTTGGAGCGCCCGTAGCGCGAAGCGGCCAGCGCGGCCTTGTCCGTCGAGGCGACCACGACCGTCCCGACGCCGGCGCGGTCGGCCGCGCGCAGGACGTTCCAGCTGCCTTCGAGGTTCGTCGCCGCGAACTCCTCGGGGTAGCGCTCGGCCCAGTCGACGTGCTTGTAGGCGGCCAGGTGGAAGACCACGTCGGGCGCGGCGGCGGCGATCTCGGCGTCCAGGCGGTCGCGGTTGCGGACGTCGCAGAGCACGTGCTCCGTGCGCGCGAGCTGGCTCGGCTCGCGGCCGCGGCGGTCGGCGGTCAGCGACGCCTCGTGGCTGTCGAGCAGCACCACGCGCTCGGCGCGGAAGCCGTGGAGCAGGGTGGTCAGCGCGCGGCCGATCGAGCCGGCGCCGCCGGTGATGGCCACCGTGCGGCCGGCGAAGCGGTCGTCGAGCTCCAGGACGGCGGGGAGGGGGTCGCGCCGGCCGAGGACGACCTGCCAGTCGGGGTCGTCGGGCAGCAGGCGCGGCCGCGGACGCCGCCACGGCTCGGCGGACGCCTCCAGCGCCGCCTCGATCCGCCGGTGCCCCGCTTTCATGGCCGGAGAGCGGGCGGGGTCGGGCTCGTTGATCTCGGCGACCATCCAGTCGACGGCGCCGGCGAGGCGGCGCACGACCGGGTCGAGGTCGAGCTCGCCCTCGTCGTAGGGCAGGCCCTCGCCGAGGACGCCGGCCGCGTTGGAGACGTGCGCGACCCGCGCGGTCTCGGCGAGCTCCTCCACGTAGCGGTCCAGCAGCAGCTCGTCGACGTCGGTGACCCCGAACGTCCCCGGGGACGCGGCGCAGAAGGTCCGGAACAGCGCCGCGTGCGAGGTGTCGAGCGTCACGCCGAGCGCCGGCAGCCGCGCCTGCCACTCGAGCAGGTCGCGCCAGTGGCCGCCCACCGGGGACAGGTAGACGCCGCCTTCGCGCATGCGCAGGATCGGCGGCACGTTCTCCAGCAGCGCCTGCACGCCGTGGGCGGCGCACGCCTCGACGAGGTGCTCCAGGAACGCCTGCACGGCGGCCTCGTCGAGCGGCGCGGCCGCGCGGAACTCCACCGGCGTCTGCGGGGCGAACAGGTGGATGGTCAGGACGGGCGAGCCGATCGCGGCGGCGAAGGCCGCGCTGCGCTCGACGCCCGCGCGCGCCTCGGCGTCCGGGCGGTCGACCCGCACGAACGCGCCGCTCGGCCACGCGACCGGCGCCTCGGCCAGGACCGCGCCGGCCTCCAGGGCGCCCGACGCCCGGACCGTCTCGACCGCGCGCGCGACCGCCTCGTCGCCGTCGACGTCGGACGGCCGCAGGAGCACCTCCAGCCCGCCCCACGGGCCGTCCGCGAGCCGCTCCGCCAGCTGGGCGGCGATGGGCGCGGCCTTGAGCAGCGGGATGGTGGGGGAGCGGGGCGTCATGTGGCGGGATGGTCGCGCAACCACTCGACGTACTCGGCGATCCCCGCGGCCAGCGGCCGGGCGCGCAAGGGTAGCCGACGGGCCTGCGGCTCCACGGCGTAGCTGGCGTCCTCGCCGGCCGGCAGCTCGCCGCCCGGCAGCTCGATCTCCACCGCGGTCCCCGCGGCCTCGCGGACGAGCTCGGCGGCCTCCAGCAGCGGCGTCGCGGCGCCGCTGGCCGCGAGGACGGGCCCGTCCGGCAGCTCGCCGTCGAGCAGCCCTTCGAGCCCGGCGACGAAGTCGTCGACGTAGACGAAGTCGCGGGTGCGGCGCGGGTTCCCCGGGATGACGATCGGCTCGCCGGCCAGCGCGCGCGCGGCGAAGGCGGCGATCGCCCCGGTGGCGCCCTCGGCCCGCACCTGGCCCGGCCCGAAGATCGACGTCAGCCGCACGATCGCGCTCGGCGCGCGATGCAGCCGGCAGGCCTCCTCGCCCAGCCGCTTGGACAGCGCGTAGGCGTCCGGGGCCGGCTCCACGCCGGCGCGCAGGGACGACGGGTAGATCAGCCGCGCGCCGTGCTCCGCGCAGCCGTCGAGGAGGTTCGCGGTCGTCCCCGCGTTGAGCAGGACCGCGTGGGCCGGATCGGCGCGCGAGCGGGCCGGGTCCGGCATCCCGGCGAAGTGCAGGACGGCGTCGTGGCCGGCGACGAGCTCGCGCGCGGCCGGGTCGGCGGCGTCGCACTCGACCACCGGCAGGTCCCGCGAGGCGGCGCGCGCGACCGCGCCCGGGCGGGTCAGGCCGGTCACCTCGTGGCCGCGCGCCGCCAGCAGCGACGCGGTGCGCCAGCCGAGGTAGCCGGTGGCCCCCGTGACGAGCACCCTCACGGCGCGAGGTACTCCGCCAGCCGGTGCTCGTACGAGAACGGCGACACGAACCGCCACGGGGCGCCCCCCGCGGGGTCGCGCCCCTCGGCCAGCGCCGCGACGTCGGCGACGGTGACGGTGTCCGCGGCCACGTTCTCGGCCACCACCCCGCGCGACGGCGCGCACTCGTGGAGGATCCGCGCGACGTCGCCGACGTGGACCGTCCCGATCGTCGCCGTCCCGCCGCCGTCGACGGTCAGCGCCTGCCCGGCCGCGGCCAGCCGCCGGAACTTGTCGACCACGGTCACGGACTCGGGCCGGTCGTGCTGCACGGGCGACGGCCCGTAGACGATCCCCGGCCGCAGCAGCGCGACCGCGAGCCCGTGGCGGTCCGCGTAGAGCCGGAGGCAGAGCTCGCCGTAGATCTTCGAGAGGTGGGCGAGGTCGCCCTGCGGCCCGTACGGCTGGTCCGCGCCGATCTCGCCGCGCAGCCCCGGCCCGTAGACGTGCAGCGAGCTCCCGAAGACCACCGCCGGGCCGCCCGCCGCCGCCACCGCCTCGACGACCCGGCGCACGCCGATGACGTTGGTCTCCTCCGTGTAGTCCGGGTCGCTGATGGACAGCGGCCGGCTCGCCTGGGCGGCCAGCAGGTGGACGCGGTCGTGGCCTGGAAGCAGCGCGTCGATCGCGGCCCGGTCGCGGATGTCGACCGTCTCGACGCGCGCGCCCGCGCGCTCCAGACCGGCGAGCTGCGCGCGGTCCGTCGCGTGCCAGTTGTCGGCCAGCGTGACCGCGTCCCCGTGCTCGAGCGCGCGCTCGGCGAGCGCCGCGCCGACGTACCCGGCGCCCAGGATCAGGAGGGAGGGCATGGCCGGAGAGTAGGGTTTCGCCCGGCCCGACTTCGCTGGCGCTCGTCGTCTGGCCGACGTCTCAGGCGCCGGAGGCTTCGTCATACTGGCGCGCGATGTCGTTCAGCGACACGCTCTCGAAGCTCGTCGAGGACGGGACCGTGCTCTACGCCTTCGCCGCCGCGCTGGCGATCGCGCTCGTGCTGACCCCGCTGATGGGCCGCCTCGCGCTCCGCCTCGGCGGCATCGACGAGACGGACGACCGCCCGCGCGTCCACACCGTCCCGACGCCGCGCACGGGCGGCATCGCCATCGTCGCCGGGATCCTCGTCCCGGCGCTGATCTTCGTCGACGTCAAGGGGCCGATCCTCGGCGTGGTCATCGGGATCCCGCTGATGGCGCTCGTCGGCTTCGTCGACGACGTCAAGGGGCTGCGCCCGCGGGTCAAGCTCCTCGCCGTCACGGTGGTGGCGCTGATCCCGATCGTCGGCTGGAACCTCACGTTCGACCACCTGACGCTGCCGCTGATCGGGGACGGCGACCTCGGCTGGCTGGCCTACCCGATCACCGTCGTCTGGGTGGTCCTCGTCGCCAACCTGGTCAACCTGATCGACGGGATGGACGCGCTGGCGGCCGGGATCGTGGCCATCGCCTGCGTCGCCCTCGCGCTGCTCGCCGTGTCGTTCAACCGCCTGACCATCGCGATCCTCGCCGCGATCGTCTGCGGCGCCACGCTGGGCTTCCTGCGCCACAACTACCACCCGGCCAAGATCTTCATGGGGGACACCGGCGCGCTGACGCTCGGCTACGTCATCGCGTGCCTGGCCGTGGCCGGCGTGCTCAAGACGCCGACGACGATCGCCATCGCCGCGCCGCTGCTGGTCATCGCCGTGCCGCTGCTCGACACGTCCTTCGTCGTCCTCAAGCGGCTGAAGTACCGGCGCCCGCCCTTCGGCGCCGACCACAACCACTTCTACCACCGCTTCCTGCGCATCGGCTTCTCACAGCGACGGACCGCCGCCTACCTGCACCTGTGGGCCGCCGCGCTGGCCGGCTACGCCGTGCTCGTGCGCTTCGTGCCGCCCCGCCCCGGCGGCGTGTGGGACCGGGGCAACACGCTGATCTGCGCCGGCTTCGGGCTGGCCACCATCGCCGCGTCGATCTGGATGGTCTACACGCTCGAAATCCTGAAATTCCGTCATCTGGACGCCCTGCGCCTGCGCCGGCTCCGTCCGGCCGCGAGCGAGCACGAGATTAACGATGCGGTGCACCAAGATCTTGCGACGGGCGAGTTCGACGCCGTGCGGGAAGAAACGGGCGAGATGGACGTGTTGCGCACGGGCTGACCGCCTGGCTAGAGTGGGCTGCTTATGGCCCTTTCTGAAACCCTTACTCAGACCGAGTTCGACCGTCGCATCGCCACGCGCGAAGCGCGGCTCGGCATCGTCGGGCTCGGCTACGCCGGGCTCCCCCTGGCCGTCGCGTATGCGGAGCAGGGCTTCCACGTCACCGGCATCGACATCTCCGAGCAGCGCGTCGCCGCCGTCAACGAGAAGCGGTCCTACCTCGTCGACGTCCCCGCCGAGAAGTACGAGGTGGCCGGCCAGCTCGACGCCACCAGCGACTTCAGCGTCGTCCAGGAGCTCGACGCGGTCACGATCTGCGTGCCGACGCCGCTCTCGAAGACCCGCTCGCCCGACCTCTCCTACGTCCTCGCCGCGGCCCGCTCGGTCGCGCAGAACCTCCGTCATGACGGCCAGCTGGTGATCCTGCAGTCGACCACCCATCCAGGCACCACGGAGGAGGTCGTCGCGCCGCTCATGGCCGAGGAGGGCAACACCGTGGGCGAGGACGTCTTCCTCGGCTACGCCCCCGAGCGCGTGGACCCGGGCAACGGCGTCTACTCGATGGTCAACACGCCGAAGCTCGTCTCCGGCGTCGACGACGAGTCCCGCCGCCGCGTCGAGCTGCTCTACCAGACGATCGTCGACACCGTGATCCCGGTCTCGCGGCCGATCATCGCCGAGACGGCCAAGCTGCACGAGAACACCTTCCGGGCGGTCAACATCGCGCTGGCCAACGAGCTGGCGCTGATGTGCGACCGGCTGGGGATCTCCGTCTGGGAGGTCATCGAGGCGGCCGACTCCAAGCCGTTCGGCTTCCTCGCCCACTACCCCGGCCCCGGCCTGGGCGGCGACTGCATCCCGGTCGTGCCGCACTTCCTGGCCTCGCGCCTGCAGGAGTACGGCTACTCCGCGCAGCTGATCGCCGCGGCGCACGAGATCAACGCCCACATGCCGACGCACGTGGTCTCGAAGATCGTCGACGCCCTCAACGAGCTCGAGCGTCCCGTCAAGGGCTCGAAGCTCCTGCTCCTGGGCATGGCCTACAAGCCCGAGGTCCACGACACGCGCGAGTCGCCGAGCTTCGAGGTCATGCGCCAGCTCGTCCAGCGCGGCGGCGACGTCACCTACGCCGACCCGTGGGTCCCGAGCGTGTCGCTCGACGGCGTCGACTACGAGGCCGTGGAGTTCACGGCCGAGGCCGTCGCGGAGGCCGACTGCGTCGTGCTGCTGACCGCCCACCAGGCGTTCCTGGAGACCCCGCTGTGGGATCAGGCGAGGATCGTCGTCGACACGCGCAACAAGGTCCCGAACGCGCCGAACGTCCGCGCGATCTAGACCGCCCTACGCGCCCGGGACCGCGAGGGCCAGCAGGTCCGCGGGGTCCCGGACGTGCCGCGCGGCCGCCGAGCGGTCGCGCGGTGCCGGCGTGATCTCCTCGGGGTCGCGCAGGAGCTTGAGGCGGCCCTCGGCGACGAGGCGCTCGTCGACGGCGCCGAGGCGCCCCTCGAACATCGACCACACGGGGACGCCGAGCGCGGCGGCCTCGCGGTTCATGGTCCCGCCCGCGGAGACCACCAGGTCGGCCAGCGCCACGAGAGCCTGGCCGTCGAGCGCCCGCGGCGGCACCACGACGCGCTCGAGCCCCAGCGCGCGGATCGCCTCGCCCTGCTCGGGCGTCCGCGGCAGCGTGACGACGTGGACGCGCTCGTCGCGCACGAGGCGGCGCAGGACCCGCGGCAGCAGGCCGCTCTCGGCGCCGCCCAGGTAGAGCGCGTAGGCGGGCGCGGTGCGCACGACGGCCAGCAGCGCGTCGCGCGGCACCCCCAGCGTGTCGAGCAGCGCCGGGTCGGGCGCGCGCTGCGGGAGGTAGTACTCCTCTTTCAGGCCCGGGTACTGGACGAGCTTCGCGCCGCGCGCGCCGAACCGCGCGAGCCGCTCGCGCGGGATGGCGTCGGGGACGAGCACGCGCGTGGCCAGCCGGCAGTTGACGTGGTGCTGGGCGACGGCGAACTCGTAGTCGAACATCGTCGTGTTCTCGATCCCCAGCAGCCGGCCCGCGACGGGCAGGTCGGTCGAGCCGTGCGCGAGCCCGCGGTCGAAGCCGCGCCCGCGGCCGAACGCGACCATGCGGGCGGCGCGGTCGGCGGCGGCGCGGACCTTGTCGGCGCGGCGGGCGCCGCCGTGGCGGCCCAGCGGCGTGTACGCGCGGCCCCAGTCGTCGAGCAGCTGCACCGTGTGCGACAGCGGGCGCGCGGTCAGCTCGACCGTGTGGCCGCGCGCCTCGAGCAGCTCGACCAGCGGGCGCAGCACCACGACGTGCGCGGTGTTCGTGAAGTCGACCCAGATGCGCAAACGGCGGCGCAGCCTAGACGACGGCTTGCGTTTCCCGGCGGCGATCTGTATCGTCGCCGCACCGTCGAACCACGCCGACGTACGGCGAAGGAGGTGAGCAGGACTTGATGACCATCGCGCTTCTCACACTGCTCGCCTCCGCGACGCTTCAGCACTAGCGCGCGCCCGGCGGGCAGCCCACCCCGGCCGCCCCGCGTCGCCTCAGCTGAGTGAGCGTGCGTAGTCCCTTTCGCTTCGCCTTGCCGTGAACGGCGCGCGGGCGGCTCCAGATCACCCATCAACCCCTGATCGGAGTCACTCCACCATGCATTCCCTGATCCACATCGAGCACGCCCGCGTCGACGCCACAGAGCGCCGTCGCCGGGCCACCTCGCGGCTGCCGCGGCCGCCCAAGCCGCAGCCGCCGCCCATTCGGTGGCGCGCGGCCCACGCGGTCGCGCGCGTCGCCACCCGGCTGGACGCGGAGTCGGCGCGCCGCGCCACCGCCTGAAGCACCGCCCCGCCCGGCCCATCCGGCCGGGCGGGGCACTACCCTCCTGCCCCGTGCCGATCGTCGTCCTCCTCGCCGTCCTGGCGCTGGCCGTGACGGCGCCGGCCGCGGGCGCCACGCCGACGATCGGGATCGGCGAGCAGAGCCCCCAGATGTTCACCGACCCGTCGTGGACGGCGCTCGGCATCCGCAACGTGCGCCTCGTCGTCAGCTGGGACGCCACCCGCATCCCGTTCGAGCGCGGGCTGATCGACGGGTACATGGAGGCCGCCGCGCGCGCCGACGCCCGGGTCCTGGTGGCCTTCGGGCGCTCGCGGATCGACCGCCGCCGCAAGGTCCTCCCGAGCCCCGCGCGCTACCGCCGCGCGTTCCTCGCCTTCCGCCGCCGGTGGCCGCAGGCGCGGGAGTTCATCGCCTGGAACGAGGCCAACCACTGCTCGCAGCCGACCTGCCACAAGCCGGCGCGGGCGGCCGCCTACTACGACACCCTGCGCAGCGCCTGCCGCGGCTGCACGGTGGTCGCGGCCAGCGTGCTGGACCTGCCGAGCATGGGCCGCTGGGTCCGCGCGTTCACGCGCGCCGCCAAGCACCGGCCGCGGATCTGGGGCCTCCACAACTACATCGACGCCAACCGCTTCACGACGGGCGGGACGCGCGCGCTGCTGCGCGCGACCCGCGGCGACATCTGGTTCACGGAGACCGGCGGGGTGGTGCGGCGGCGCAAGCGCTCGACGATCGTCTTCCCGGAGTCGGCGACCCACGCGGCCCGGGCCACCGACTGGGTGTTCGGCCGGCTCGCGCGGCTGAGCCCCCGGATCAAGCGGGTCTACCTCTACCACTGGCGCCCGGGCGAGCAGGACGCGCAGTGGGACTCGGCGCTGCTCAACCGCCACGGCCGCCCGCGGCCCGCCTACACGGTCCTGCACACGTGGGTCCGCCGCGTCGAGCGCGCTCTGCGCGCGCGCCGCCGCGGATGAGCGCCCGGCGCGCCGCCCCGGTCCTCGCGCTCCTCGCCGCCCTCGCGGTCGCGGGCTGCGGCGACGCGACGGCCATCCGGCGCGGCGGCGTGGTCGCCAGCGAGCGGCTGACCATCTACTCGCTGCTGCCGCGGCCGGCCGAGGGCGCGGCGCGCGACATCGTCGACGGCGAGCGGCTGGCGCTGCGCGAGGCCGGCGCGCGGGCAGGCGGCTACACGCTGAACTT
>DASVQH010000486.1:0-12291 GCA_036389195.1 Solirubrobacteraceae bacterium
CGCCCGCTCCTCACAGCCCCTTCTCGAACCAGTAGCTCGCCAGCACGTTCCCGTTGTAATCGGCGATCTCCTCGTAGCCGGCCGCCCGATACAGCGCCACCGCCGCGGGCTGGCGCGACCCCGTGTCCAGCCGCACCCGCGCGTAGCCGAGCCCCCGCGCCGCGTCCTCCAGCGCGTCGAGGAGCCGCCGCCCGAACCCGCGCCCCCGCGCCGCCGGCACCACGTACATCCGCTTGATCTCCCCGACCTCCTCGTCCAGACGCCGCACGCCGCCACAGGCCACCGGCGCCCCGTCGTCGAAGACCGCCAGGAACGCCCCGCCCGGGCCGACCACGCCCGCTGGAGGCGCCTCGACCCGCCGCGCGTCGCCCTCGATCCGTCCGTAGAGCCCGACGATCTCAGAGACCATCGCGGCGAGCAGCCCGGCGCCCGGCTCCACCCGCGGATCGGCAGCGACGACCTCGATCGGCACGCGGCTATTGTCCCCGCCCGACATGGCGCGCGACTGGCAGGACCTCTTCATCACCGCCGACGGCCGCGCCGCGCCCGTCCCGGCCGAGACCGAGGAGCGGCGCCGCGGGTTCTTCCGCCGCCTGCGTCAGAACATGCGCAAGACGCGCGAGGCGCTGCAGGCCGAGGTGTCGGCCACGCTGTTCGAGAACCTCGACGACGAGACGTGGGAGCGGCTGGAGGAGGCCCTGATCTACGCCGACGTCGGCGCCCGCACGACCGCCGAGGTGGTCGAGCGGCTGGAGGCCGAGGCGACCGCCGGCGACATCACCGGCGGCGAGGCGCTCTCCCGGCGGCTCGCCGAGCTGCTGGCCGAGCTCGCCCGCACCGGCAACGAGAAGATCGACCTGCGCGAGGAGCCGACGGTGATCCTCATGGTCGGCGTCAACGGGACCGGCAAGACCACCACCACCGGCAAGCTCGCCCACCACCTGAGCCGGGAGTTCGGGATGCGCGTCGTCCTCGGCGCGGCCGACACCTTCCGCGCCGCCGCCGTCGAGCAGCTCGAGCGCTGGGCCGAGCGGGCGGGCTGCGAGTTCGTGCGCGGCCGCGAGGGCGCGGACCCCGGCGCGGTCGCCTTCGACGCCGTGGCGCGCGGCCGCGAGCTCGGCGCCGACGTGGTGATCGTCGACACCGCGGGGCGCCTGCACACCCAGACCGACCTGATGGCCGAGCTCACCAAGGTGCGCCGGGTGATCGGCAAGCAGCTCCCGGGCGCGCCGCACGAGACGCTGATGACGGTCGACGCCACCACCGGCCAGAACGGCGTCCGGCAGGCCAAGCTCTTCGGCGACGCGGTCGGCGTCGACGGCATCGTCCTCACCAAGCTCGACGGCACCGCCAAGGGCGGGATCGCCCTGGCCATCGCCAACGAGCTGAAGATCCCGGTCAAGCTGATCGGGATCGGCGAGCAGCTCGAGGACCTGCGGCCGTTCGACGCGGACGACTTCGCCCGCGCTCTCTTGACGTAGGCGCCGCAAACCGCCTCCAAATCCTCACCGCACCCCTATACGCTTGCGCCCATGGAGCCCTGGGTGATCTGGATCATCATCGCCGCGATCTTCGCGGTGGGGGAGATCGTCACGCTGGGGTTCTTCCTCGCGCCGTTCGCGGGCGGGGCGCTCGTCGCCGCGCTGGTCGACGGGCTCGGCGGCGGGACCGCCGCGTCCGTGGCGGCCTTCGGGGTCGCCTCGGCGGCGCTGCTGGCCGGGCTGCGCCCGATCGCCCGCTCGCACCGCCGGCAGCCGGCGCTCATGCGCACGGGCACCGACGCGCTCGTCGGCCGGCCCGCGACCGTGCTCGAGCGCGTCACCGGCGACGCCGGCTGCGTGAAGCTCGAGGGCGAGGTGTGGACCGCGCGGCCCTACGGCGACGACGAGACGATCGAGCCGGGCGCGCGCGTGACCGTGGTGGAGATCCGGGGCGCGACCGCGCTCGTGACCGAGTAGGAAGGAAGTGACCCGATGACCGCAGGCCTCGTGGTGCTGTTCGTGCTGGCGGTGTTCCTGTTCATCGTCGCGGCGAGCGGCGTCCGCATCGTCCCGCAGGCGCGGGCGGGGATCGTCGAGCGCCTGGGCCGCTACCACCGGACGCTTCTGCCGGGCCTGGGGCTCATCGTCCCGTTCGTCGACCGGGTCAAGCCGCTGATCGACCTGCGCGAGCAGGTGGTTTCCTTCCCGCCTCAGCCGGTCATCACCGAGGACAACCTCGTGGTGGGGATCGACACGGTCATCTACTTCACGGTCACCGACGCCAAGTCGGCCACCTACGAGATCGCCAACCCGCTTCAGGCGATCGAGCAGCTCACGGTGACCACGTTGCGCAACGTCATCGGCGGCCTGACGCTGGAGGAGACGCTGACGTCGCGCGACCAGATCAACTCGCAGCTGCGGGTCGTGCTCGACGAGGCGACCGGCAAGTGGGGGATCCGCGTCAACCGCGTGGAGCTCAAGTCGGTCGAGCCGCCGCGCACGGTGCAGGAGACGATGGAGAAGCAGATGCGCGCCGAGCGCGAGCGCCGTGCCGCGATCCTCACCGCCGAGGGCGTCAAGCAGTCCCAGATCCTCACGGCCGAGGGCGAGAAGCAGGCGGCGGTCCTGAAGGCCGAGGGCGCCCGCACCGCGGCGATCCTGCGCGCCGAGGGCGAGTCCAAGGCGATCGAGACGGTGTTCCGGGCGATCCACGACGGCGCGCCCGACCAGCAGCTGCTGTCCTACCAGTACCTGCAGATGCTGCCCGAGCTCGCCAAGGGCGACGCGAACAAGATCTTCGTGATCCCGAGCGAGTTCTCGCAGGCCCTGGGCGGGATCGCCAACTCGCTGGGGATGGGCGGGGGCGGGGGTGCGGGCGGCAACGGCGCCCCGCCGCCGCCGCGCCGGCCCGCGCCGCGCACGATCGAGGACGACCAGGCCTCGCAGCGGGCGGCCGCCGACGCCGCCGAGGCGGCACGCGCCGCGCAGGAGGCCTCCGACATGGCCGCGGGCGCCATGCCGGACTCCGGGTCGCCGAGCCTGCCGGCCGCGCCGCCGGCGCCTCCCGCGCCGCCGGCTTCGTAGAGTCAGAGGGCAGTGTTCGACTCCCTCGCCGAGAAGCTCCAGGGCACGCTGGCGGGTGTCCGCCAGCGCGGCGCCCTGACCGACGACGACATCGCCAAGGCGATGCGCGAGATCCGCCTCGCGCTGCTCGACGCCGACGTCAACTTCCGGGTCGTCAAGGAGTTCACCAAGACGGTCAAGGAGCGCGCCGCCGGCGTCGAGGTGGCGCGCCAGCTCAACCCGGGCCAGCAGGTCGTCAAGATCGTCAACGAGGAGCTGACGAACCTGATGGGCGGGGCGGCGTCGGGCCTGACCTTCGCCCCGCGCCCGCCGACCGTGATCCTCATGGCCGGCCTGCAGGGCTCCGGCAAGACGACCGCGACGGGC
The DNA here is from genome assembly GCA_036389195.1 of Solirubrobacteraceae bacterium. Classification (GTDB taxonomy): domain Bacteria; phylum Actinomycetota; class Thermoleophilia; order Solirubrobacterales; family Solirubrobacteraceae; genus JACCYI01. Next base: position 3,432 of record DASVQH010000486.1, read on the forward strand.
AAGCTCGCCCGCTGGCTGAAGAACGAGCGCGGCGCGTCGGTCGCCGTGGCGGCCTGCGACGTCTACCGCCCCGCCGCCGTCGAGCAGCTCATCAAGGTCGGGACCCAGGCCGGCGCGACGGTCTACGAGCGCGGGACCGACGCCGATCCGGTGGACATCGCCGGCTGGGCGCTCGATCAGGCCAAGCGCGACGGCAAGGACGTCCTGATCGTCGACACGTCGGGCCGCCTGCACGTCGACCAGGCGCTCATGACCGAGCTGGCCAACATCAAGAAGCGCGTCCGGCCGACGGACGTCCTTCTCGTCGTGGACGCGATGACCGGCCAGGACGCCGTCAACGTCGCCGAGCAGTTCGCGGAGGTCGCCCAGTTCGACGGTGTGATCCTCTCCAAGCTCGACGGCGACGCCCGCGGCGGCGCCGCGCTGTCGGTCAAGGCGGTCACCGGCAAGCCGATCATGTTCGCCTCGACGGGGGAGAAGCTCGACAACTTCGAGCGCTTCCACCCCGACCGCATGGCACAGCGGATCCTCGGCATGGGCGACGTCCTGTCGTTCATCGAGAAGGCCGAGCGCGCGACCGACGAGGACGAGGCGAAGGAGCTCGAGCGCAAGCTGCGTCGCAACGAGTTCACGCTCGACGACTTCCTCTCCCAGCTCTCGAAGATCCGCAAGATGGGGTCGCTGACCTCGCTGCTGGGGATGATCCCCGGGCTGGCCGGCCACAAGCTGTCGAAGATGGACATCGACGAGCGGGAGTTCGATCGCATCGAGGCGATCATCCGCTCGATGACCCCGATGGAGCGGCGACGGCCGGAGCTGATCAAGGGCTCGCGGCGGCTGCGCATCGCCAAGGGGTCGGGGACGAGCGTCCAGCAGGTCAACCAGCTCGTCAAGCAGTTCGGCGAGATGCGCAAGATGATGCGCGGGCTCCAGCAGGGCAAGATGCCCGACCTGGGCGCTCTGACGCGCGGGCGTTAGACTGTCGCGCCGACTAACGTCGCCCAGAGGATGAGCGTCAGCGAAATCCGGCCGGGCGAAACCCGATAGAAAGGCTTTGATCCCCTTGGCAGTTGCTATGAGGCTCACCCGCGTAGGCGGCAGGAAGGATCCGGTGTGGCGCGTCGTCGTCGCCGATTCGCGCTCGCCCCGCGACGGTCGCAGCATCGAGACCGTGGGCCGCTACAACGCCCAGACCGACCCGTCGACCATCGTCCTCGACGAGGAGCGCGTGCGCTTCTGGCTCGAGCGCGGCGCGCAGCCGTCCGAGCCGGTCCGCAAGCTCCTCAAGACGCAGGGCATCGCGCCCACCGCGAAGGGCTAGACCGTCCGCGGTGCGCGAGCTCCTCGAGTACCTGGCCCGCGCGATCGTCGACGAGCCCGACCGGGTGAAGGTCGAGCAGGTCGAGGAGGACGACGGCACGATCGTGCTCGAGCTCTCGGTGGCGGATGACGACTACGGCAAGGTCATCGGGCGGGGAGGACGCACCGCGCAGGCGCTCCGCGCCGTCGTCAAGGCGGCCGCCGTCCGCGAGAACCGGCGCGTCCTCGTCGACATCGTCGACTGAGGCCGGGCGCGTCGGCCGCGCCCACGGCCTCGACGGGTCCTTCTACGTCGTGCACCCGCTCCCGGCGCTGCTTCGCACGGGCGCGCAGGTGACGGTGGGCGGCCGTGCGCGGGAGATCGAGCGCCGCGCCGGCACCGACGAGAAGCCGATCGTCCGCCTGACCGGTTGCGATTCCCGCGAAGCCGCCGACGCGTTGCGCGGCGAGCCGCTGCTGATCGCCAACGCCGATCTGCCGGCGCTCGAGGAGGGCGAGTTCTGGGCGCACGAGCTCGAGGGCTGTCTGGTGGTCGACGGCGAGCAGGAGGTCGGCGTGGTGGCGCGGCTCGTGCCGCTGCCGTCCTGCGAGGCGCTGGAGGTCGGCGACCGGCTGATCCCGCTGGTCCGCGACGCGGTCCGCTCCGTGGACGTGGAGGCGCGCCGGATCGACGTCGATCTCGGCTTCCTGGGGGAGTGAGCGGTGGACATCGACGTCTTCACGCTGTTCCCGCAGTGGTTCGAGTGGTTCCGCACCCAGCGCCACGTGACGAACGCCCTGGAGGCGGGGCACACCCTGGAGTGCGTCGACCCGCGCGAGTCCTCGGCGCTCTCCGGCCGGTCGGTCGACGACACGCCGTTCGGCGGCGGCGCCGGGATGGTCCTGCGCGTCGACGTGATGGAGGCGGCGCTGCGCGCGCGCTACGGCGGGACCGACCCGGTCGAGCTGCGCGAGCGCCGGCGGGTCATCGCGCTCACCCCGGGCGGGCGCGAGCTCGACGACGCCTGGGTGTCAGAGCTGGCCGCCGAGCCGGCGCTGACGCTGCTGTGCGGGCGCTACGAGGGCTTCGACGAGCGCATCGTCGAGCACTTCTGCTCGGACACGCTGTCGATCGGCCGCTACGTCCTGGCCGGCGGCGAGCTGGCCGCGATGGTGGTCTGCGACGCGGTGCTGCGCAAGCTGCCGGGCGCCCTCGGGCACGCCGACTCGGCGGTCGAGGAGTCGTTCTCCGCGGCGCTGGACGGGCTTCCGGAGTATCCGCACTACACGCGCCCGGCCGAGTGGCGCGGCTGGCGCGTCCCCGAGATCCTGCTCTCCGGCCACCACGCGCGGATCCGCGCATGGCGGCTCGAGGAGGCCCGGCGGCGCGGACGTCCGCTACCATAGGCGCCCCGCGAACGCCGCCCGTCTGGCGTCGCGGTTTTTCTTCGCCATGAGCACTGTCATCGACTCCCTCGAGCGCGCCCAGCTCCGGCGCGTTCCCCGCTTCCAGGCCGGCGACCGCGTCAAGGTCCACTTCCAGGTCATCGAGGGCACGCGCCGCCGTACCCAGGTCTTCGAGGGCGTCGTCATCAAGCGCCAGGGCGAGGGGGTGCGCGAGACCTTCACGGTCCGCAAGCAGTCCTTCGGCGTCGGCGTCGAGCGGACGTTCCCGGTGCACTCGCCCAAGATCGAGCGCATCGAGGTCTCGGCTCGCGGCGACGTGCGCCGGGCCAAGCTCTACTACCTGCGCGGCCGTGTCGGCAAGCGCGCTCGCGTCCGCGAGCGCCGCTACACGGGCCCGGAGGAGGTCGTCGAGGCCGGGCTGCTGCACGATCCCGCGGTGGAAGCCGCTGCGGCGGCCGACCCCGAGGTGCCCGGCGACGCGGTCGACGGCGCCGCGCTCGACGACGCGCCGGCGGCCACGCCCGCGCCCGCCAACGACGCGGGCTAGCCCCATGGCGTCCAAGAGTTCCAGCCCGGGCGGCTCGCTGCTCGAGCTCGTGCTCATCGTCGCCGTCGCGCTGGGCCTGGCGCTCGGCATCCAGGCCTTCCTGGTCAAGCCGTACCGGATCCCCAGCCCCTCGATGGTGCCGACGCTCCAGGTCAAGCAGCGGGTGCTGGTCAACCGCATCGGCGCCAGGTTCTCGGACCCGGAGGTCGGCGACATCGTGGTCTTCCACCCGCCGGCCGGCGCGGAGCGCACCGACGACCAGTGCGGCGCGGCGCATCCCGAGAACCAGGTGTGCCTGACGCCGACGCGCACCAAGGCCGACACGAACTTCATCAAGCGCGTCGTCGCCGGCCCGGGCGACAAGATCTCGATCCAGAACGGCCACGTCGTGCTCAACGGCAAGCGCCAGAAGGAGTCGTTCACCGAGCCCTGCTCCGGCGGCGAGGGGTGCGACTACTCCGAGACCGTGACGATTCCGGCCGACCATTACTTCATGATGGGCGACAACCGTGGATCCTCTGACGACAGCCGGTTCTGGGGCCCCGTTCCCCGCAAGTGGATCATCGGCGGTGCCTTCGCCACCTACTGGCCCCCGAGCCGGATCGGCCTCCTCTAAGAAGAAGGCCGCGCGCCGCCGGCCTCCGGGGCGGCGGCTGTTCGCGTGGGATCGCGCGCTCGGCGTGCGGTTCGTGGCGGGCGCCGACGAGGCCGGGCGCGGCTGCCTGGCCGGCCCGCTGGTGGCCGCCGCGGTGCTCTTCGACTACGAGAAGCTGACGCTGCGCGATCTGCGCTCGCTGTCCGCGCTCAACGACTCCAAGCAGCAGACCGAGGCCGCGCGCGAGGAGCTCTACCCGCGCGTGCTGCGGGCGGCGGTCAAGGTCGCCGTCACCTCGCGCTGTGCGCGAGGCATCGACGAGCGCGGCCTGCACAAGACGAACCTGCGCGCGCTGTCGGACACGCTGCGCCAGGTCGGCTGTCCCGGCTGCGTGTGCCTGAGCGACGGCTTCGCGGTGCCCGACACCGGCTTCGAGCAGCGCGCGGTCGTCGGCGGCGACGCGACGAGCGCCGCGATCGCCGCCGCCTCCGTGATCGCCAAGGTCACGCGCGACCGCTTCATGCGCCGGATGGAGACCCTGTATCCCGGGTGGGAGTTCGCCGCCCACGTCGGCTACTCGACCCCCGAGCACCGGGCGGCGATCGAGCGGCTCGGCGTCTCGCCGCTGCACCGCATGTCGTTCCAGTCGGCGGCCTACCAGCAGCTCGCGCTGGGGTAGGAGCCCTCCATGAACTACAGACAGCTCGGCAAGACCGGCTTCGAGGTCTCGGAGATCGGCTACGGGGCGTGGGGGATCGGCGGCAGCCAGTGGCTGGGCGCCAAGGACGACGAGTCGCTGCAGGCGCTCCGGCGGTCGATCGACCTCGGCCTGACCTTCATCGACACCGCCCTGGCCTACGGCCGCGGCCACTCCGAGAAGCTGGTGGGCGAGGTGGTGCGCGGGCGCGACGAGTACGTCCGCGTCGCCACCAAGGTGCCGCCCAAGAACCAGGAGTGGCCGGCGCGGGCGGGGGTTGAGGTGGACGAGACGTTCCCGGGGGAGTGGGTGCGGCGCTGCACGGAGAAGTCGTTGGCGAACTCCGAGCTCGAGGCCATCGACGTCCAGCAGCTCCACGTCTGGCAGGACTCGTGGGTCGGCTCCGGGGACTGGATCGAGGCGGTCCGCGCGCTGCGCGAGGAGGGCAAGATCCGCTCGTTCGGGATCTCGATCAACGACCACCAGCCTGCGAACGCGGTCGAGGCGGTGCGCGCGGGCGTCGTGGACACCGTCCAGGTGATCTACAACGTCTTCGACCAGACCCCCGAGGACGAGCTGTTCCCGGCGTGCCTGGAGCACGGCGTCGGCGTGATCGTGCGCGTGCCGTTCGACGAGGGCGCGCTGACGGGTGCGATCGGGCCGGACACCGAGTTCCCCGAGGGCGACTTCCGCAACGAGTACTTCCGCGGTGATCGCAAGCAGCAGGTCGCCGACCGGGTCGACGCGCTGGTCGAGGACCTGGGCATCGGGCGGGAAGAGCTGGCCGAGGTGGCGCTGCGGTTCGTGCTGTCGCACGAGGCGGTCTCCACGGTGATCCCGGGGATGCGCTCGGTGCGCAACGCGGAGCGCAACTGCGCCGTGGGGGACGGTGCGGGGCTCCCCGAGGCGATGGTCGAGAAGCTTCGCGGCCACCGCTGGGACCGGAACTTCTACAAGTAGGCGCGCGGGTGGGGCGGCCCCGACCGGCGCCGCCCCTCATGTCGCGCCCCCAGCCGCGCCGCCCCTGATGTTGCGTGCCCCTCCCGATTCGGCGCGCCCCCATCGGCGCGGCCCCTGATGTCGCGTGCCCCTCCCGATTCGGCGCGCCCCCATCGGCCCCGCCCCTGATCTCGCGCCCCCATCGGCGCGACCCCTGATGACGCGCCCCCATCGGCGAACTGCGCATTGAGGAGAGGCCGGACCGGCCGTGTGTCAGGTCGCGGACCCCTCAGGACGACTCACTCCGCCGCCGTCTGGGCGTGCGTCGTGTAGGTGGCGCATAGCGCCCCTCATCCGACGCACGCTGTCGCGCGCGGCGTTTGTGTCGGGTTGAGGGGTCTGGCGCCTGGCTGATTCGTCGCGATTCGGGGGCTGAATCGTCACCCGCGCGTGCTGTTCCGTTCAGCGGGCCGCCATACGGTCCGCGGCATGTCCTCAGACCCCCGCCACGACCTCGGCCGGCTCGGCGAGCGGCTTGCCGCCGAGCACCTCGAGCGGCTCGGGTACCGGGTCATCGCCCGCAACCACCGGACGCGCTTCGGCGAGCTCGACCTCGTCGCCGAAGGGGACGGCGAGCTCGTGTTCTGCGAGGTCAAGACGCGCCGGGCGGGCTCGGGCTCGCCGTGGGACGCGCTGCACCCGGAGAAGCAGCGGCAGGTGCGGCGCATGGCCGCCGCCTATCTCATCGAGGTGACCGACCGGCCGTGGTCGCCGTCGCTGCGCTTCGACGCCGTGGGGATCTCCATCGACGCGCAGGGCCGCCTCGTCGCGCTCGAGCACCTGGAGGGAGCGTTCTAGTGCTCGCCCGCGTCACCACCTTCGCGCTCGACGGGGTCGAGAGCCGCCGGGTGTGGGTCGAGGCCGACATCCGTCAGGGCCTCCCGGCCTTCACGGTGGTCGGGCTGGCCGACAAGGCGGTGCGCGAGGCGCGCGAACGGGTGCGCGCGGCGCTCGTGAACTCGGGCTTCGAGTTCCCGCTCAAGCGCATCACCGTGAACCTCGCGCCGGCCTATCTCCACAAGGTCGGGCCGAGCTTCGACCTGCCGCTCGCAGTGGCGGTGCTGGTCGCGGCGGGGCAGCTGCCGCCCGAGGCGGTCGAGGGCTGCGCCGTCTGCGGCGAGCTGTCCCTGGCCGGGGAGGTCCGCCCGATCCGCGGTGCGCTGGCCATCGCCGAGGGCACGCGGCGGCACGGGATCGCGCGCCTCGTGCTCCCGCGGTCGCGGGCGCGCGAGGCGGCGCTCGTGTCCGGCGTCGAGGTGTGCGGCGTCGCGACGCTGGCCGACGTCGCCGACCTCCTGCACGGGCGCGCCGAGGCGGCGCCGCTCCCCGCGCCGGCCGCGCCGGCCGACGCGCCGGAGCACTTCGAGCCCGACCTATTCGACGTGCGCGGCCACAACGCGCTGATCCCGGCGATCGAGACCGCCGCCGCCGGCGGCCACAACCTGTTCATGCACGGGCCGCCCGGCACGGGGAAGACCATGCTGGCGCGCCGGATCCCCTCGATCCTGCCGCCGCTGACGGCCGAGGAGGCGATCGGCGTCACGCGCATCCACTCGATCGCCGGGCTGCACAACGGCGCCGGACTGGCGGACCGGCGGCCGTTCCGCGCGCCGCACCACACGATCTCGCCCGCGGGGCTCGTCGGCGGGGGAACGAGCCCGATGCCCGGCGAGGTCACGCTCGCCCACCACGGCGTCCTGTTCCTCGACGAGCTGTCGGAGTTCCCGCGCTCGAGCCTGGAGGCGTTGCGCCAGCCGCTGGAGGACGGGCGCGTGGCGATCGTCCGCGGGCAGCGGCTCGTGGTCTACCCGAGCCAGTGCATGCTCGTCGCGGCCGCCAATCCGTGCCCGTGCGGGATGGGCGGCGAGGCCTGCCGCTGCACTGGCGCCGACCTCTCCCGCCACCGCCGCCGGCTCAGCGGTCCGCTGCTCGACCGCATCGACGTCACGCTGGAGGTCCAGCGCCCGCCCGCCGCCGCCCTGCGCGCGCAGTCGGCGCCGCCGTCGGCCGAGGTGCGAACACGGGTGATGGAGGCGCGCGAGCGCCAGGCGCGTCGCTTCGCCGGCCTCGGGGTGACCTGCAACGCCCAGATGACGGCGCGGATGCTCACCGAGCTCACCGCGGCGACGCCGAGCGCCATCCGCGTGCTCTACGAGCTCCACGACCGCGAGGCGCTGAGCGCCCGCGGCCACGCCCGCGTCCTGCGCGTGGCGCGCACCGTCGCCGATCTCGCCGGCTCCGACGTGGTCGGGCCGGAGCATGTCCAGGAGGCCGCGGGGCACCGGACCGACACCGCACGGCTGGGGGAGGCGGCGTGAGGAGCGGGCGGTCAGGAGGCCCGGTGTGACCATCGAGGCCTGCGACGCGTGCCTGCGGCGCACCGCGCTGGTCGCGGCGCTCGGCGGCGCCATCGACATCCAATGGCGCACGCGGGGCGCCACCTCGGCGGTGCTGGGGTTGTCCGACGGCGCGCTGCTCGATCTCGCGCCGGGCGATCGCGCGCGGCGCGTCCACGCCGACTTCGACGCCGCCGCCGCGCGCGAGCGGATCGCCGCCGCCCGTCTCGGCGCGGCGTGCCGCCATGCGGCCGGCTATCCCGACCGCCTCCGCGAGCTGCCCGACCCGCCCGCGGTCCTGCACGTCGCCGGCGACCCCGCCGCGCTCGAGGACCCCGACTCCGTGGCCATCGTCGGAGCTCGCAAGGCCTCGGGGTACGGCTTGGAGGTCGCGCGCAGCCTCGGGCGCGGGCTGTCGGTCGCGGGAGTCACGGTGGTCTCGGGCATGGCGCTCGGCGTGGACTCCTCGGCGCACACCGGGGCGCTCGAGGGCGCGGGGGCGACGGTCGCGGTCCTGGCGGGCGGCGCCGACGTCCCCTATCCGGCGAGCAAGCGCGGCCTGTACGCCCGGCTGGTCGAGCGCGGCTGCGTCGTCTCCGAGCTCCCGCCCGGGTTCACCGCCTTCCGCTGGTGCTTCCCCGCCCGCAACCGGGTGATCGCCGCGCTCAGCCGCGTCACCGTGGTCGTCGAGGCGGCCGAGCGCTCGGGCTCGCTGATCACCGTCGACTTCGCCGCGGAGCTCGGCCGCCCGGTCGGCGCGGTCCCCGGCCAGGTGACGTCACGGCTCGCCGCCGGCACCAACGGGCTCCTGCAGCAGGGCGCCGCGCTCATCCGCGACGCCCGCGACGTCCTCGACCTGGTCGCGACGGACGGCGGCGAGGTCCGCGGGGACGGGGGAGAGCCGCTCGGCACGCCGCTCGACCCCCTCGACCCGACCCTGCAGCGCCTCCTCGACGCCGTCGAGCAGAGCGGCGGCAGCC
>DASVQH010000487.1:0-2901 GCA_036389195.1 Solirubrobacteraceae bacterium
CCGCGCGGACATAGAGCCACTCGGCGACCGCGAGCGTGAGGACGACGGCCATCTAGAGGGCGCGGACCAGCACCACCAGCCCGACGACGACCGCGGCGATCACCACGACGTAGACGAGGAAGCGGAACGCCTCCGCCTCGGAGCGCAGCGGGTTCAGCACCGGCCGCCCACCGCGCGCCCCGCCATCAGAGGATGTAGACGGTGGTGTAGACGACCACCCACATCACGTCGACGAAGTGCCAGTAGATGCCCGGCACCTCGACGCCGCGGTGCTCCTCGGGCGTGAAGTGCCCGCGGAACGCCCGGATGGTGGTGAACGCCAGCAGCGTCAGGCCGACGAACACGTGGGCGCCGTGCAGGCCGGTGAGCCCGTAGAAGACCGAGCCCTGCGCGTGGTCGGCCGGCGAGAAGCCGATGTGCACGTACTCGTTGACCTGGATGAAGAGGAACGTCAGGCCGAGCAGGAAGGTCGTGAGGATGCCCGCCTGCAGCCCGAAGCGGTTGCCCTTCTTGGCCGACTCCAGCGCCCAGTGGACGGTGAACGACGACGACAGCAGGATGCAGGTGTTGATGCCGGCGATGAGCTTCGGCAGCTCCGTCCCCTCGGCCGGCCACTCGGCGCCGTAGACCACCCGCACGAAGAAGTACGCGGTGAAGAACGCGCCGAAGACCATCACCTCGCTGATGATGAAGAGGAGCATCCCCAGCAGCTGGGGCTCCACCCGCGAGGAGCGGTTGGCCGGCGGCGGCCCGTGGTGCTCGTGCGCGATGGAGGCGGCCTCCATCAGGCGCCCACCCGATCCCCGACGGACACCTCGACGTGCTCGACGGGCTTGCGCGTCGCGTTCGCGACCTTCTCGATCAGGCCCTTGCTCGTCCACGCCGACCGGTTCGAGGGCAGCGTCGAGATCAGGATCTCCGAGATCAGGAACGTCTGGACGGCGTTCATGGTCGCCGTGTAGGGATCGGGATCGGCGATGAAGCCGGCCGCGACGATCCCGGAGTCGGCCAGCGAGTCCAGCAGCTGGCGCAGCCGACCGCGCGCCGCGCTGCAGGCCGCGCCGTCGCCGGACTCCTGCGGCACCGCGACGATGAAGCGGCGCGGGCCCTCCTCGGCCTTGGCCTTCATGCGCTCGACGAGCTCGTCGCCGGCCACCGTCTGGTTGGCGACCACGAGGCAGACGTCGAAGGGCAGGCCCTCGCGCCCGATGTCGGTGACGACGTGGTGGACCGGCACGCCGGTGTCCTGCTCGATGCGCTCGGGCAGGTCGCGCCGCAGCCAGCCGGAGCTGGTGATCGGCAGCGTGGAGAGGATGACCTCGTCGATCCTGTGCGCCGCGATGGCGTCCTTGGCGGCGTTGTAGGGATCGGAGTCCCCGACCTCGCCGGTGCCCTCGAAGCCCTCCTCGCGCATGAACCCGAGCGCCAGGTCGACGCGCACCTGCGCGGCGTCGCGCACGGCCTCGTCGTAGATGACGTTGCCGTGCGCCGGGCGGTTCTGGGGCACCACGACGAAGAACTTCGCATCGCCGGCGGCGTTCCGCTCGCGCACCGCGTCGAGCAGCGCCTTGCCGCCGATGGTCTGGTTCGCGAGGACGAGGACGTTGGCCATGGGCCGTTACTCCCGGGTCGAGGACGATGACGAGGACGAGGACGCCGCCACCGCACCGGCTGGCTGGGCGTGGGTGCTCTGCGCCTCCTGGCCGGCCGGGGTGAACACCCCGTGGACCGCCCCCGGGACGCCGTACTCGTACGGGCCGCCCACGACGGTCGGCACCGCGTCGAAGTTGAAGATCGGCGGCGGGGAGGAGACCTGCCACTCCAGGGTCATCGCCCGCCACGGGTTGGCCGAGGCGCGCGGCCCGCCGCGCCAGCTCGAGACCATGTTGTAGACGAAGACGAGCGTCGAGAGCCCGAGCACGAACGAGGACAGCGAGATCACGAGGTTCCACGTCGCGAACTGCTCCGGGTAGTCGGCGACGCGGCGCGGCATCCCCTGGACGCCGATCAGGTGCATCGGCGCGAACGTCGCGTTGAACGCCACGAAGGTCAGCCAGAAGTGCAGCTTGCCGAGCGTCTGGTCGAACATCCGCCCGGTCATCTTCGGGAACCAGTAGTAGACGCCCGCGTAGATGGTGAACAGCGAGCCGCCGAAGAGCACGTAGTGGATGTGGGCGACGATGAAGTAGGTGTCCGACACGTAGATGTCGAGCGGCACCATGGCGAGCATCACGCCCGAGATCCCGCCGAGCGTGAACATCACCAGGAAGCCGAGGGCGAAGAGCATCGGCGTGTCGAGGTGGATGACCCCGCGCCACAGCGTGGCCAGCCAGGAGAAGATCTTGATCCCGGTCGGGACCGCGATGATCGCCGTGGTGATCATCATCGGGACGCGGATCCACGTCTGCATGCCGCTGACGAACATGTGGTGCGCCCACACCGTGAAGCCGAGCAGCACGATGGCCAGTAGCGAGAAGGCCATCATCCGGTAGCCGAACACGGGCTTGCGGGCCTTGTTGGCGATGACCTCGGAGACGATCCCGAAGCCCGGCAGCATCATGATGTAGACGGCCGGGTGGGAGTAGAACCAGAAGACGTGCTGGTACATCAGCACGTCGCCGTTGCGCTCCGGCACGAAGAACTTGAAGCCCAGCGCGTAGTCGAGCAGGACGAAGAACTGCGACGCGGCGACGAACGGCGTGGCGATGACCACGAGCAGCGACGTCGAGAAGTTCGCCCACACGAGCAGCGGCATGCGCCAGAACGACATGCCGGGCGCGCGCATGGTGATGATGGTCACCAGGAAGTTCAGCGCCGTCGCGATGGACGACGCCCCCGCGAACTGCACGCCGATCGTGAAGAACACCTGGCCTATCGGCGCGTTCGTCGACAGCGGCGCGT
>DASVQH010000488.1:0-34973 GCA_036389195.1 Solirubrobacteraceae bacterium
CCGCCCGCGCGCGGCTCGCGCGCGACGCCCCGGCGGACCCGCACGCGGAGCCGCTCGCCGAGGCGCCCGACGCGGAGCCGTGCGGCCGCACCCCGCGCGCGCGCCCGGTCCTCGCGCTGGTCGCCCGCGGCGCCACCAACCGCGAGATCGGCGCGGAGCTCTACATGGCCGAGAAGACCGCCAGCGTCCACGTGTCGCGCATCCTCGCCAAGCTCGACGTCCGCACCCGGACCCAGGCCGCCGCCGTCGCCCACCGCCACGGGCTCGACGCCGCGCCCGTCGGCTGACCGGCGCGCGTATCTTTCGCGGATGGCCCGCGACCGCGACCTGTTCGCCAACTTCGAGCGGATGCGCCGCGAGATGGACGAGCTGTTCGGCGACCCGTTCGAGCGCGCCGTGGGGGCGCGCCGGCGCGGCGGCTTCGTCCCGGCGGTCGACGTCTACTACGCCGGCGAGCCGCCCAAGGCGATCGTCCGCGCCGACCTGGCCGGGATCGACCCGGCCGAGGTCGAGCTGGAGATCCGCGGGCGCGAGCTCGTGCTGGCCGGCATGCGGCGGGCCGAGGTCGCCGACGACCGCGTCTACCAGCAGGTCGAGATCGAGCACGGTCCGTTCCGCCGCGTGATCGGGCTGGGCGCCGAGGTCGACGCCGACGCCGCCCGCGCCCGCTACGAGCAGGGCGTGCTGATCGTCGAGCTGCCGCTCCTCGTGCGCTCGCCGGCGCCCCGCCAGGTGCCGATCGAAGGGGGACCCCGCGGGTCCTCCGCATGAACGCCATATCCCTGACAATCGTTCCTCGCGGAGCGTGCTGACATGAGCATCGACGTCGAGGTCCCCGTCGCCGAGGACCCGCAGACCATCCCGGTCGGCGGCGGCCCGTCCGGCGCGCTGCCCCCGGCCCTGCCGGTGCTGCCCCTGCGCGACTCGGTGACCTTCCCGGACACGCTGACGCCGCTGGCCGTCGGCCAGGAGCGCTCCATCCAGCTCATCAACGACGTGCTCTCGGGCAACCGGATGCTGGTCATGGTCACCTCGCGCGAGCCCGAGAACGACGCGCCAGGGCCCGACCAGCTGTACGGGACGGGCGTCGCCGGCGTCGTCGCGCGCATGCTCAAGGTGCCCGACGGCACGCTGCGGATCCTCGTCCAGGGCGGCCAGCGGGTCCGCCTCGACGGCTACGACGCCGAGGAGCCCTACCTCGTCGCCCGCGTCTCCGAGGCGCCCGACGTCGTGCGCGAGGGCCCCGAGCTGACGGCGCTCATGCGCAACGTGCAGCACACCTTCTCGACGATCATCGAGGAGGTCCCGTACCTGCCCGAGGAGCTCAAGCTCGCCGTCGCCAACGTCGAGGACCCGAGCGCGCTCGCGCACCTGATCGCCGGCGCGCTGCGGATCAAGACCGAGGAGAAGCAGGCGCTGCTGGAGGAGCTCGACGTGGCCAAGCGCCTGCGCCGGCTCTCCGAGGTGCTGGCCCGCGAGCTCGAGGTGGTGGCGATCGGGACGCGGATCCAGTCCCAGGTGCAGTCCGAGCTCGACCGCAGCCAGCGCGAGTACGTCCTGCGCCAGCAGCTCAAGGCGATCCAGGAGGAGCTGGGCGAGCGCGACCCGCAGGAGGCCGAGGTCGCCGAGCTGCGTGATCAGCTCGCCGCGGTGGCGATGCCCGAGGCGGTGCGGCGCGTGGCCGACCGCGAGCTCGCGCGGCTCGAGCGCCTGCCGCAGGCGGCCGCGGAGCACGGCGTGATCCGCAACTACCTGGAGTGGATCGCCGCGCTGCCGTGGGAGGTGAGCACCGAGGACGACCTGGACCTCGCGCATGCCCGGGAGGTGCTCGACGCCGACCACTACGACATCGACAAGGTCAAGGACCGCATCCTGGAGTTCCTGGCCGTGCGCAAGCTGCTGGGCGGCCGCGGGACCGACGCCCGCGGCTCGATCCTCTGCCTGGTCGGCCCGCCGGGCGTCGGCAAGACGTCGCTCGGCCAGTCGGTGGCGCGGGCGCTCGGCCGCGCCTTCGAGCGCATCAGCGCCGGCGGCGTGCGCGACGAGGCCGAGATCCGCGGGCACCGGCGCACCTACATCGGCGCGATGCCCGGCGTGTTCATCCGCGCCCTGCGCGACGCGGGCAGCCGCAACCCGCTGTTCATGATCGACGAGATCGACAAGATGGGCGCCGACTACCGCGGCGATCCGGCCAGCGCGATGCTCGAGGTCCTCGACCCCGAGCAGAACGCCACGTTCCGCGACCACTACCTCGACGTGCCGTTCGACCTGTCGGCCGCGATGTTCATCACCACCGCGAACACGCTCGACACGATCCCCGGGCCGCTGCGCGACCGCATGGAGGTCATCCAGCTCGCGGGCTACACCGAGGAGGAGAAGCTCCAGATCGCCCGGCGCTACCTCGTCCCGCGCCAGATCGAGCGCAACGGCCTGACCAAGTCACGGCTGTCGTTCACCGACGGCGCGCTGAAGGCGATCATCGCGGGCTACACGCGCGAAGCCGGCGTCCGGGGCCTGGAGCGCGAGATCGGCACGGCGTGCCGCAAGATCGCGCGGCGCGTCGCCGAGGGGACGCTGGAGACCCGCTCCTACACCGTCAACGAGAAGCGCGTGCCCGAGCTGCTGGGCCGCCGGCGCGTCTTCGCCGAGACGCGGCGGCGCACGAGCGCGCCGGGCGTCGCCACGGGCCTGGCGTGGACGCCGGTGGGCGGCGACGTCCTGTTCGTCGAGGCGACCGCGATGCCCGGGACCGGCAAGCTCACCATCACCGGGCAGCTCGGCGAGGTCATGAAGGAGTCCGCCCAGGCCGCGCTCTCCTACGTCCGCGGCCACGTGCGCGAGCACGTCCCGGACCTGGCCGAGAACTGGTTCGCCACCCAGGACGTGCACATCCACGTGCCGGCCGGGGCGATCCCCAAGGACGGGCCGAGCGCCGGCATCACCATGGCCACCGCGCTGCTGTCGCTCGTCTCGGGCCGCCCGGTCCGCTCCGACGTCGCGATGACCGGCGAGCTGACCCTCACCGGACAGGTCCTGCCGATCGGCGGCCTGAAGGAGAAGGTCCTCGCCGCCCAGCGCGGCGGCATCGCCCACATCATCGCCCCGCGGCGCAACGAGCTCGACGTCGAGGACATCCCGGAGCACCTCCGGGCCGAGCTCTCGTTCACCTGGGTGGAGGAGATCGGGGAGGTCTTCGCCGAGGCCTTGGAGTGACCTGGCGCTACGAGTCCCGCCGACCGGGGTAGCACGAGTATGCTCCGCAACTGACCTAGAGGCAAGAGAGGGTGGTAATGGCAGCGAAGAAGAAAGCGGCCAAGGCCGGCGCCGCCGCGGTGGCCGCCAAGAACTCGCCGTACGTGCAGCGTCTGATCGAGGACGAGGATCTCCGCGAGAGCATCGTGGAGGCCTACGAGTCCGCGCGGGCCGCGTACAACCGGCTCAACAACGGCAAGTCGCCCGCGAAGGCGATCTTCGACGACAAGAAGCTCCAGAAGGAGCTGTCGAACGCCGCGAGCAACCTGCGCGACGCGAGCGTCTCGCTGCGCGAGGCGCCCAAGAAGCAGAAGAAGGGCGGCCTCGGTCGCAAGCTGCTGCTGCTCGTCGTGGCCGGCGGCGCGGCGCTCGCGCTGTCCGAGGGGCTGCGCAAGAAGGTGCTCGACGCGCTTTTCGGCGCCGAGGAGGAGTTCGAGTACACGTCGGCGACCACCCCGCCGGCTCCCGCTCCTGCGCCCTCGACCCCCGCGGCCGGCCCGACCGCCTAGCGGCCGTCGCGCACGCCGTTCGCTGGACCGAGGGGCGCCCGGCGGGCGCCCCTCGTCGTTCCGGCGCGCCTAGACCGGCAGCAGCGGGATGTCCCAGAGGAGCGCCGCGGCGGCCGCGCCGCCCAGGCAGGCCACCGTCCCGACCGCGCCCAGCGCCTTCTGCCGGGGCGTCGCCTGGCGCGCCCTGGCCTGCGCGCGGTCGGCGTGCTCGAGCGCCTTGACCAGCGCCCGCTCGGCCCAGTCGAAGCGCACCGCCAGCATCGCCAGGCCGATCGGGATGACCACGAACGCCGGGCCGGGGAGCGCCAGCATGGCGATCCCGGCGAGCGTCACGAGGACGCCGGTCAGGACGAAGAGGGTCCGGTAGACGGGGCCGCGCTGCTCGTAGGCCTCGCGCCGGTGCGCGATGCGCTCGGCCGCGCGCGACCGGTGGGCGTGGCGCTGCTCACTCACCGGAGATGAAGTCCCGCACCTCGACGAGGGCGCCCGGGCGCTCCTCCGTGTCGGAGCCGTAGCGCGAAAGCCACGCGCCGGGCGGCACGTCGCTGCCGTCGCGCCAGGCGACCAGGAACGGGCGCGGGTCGATCGCCGGGCCGCCGCCCGGGTGGATCTCGAAGTGGACGTGGGGCGGGGTCGGCTCCGCGTCGCCGGTGTTGCCGGTGAAGCCGAGCACGTCGCCCGACTTGACGCGGCGGCCGTTGACGGCGATCGGCGAGAACGCCGACAGGTGGGCGTAGAAGAACTCGTCGCCGGCCTCCGACCGCAGCCACAGGCGGTTGCCGGGGACGATCTTCGTCCCGACGTTGAAGAGCTCGCCGTCGGTCACCGCGAGCACCGGGGCGCCGAACGGCGCGAAGACGTCGTTGCCCTGGTGGGCGCCGGTGATGGCCCGGAAGGCGCCGAACGGGCCGCCGATCGTGGACTTGCCGTAGACGGGGAACGCGAAGCGCTTGGCGGTCAGGCGCTCGGCCACCTCGGGCGCCTTGCGGCGCTTGGCCTTCGGCGGGGTCTTGCCCGCCTTCCCGCCCCGCGCCTTCTTCTCGTCCTTCGCCTTGTCGGCGGCCTTCTTCTCCTTCTCCGGCTTCGGCGTCGCGGTGGGGGTGGGCGTCGCGGTCGGCGTGGGCGTGGCCCCCGGGTCGGCGCCGTCGGTCGCCTCGGCGGTCACGCGGCCCACCGTGACCGTCGTGCCGGCCGGGAACCCGCGGGCTGGCCGGGTCAGCGTGACCTTCAGGGCGGTCGCGCCGCGGTTGACCGCGAGCGTGCCCACGTCGCCGACGTCGTAGAAGGTCTCCTCGCGCACGTCCCCGATCATGCGGCCGTCGACGGTCAGCCCCTGGACGATGCCCTCGTGCGAGCGGGTGCCGTCGTGCGCGAGGCCGCTGCGGCGCAGACCGTAGGCCGTGACCAGGCCGTCGAGCAGGTCGACCGAGCGGGCCGAGACGCTCGACTGCGCCCGTCCCTGGCCGCCGGCGCGCGTGGCGCGGACCACGACCTCGCCGGAGCTGACCGACACGCCGCGCCGGTCGGCGCTCACGCTCGCGGAGCGGCGGCCGTCGCTGGAGCGCAGGGCGCCGTACTCGCCGAGGCTGCCGTCGACCAGCGTCGCCGTGGCCAGCGCGCGGGCGGGGGCCTCGGCGGGCGACGCGTCGGTGAGCAGGCCGGCGAGCACGAGCACGGCGGCGAAGGCGGTGAGGGCACGGATAAGCACGGCGCTGGCGGCCAGTCTGGCAGGCGTTCCTTCACGGCCCATAACCTCCGTGGGGTGCCCCGCGCCGCCCTCATCGTCGTCGCCGTCGTGGTGACCGGCCTCGTCGTCGCCCAGGTCGTGCTCCCGGAGGTGGCCGAGCACCGTCTGGCCGGCGAGCTGCGCTCCTCCGGCGACATCCGGCGCATCAGCGTCAAGGCGGTCCCCGCGGTCAAGCTCCTCGGTGAGCACGCGGACCGCGTCGAGGTGCGCCTCGGCGCCATGACCGCCGGCCCGAGCCGCCTCGGCGAGCTCATCGACCGGACCCGCGGCGCCGAGCAGGTCGACGCGCGCGCCGCCACGCTGCAGGTCGGCCGCTTCGCGCTGAGCGACCTGCGCCTGGTCAAGAACGGCGGCGCGCTGACCGGCCAGGCCGTGCTCTCCGACACGGCGCTGCGCGACGCGCTCCCGGCGACCGTCGGCTTCCGCCCGGTGGAGTCCGCCGACGGCCAGCTCGTGCTCGAGGCCACGGCGGCGATCCTCGGCGTCAGCGCGCGCATCCGGGCGCGGCTGTCGGCGCAGGACGGCGCGCTCGTGGTCGCCCCGGACGGCATCCCGCTGGGCGGCCTCGCCACCGTCACCGTGTTCCGCGATCCGCGCGTGGTGGTCACCGGCGTGGGCGCCCGCCGGACCCCCGACGGCTACGCGCTGACCGCCACGGGTACCCCGGCGCGGCGATGAAGCTCTTCACGATCGGCTACGAGCAGCTCCAGCCCGGCCCGCTCACCGCCGAGCTGACCGCGGCCGGGGTGCGGCGCGTGATCGACGTGCGCTTCCGCCCCCAGTCGCGCCGGCCGGGGATGTCGAAGACCAAGCTCGGCGAGCGGCTGGGCGACCACGGGATCGCCTACGAGCACCGCCGCGCGCTCGGCACGCCGCACGAGCTGCGGGCGCTCTTCCACGCCGGGCGGATCGAGGAGGGGCGCGCGGGCTACCGGGCGCACCTGGAGGCAGACCCGGAAGCCGCCGAAGCGCTTGACGATCTCGCGGCCGAGCTCCGGCGCCGCGGCACCCCGCCCACCGCGCTGCTGTGCCTGGAAGCCGACCCGGCGGTCTGCCACCGGCGGGTCGTCTGCGAGCTGCTCGCCGAGCGGCTGCCCGGCCTGCGCGTCGAGGACCTCTAGCCGCTCGGCTGCTCCGCGACCTGCGCCTCGGCCGGCTCGCGGATCGCGCTGAGGTCGACGTCGTAGTCGAGCATCTCGATGAACGCGCCGAGGCGGCCCGGGCCGCCCTTCTCCTTCATGTCGATGTTCATCCGGCTGATGCGGTCGTCGTCCTTGGCGACCCAGACCTCCATCGTCATCGCGAGCTTGTCGCCGCCCGCCCGCGCGAACTCGTCGGCGAACTTCGAATCGCTGCGCTCGGCGAGCTTCTGCACGTCCACCGGGGCGCTGACGCGGGTGGTCGGCTCGCCGCGGACGTCCTCCTCGCCGACGAACTTCGCGTCGTCGCTCTCCTGGAGGAGCTCCACGAAATCCGAGATCGACACCATGGACGGGCCCTGATCGTTGACCAGCGCCCACCGCTTGCCCGGCGGCAGCGCCGACTCGATGTACTCGCCGCCCGCGAAGTTGCGGCCGTTCACCGTCATCACGATCATCTCCTGCGGCGACCCGCCGTCCGAGTACTTGCCCTTCAGCAGCGCGCGGCGCTGGTCGCTCGACGCCAGGACGGTCCCGTTGACCGCGACCGTCTGGCCGCCGAACGCCGCGTCGATGTCCATCCGCGCCCGGTAGGACCTGGCCTTGTCCGTGGCGGTGAACGCGCGCCCGAGCAGCGCCTCCGGGTCTCCGGGCTTGCCGCCGTCGTCGTCGCTGCCGCAGCCGGCGAGCGCAAGGAGGAGCAGGACACCCAGGAGTGAGGGAAGCCGTCGCATGGCACGGCCAGGTACCCGCTCGGGGCGGCGCAGTACTCCGGATCCTGCAGCGACCTAGGCGAGCAGCCCGCGCGCGGCCCACAGGGCGCGCGGGGAGCCGCCGATCCGCAGCTTCCCGCGCAGCAGCGCGCGCCGCGGGTCGCTGCGGCGACCGATCACGTCGACGAAGTCGTCGAACGCGCAGCGGACGGTCACGTCCGCGCCGTCGACGCCGGGCGCCGGCGTCGCGGTCCCGTCCTCGATGCGCACGTGCCAGTCGGGCGCGTCGGCGAAGCGCCAGCCGAGCGTCAGCGGGCCGTCGGGTGCGCGGCGCACGTCGAGGCCGCGGGCGACGCCGTCGAACAGCATCTCCATCGTCTGCGGGTCGCGCGCCGCCGGGCCGGTGCGCTCGCCGAGGATCCCCGCCTCCAGCATCGCGATCCCGCGGCGGGCGCGGTCGGGATGAGAGAGGTGGGTCGGCATCGGCGGCGGGCCGGGGAGCGACTCCAGCGGCAGCCCGGCTGCCCGCAGCTTGCCGTCGAGCGACCGCGTCCCCACCTCGAAGATGTCCTCGAGCGTGAAGCCGAAGCACTCGGAGTAGCGGCGGTCGAAGCCCGGCGGCACGAAGACCGCCGTGGAGACGGGGATCACCTCGCGCAGCATGTCGGCGACGGCTTCGGGCACCTCGGGGTCCTCGGCGGCGAGGTCGTGGAGCAGCCGCACCCCGAAGGCGATGTGGCGCTGCTCGTCGAGCGCCACGTTGCGCATCCCGGAGCGGAACCCCGGCATCACGTCGCGCGCCACCAGGTAGTCCTCGATGAAGTGCTGGCCCGGCTGGGCCAGCGAGGCCTCGACCATGAAGTGGTACATGGTCACCGCGCGCGCCAGGTTGAGCCGGGTCGGCGCGCTGCGCAGCTCGCCGACCACGCGGTCGAGCAGCTCGAACGTCCGCCGGAAGCCCCAGGTCAGCTCGGGCGTCGTCGCGGCGAGCGTCTCGGCGGTCGAGCCGCCGGCGCCGCGCCCCACCACCTCCTGCATGAAGCGGCGGAAGAACACCGTGTGGCGCGCCTCGTCGACCTGCTGGGTGGCCAGGAAGTACTTCTGCTCCTCGCGTGGCGCGGCGTCGATGAACGGCGACAGGTTGTCGGTGACGGAGTCCTCGCCGTGGAAGAACATCGCGTAGTTCCACAGCGCGGCGCGGCGCTCGAGGTCCGAGAAGGCCTCCAGCCAGTCGGTCTTGTCCCGGGAGAAGTCGATCTCCGTGGCCGACCAGTTCCCGCGCTCCCAGCGCGCGTAGAGGTCCTCGTAGCCGATCTGCTGTGCCGCGGACGCGGACGTGGTCGCGGTCGCCATGTCGTCACCCCTCCTTCGGCGAGCGCCAGTCCGCGCGCAGCCGCCGGTCGAGCTCCTCGGCCAGCCCGTCGATGGGCAGCCGCTCCTGCTCCAGCGTGTCACGGTCGCGCACCGTCACGGTGCGGTCCTCGAGCGTCTGGTGGTCGACGGTGACGCCGAACGGCGTGCCGATCTCGTCCTGGCGCCGGTAGCGCTTGCCGATCGAGCCGCCCTCGTCGTACTCCACGCGCATGCGGCTCCGCAGCGCCGCGACGATCTCGTGGGCGACCTCGGGCTGGCCGTCCTTCTTGACCAGCGGCAGCACCGCGACCTTGACCGGGGCGAGCGCGGGATGCAGGCGCAGCACGGTACGCGTCTCGCCGCCCTCGAGCTCCTCCTCGTCGTAGGCGTCGCACAGGAAGGCCAGCATCGAGCGCCCGACGCCCGCCGCCGGCTCGATGACGTGCGGGACGTAGCGCTCCTTGGCCTGCGGGTCGAAGTACTCGAGCTTCTGCCCCGAGTGCTCCGCGTGCTGCTTGAGGTCGAAGTCGCCGCGGTTGGCGATGCCCTCCAGCTCAGACCAGCCGATCGGGAACTCGTACTCGACGTCGGCCGTGCCGCTGGAGTAGTGCGAGAGCTCGTCTGGGTCGTGGTCGCGCAGCCGCAGCCGGCTCTCGCGGATCCCGTAGCGCGTGTACCAGTCGAAGCGCGCCTGGCGCCAGTAGGAGTACCAGCGCTCGGCCTCGTCCGGGGGCACGAAGAACTCCATCTCCATCTGCTCGAACTCCAGCGTGCGGAAGATGAAGTTGCCGGGCGTGATCTCGTTGCGGAACGACTTGCCCACCTGGGCGATGCCGAACGGAGGCTTGCGCCGGGCGAACCCGAGCACGGTCTTGAAGTCCAGGAAGATGCCCTGTGCGGTCTCGGGGCGCAGGTAGACCGTCGAGCCGGCCTCCTTGACCGGGCCGATCGTCGTCTCGAACATCAGGTTGAACTCGCGCGCCTCCGTGAGGGAGCACTGCGGAGCCTCGCCGGGATGGACGGACGGCTTCTGGCCGCATTGCGACTCGCCGATGTGGTCGGCCCGGTAGCGCTTCTTGCACGTCTTGCAGTCGATCAGCGGGTCGGTGAACCCGCCCAGGTGCCCGGAGGCCTCCCACGCGCGCGGGTGCTGGATGATCGCCGAGTCCAGCGCGACGACGTCGTCGCGCTCGTCGAGCATCGCCCGCCACCAGGCGTCGACGACGTTGCGCTTGAGCAGCACGCCGTAGTGGCCGTAGTCGTACGTGTTGGCGATGCCGCCGTAGATCTCGGAGGCGGGGAACACGAAGCCGCGGCGCTTGCACAGCGCGACGATCTTGTCCATGGTCAGCGTGGTCTCGGCCATTGCCGGGGCAGCCTAGTCGGCGGGGGCGTCGGTGGGCAGCAGCGTGAAGGCCGCCTCCCCGGTGAGCGGGGTGAGGTGGCGGAAGTGGCGCTCGTCCAGCGTGGCGATGCTCGCCGTGCCGACGTGACCGGCCAGCGCGACGAGCGACGCGTCGGCGAGCCCGATGCCCATCGACGCGTGCCGGGCGGCGACCTCGACGAGCGAGCGCAGCGCATCGGGCCACCACTCGACGCGCAGGCCACCCGACTCGAGCTGCGTGCGAAGCGACGCGGCCGCGGCCGCACCGCCCTGGCGGGTCACGAGGTGATCGATCTCGGCCAGTGCCAGCGGCGTCGTCTCCAGTGGCTGCGGCCGACGCCCGAAGAAGGCGCGGACGGTGTGGTGATCGGCGTCCGTCGCGTTCATCAAGGCGACGACGAACGACGTGTCGGCGATCACCTCTCGCCGAAGCCCTCGAGGTAGTCGTCGGTGTTCGCTGCAAGGTCGGGTGGCCCGTTGAAGACGCCGATCCCCTCGAACGGCGGTCGCTGTCCGTTCGCCGCCGCGTCGCGCAGTGCGCGCCGGATGATCTCTGCCTTGGACACGCCCTCCTGGGCGGCGCGTCGTGCCAGCCCGGCGTCGACTTCCTCCTCGATGTACAGGCTGGTCTTCTTCATCACTGAGCGAGCGTACCACCCGTAGGTGCCCTACGTTCGCGCCGCCTATACTGCTGCGCCGCATGCCGATCTACGAGTACCGCTGCGACAACGGGCACCTCTTCGAGGTCATGCAGAAGATGTCCGACGGCCCGGTGACCGAGTGCGAGACCTGCGGCGCGCCGGTCCAGCGCGTCTTCCATCCCGTCGCCGTGCACTTCAAGGGCTCGGGCTTCTACAACACCGACTACGGCACCGCGCGGCGCAAGCGCGAGATGGACGCGTCGGCCAAGGACGGCGCGGACAAGACGGCCGCGAAGTCGGACGCCAAGAGCGACTCGGGCTCGGGCGCCGGCGCCTCGAAGTCCTCCTCCGACGCCAAGCCGGCGTCGTCGCCCGCCAAGTCGTCGGACTGAAGGCATTAGCGGCGCTCATGCCGCCTGGCGCGAACGATCGTTTGCGCTGACGGCTCGCCGCGCCCACACTGGGTGGCGTCATGACGCCGCGCCAGGTCTCCCTCCTCGCCGCCCTCTCGGCCATCTGGGGCGGCTCCTACCTGCTCATCAAGTACGCCCTGGAGGACCTCAGCGCGCCGGTCATCGTCTTCGGCCGCTGCGTCATCGCGTCGCTCGTGCTGCTGGTCGCGCTGCGCGCCACCGGCGGGCGCGCCGCCCCCGCGGGCGCGCTGGCCGACCTGCGCCGGCGCCCCGCCACCGCGCTGCTGCTCGGCGCGATCGCGGTGGCGATCCCGTTCACGCTGATCACGCTGGGCGAGCACACCGTCCCGTCCGGGCTCACCGCGGTGCTGATCTCGCCGGCGTCGCTGTTCGTGGCGCTGTTCGCGCCGTTCATCGACGTCTCGGAGCGGATCGACCGCCGCCAGGGCATCGGCATGGTCGTGGGGCTGGGCGGCGTCGCGCTCGTCGTCGGGATCGAGTCCGTCCAGACGCTGGGCGAGCTGCTCGGCGCGCTCGCGATGATCGGCGCGGCGATGTCCTACGCGCTGTCGAGCTTCGTGGTCAAGCGCGCCTACGGGCGGCTGACCTCGATGCAGACGTCGTTCGTCTCGATCACCGTGGCCGGGGTCCTGCTGCTGCCGGCGGCGGTGGCCACGGCGCCGTCCTCGCTCCCCGGCACCCGCGCCGCGCTCGCCGTCCTGGCGCTGGGCGCGATCGGCACGGCGCTGGCCTTCGTGATCTTCTACCGGCTGATCGCCGAGGTGGGCGCCGGCCGCGCGTCGCTGGTCTCCTACCTGGCCCCGGGCGTCGCGCTGCTCTACGGCGCGCTGCTGCTCGACGAGCCGATCACCTTCGCCGCGATCGCCGGCCTGGCGCTGATCCTCGGCGGGGTGGCGCTCGCGTCGGGCCGCCGCGGGCGCGGCGACGCGCCCGCTCCGATCGAGGTCGCGCCGCCGGAGCCGGCCCCCGCCGCGCGCTGATAGCGTCCGCTCGCGTGGACCTGACGCTGTCGCCCGCCGAGCAGGAGTTCCGCGACGAGCTGCGCGGCTGGCTCGCCGACCACCACCCGGGCCGGGCGCCCGAGGGCGACGAGGCCTCCTTCGTCTTCCGCCGCGACTGGCAGCGCAAGCTCAACGAGCGCGGCTGGGCCGGGCTCTCCTGGCCCGAGGAGTACGGCGGCGCGGGCGCCACCCTGGTCGAGCAGGCGATCTTCTACGAGGAGATCGCGCGCGCCGGCGCGCCGCAGATGGCCAACGTCCTCGGGCTCGCCATGGGCGGCCCGACGGTCATCGCCCACGGCGACGACGAGCAGAAGTCCCGCTATCTCGCGCCGATCCTCTCCGCCGACGAGATCTGGTGCCAGGGCTTCTCCGAGCCGGAGTCGGGCTCGGACCTCGCGTCGCTGAAGACCCGCGCGGTCCGCAAGGGCGACGAGTGGATCGTCACCGGCCAGAAGGTCTGGACGACGATGGCCCACGTCTCCAAGTGGTGCATGCTCGTCGCGCGCACCGACCCCGACGCCCCCAAGCACCGCGGCCTGACGTACTTCCTGATGGACATGGACCAGCCGGGCGTCGAGATCCGCCCGCTGCGCCAGATCACCGGCGAGGCGGAGTTCAACGAGCTCTTCATCGAAGAGGCGCGGATCCCCCACGCCAACATCGTCGGCGGGGAGAACAACGGCTGGGTCGTCGCCATCACCACGCTCATGCACGAACGCGCCGGGCTGGCCTTCGCGCTGCAGGTCGAGGTGCAGATCCTCCTGCGCGAGCTGATGGAGCGCGCGCGCGAGACCGGGCACGCGGCCGATCCCGTCATCCGCCAGCGGCTGGCCCAGCTCTACATCGAGGCCCAGGTGCTGCGGCTGAACGCCTACCGCGGTCTGACCGCGACGATGAAGCGCGGCTACCCCGGACCCGAGGGCTCCGTCGGCAAGTGGCACTGGGCCGAGGTCAACCAGGCGCTGACCGAGCTCGCGCTCGACATGGCCGGCGCGCGCGCCCAGCTCGCCGACGACGCCTGGACCTACCGGTTCCTGCGGGCGCGGGCCAACTCGATCGAGGGCGGGACGACCGAGATCCTCAAGAACATCGTCGCCGAGCGCGTGCTCGGCCTGCCGCGGGCGAAGTAGGGGGGCGCTGTGGACTTCGACCTCAACGAGGACCAGCGGACGATCAAGCGCACGGCGCGCGAGTTCCTGGCCGCGCGCTACCGGCTCGACGAGGTGCGGCGGCTGGCGCTCGAAGAGGAGCGCGGCTTCACCGACGCGCAGTGGGAGGAGATCGCGGGCCTCGGGTGGCCGGAGCTGGCCGACCCCGAGGCGGGGCTCGGCACCGTCGAGCTGACCGTCGTGGCCGAGGAGCTGGGCTACGCGCTCGCCCCGTCGCCGCTGCAGTCGACGTGGGCGGCGACCGCGCTGCTGGCGGCGGCCGGCCGGTCCGACGCGCTCGGCGAGGGCCGCCGCGGCACCGTGGCGATGTGGGACGCCGAGAAGCTCGGCACGCCGGAGGAGTCGACCTTGCAGCCGGGCGCCGACGGCGCGCTGACCGGGACGAAGATCGCGGTGCCCGACGCGGGGTTCGCCGACGTCCTGGTCGTCACCGCCGCGGGCGGGCGCCACTTCCTGGTCGAGGCCGGTGCCGACGGCGTGAGCATCGAGCCGGCGACCTCGCTGGATCCGACCCGCCGGCTGTTCACGGTGCGGCTGGACGGCGCGCGCGGGGAGGAGCTGTCGGGCGAGGACTTCGGGCGCGCCTGGCACGCGATCGCGGTCGCCACGGCGGCCGAGTCGGTCGGCGTCGCCGAGCGGGCGATGGAGATGTCGGTCGCCTACGCGAAGGAGCGCCAGCAGTTCGGGCGCCCGATCGGCACCTACCAGGGCGTCTCGCACCGCTGCGCGCAGATGCTGCTGGAGGTCGAGGGCGCGCGCTCGGTCGTCTACTGGGCGGCCTGGGCGCTCGACTTCGAGCCCGAGACGGCGCATCTCGCCGCGAGCGCCGCGAAGTCGTACGCCTCCGACTGCGGCGCCCGGGTCACCGGCTCGGCGATCCAGGTCCACGGCGGCATCGGCTTCACGTGGGAGCACGACCTGCAGTTCTTCTTCAAGCGCGCCCACGCGCTGGCGCACCACTACGGCGACGCCCGCTGGCACCGCGACCAGGTCGCGGACGCCGTCCTAGCCGTCTAGGAACCGGGCGACTTCCCGCCGCTTGACGTCCTCGGTCACCGACGGGTTGCCGTCGGGGCCGATCCGCCCGAGCACCTCGGTGTCCGGCGATCCGCTGGTGGCGATCGCGCCGAAGAGGCCGAGCAGCGCGGCGCCGCCCATGTCCGAGCGGACGGCCTTGGGCGCCGCCCACGAGACCCACGGCAGCCGGAAGAACGTCGGCGGGGAGACCAGGCGGCCCTTGATGGCGCTGAGGATCTTCTGCTGGCGGCGCGCTCGCGTCAGATCGTTCTCGGACGGCTTGCAGTCGTTCTTGCGCGTGCGGGCCAGCGCGAGCGCCTGCTTGCCGTCGATGTGGTGCTCGCCGGCGCCGAGGCGCAGCGTGTAGCCGCCGTTGCGGTTGCCGCCGTTGATCCGCGAGACGACGCAGGACGTGCGGATGTCGATCCCGCCGAGCGCGTCGATGAACGCCGGGAAGTTCGCGAAGTTGACCTCGACGAGGTGGTTGATCTCGATCCCCAGGTACTGCTCGATCGTCTCGATGGCCAGCGCCGGGCCGCCGTAGGCGTAGGCCGAGTTGATCTTCCCGCGGCCGTGCCCGGGGACGTCGACGATCGTGTCGCGGGGGATCGAGAGCCGCGCGGACCTGCCGCCGCCGGCGCGCAGGAGCAGGATCGTGTCCGAGCGCGAGGGCGCGCCGATCGGGCTGGAGCCGGGTTCGGCGGTGTCCTTGCTGCGCGCGTCGGAGCCCAGGACGAGGATCGTGTTGGGCGACGTCAGCGTGTAGCCCGAGTCGCCGAGGGCGGCGCGGGCGCGGTCGGAGATCCCTTCGCGCTGGATCTGGGCGGAGACGAAGAACAGGACGACGCTGAGCGCGATCCAGCCGAGGACGGCGAGCGCGACGTACTTGGCGATCCGGCCCTTGGTGAAGCGGCCGCCGAGTCGCGGGCCGCGGGCGCGGTCGCCGCCCGGCCGGGGCAGCCGGATGCGCGGCCCGCCGCCGGCGCGGTGGACGGTGTAGGGGCGGTCGTCGCCGCCGTTCGCGGCGGGCGGCGTCTGCTGCGGCGGTTGCTCGCGGGGCGGCGGCGTGCCGAGGTCCTCGTCGCGCCGGCGCAGCAGGCGTGGGCGCGAGCGGTAGACGCGGTACTCGGGCGGGCGGTCGGGATCGCGGTCGTCGGCCATGGGCGGCGGTGTATCGTGGCGCGGACCGTGGCCCTGAAGTTCGCCATCGGGGTCGATCTCGGCGGTACCAAGCTACTGGCCGGCGCCGTGGGACCGGACCTGGCCGTGCGTCACCGGGCGCGGCGGCTCGTCGCCGGGCTCGATCAGCGGGCGCTCGTCGACGCCTGCGTCGAGGCGGTCGAGGAGGCCGCCGCGGCGGTCGGGGGCGCGGTCGAGGCGGTCGGCGTCGGCATCCCGTGCACGATCGACCAGCGGACGGGGATCGCCGTCATGGCGGTCAACCTGCCGCTGCGCGACATCCCGTTCCGCGACGTGCTCGCCGAGCGGCTCGGCCTGCCCGTGGTGGTCGACAACGACGCCAACTGCGCCGTGCTGGCCGAGGCGCGCGCGGGCGCCGGTCGCGGGGCGGCCGACGTGGCGCTGCTGACCATCGGCACGGGGATCGGCGGCGGTCTGGTGCTCGGCGGCGAGCTGTTCCGCGGCGCGGTCGGCGCCGGCGCCGAGCTCGGGCACATGGTGGTCGACATGGACGGCCCCCGCTGCCAGGGGTTCTGCCCGAACCGCGGGTGCCTGGAGGCGGTCGCCTCGGGGACGGCGCTGGAGCGCGAGGCCGCGCTGGCCGTCCGCTCGCGGCCCGGGTCGGCGCTGGCGCGCGCGGTGGGGGAGGGGCGCGAGCTGACGGGCCCGCTGATCACCGAGCTCGCCCATGACGGCGACGCGGTGGCGCGCGAGGTGCTGGCGCTGATCGGGCGGCGGCTCGGCGTCGGGCTGTCCTCGATCGTCAACATCTTCAACCCGTCGGTGGTCGTCGTCGGCGGCGGGGTGATCGGGGCGGGCGAGATGCTGCTCGGCCCCGCGCGCGCGGAGATGCGGGCGCGGGCGCTGGCGCCCTCGCGGGATCTGGTGCAGGTGCTTCCGGCCGCGTTCGGGGCCGAGTCGGGGATGGTGGGCGCCGCGCTGCTGGCGCGCGAGACGCTGGCGGGGGCGGGGGCGGGCGGATGAGCGGTCGGCTCGTCGTCTGCCCGACGCCGATCGGGAACCTCGAGGACGTCACGCTGCGGGTGCTCGCGGCGCTGCGCGACGCCGACGTCGTCGCCTGCGAGGACACCCGCCGCACGCGGGTGCTGCTCGACCGCTACGGGGTGGCGGCGTCGCTCCTCTCCTACCACGAGCACAACGAGCGCGAGCGGACGCCCGAGCTGGTGCGGCGGATGGCCGCGGGCGGCGTCGTCGCGCTCGTCTCCGACGCCGGGATGCCCCTGGTCTCGGATCCCGGCTACGTGCTGGTCGTCGCGTGCGCGGCGGCGGGCATCGAGGTCGAGGTGCTGCCCGGGCCGTCGGCCGTGCTGGCGGCGCTCGTCGCCTCGGCGCTCCCGGCGGACGTGTGGCGCTTCGCCGGGTTCCTGCCCCGGAAGGCGGGCGCGCTGCGGGCGCTGTTCGCCTCGGCGGGGGAGACGGTGGTGGCGTTCGAGTCGCCGCGGCGGGTGGGGGCGGCGCTCGCGGTGCTGGCGTCGGTGGATCCCTCGCGACCCGTGGCGGTGTGCCGGGAGCTGACCAAGGTGCATGAGGAGGTCGTGCGCGGGACGGCCGTGGATCTGGCGGCGCGGTACGCGGCCGAGGAGCCGCGGGGGGAGATCGTGGTGGTGGTCGGGGCGGCGCCGGAGGGTGCGGCGGAGCTGGAAGCCGGCGCGGCGGCGGTCCGCCGGCTGGTGGACGCGGGCGCGCGGCGGCGGGTGGCCGCGTCGGTCGTGGCCGAGCTGACGGGCGGCTCGGCCAACGCGCTCTACCGGGCGGTCGAGGAGGACGGCGGCGGCTGAGCGCCGGCCGCGCGCCGGCCCCGCCCCTCTCGCCGGCCCTCGTTTCCGCCTCTCGTCGTCCCTCCCGGCCTCTCCCCTCCGCTCCCCGCCCTCTCGTGCCGCTCGGTCGCGGCTGGACTTCGGGCATCGATAGGGGAGGGTTCTCGCGCGTCCTTTCCGGGACGCGGGGATGGGGGAACGGCTTTGCGAGAGTCGCGGTGAGGGGGGCGTGGGCGTGGTTGGCCTGCTTAACGTCACATCGGTGGTGGCTTTGGTCGCCGTTGTGACGTTGAGGGGGCTATGGACGTCAAACGTCACATCCGGCGGATCTGGCTCCGCGGATGTGACGTTGTGGGGTTTTCGGCCTCTCGTCATCGATCTTCGGCCACGACCCGGGTGGTCAACGCGGATGGATCCCTGGGTGGGCGACCGGCGATCCACGTTGACCACGCCGCTCACCGAACGCTCACCCAGGCCGGCCGCCAGCCAGCTGCTCACCCATCAGAGAGCAGTTCCGCGCGACCCCGGCACCCGACCCCGCGTGAGCGGAGCACATCGCTCCCACGCCGCGCGACGACTCCGCACCGCCTTCGTAACAAGTCACGCGCAATGACCGTGCGCCACGCCAGGCGCGCGTAGCGTCACCCGCATGCCCATCCCCGCCCGCGTCACGCGGTGGCGCTTCCCGCCTCCCCTCCGCGCCGCCGCGGCGCTCCTCCTGGGGCTCTCGACGGCGTGGGCGGGGTGGGCTGCCCCGGTCGCCCGGGCCGAACGGTGGGTCCGTCCCGTCTCCGGCCCCGCCGGCACGCCGTTCTCCGTGTCCTCCGACCGCTTCGCCGCGGGCCAGCACCGCGGCCTCGACCTCCGCGCCCGTCCTGGCAGCGACGTCGTGGCGGCGTGCGCCGGGCGCGTGGCCTTCGCCGGCTCCGTGCCGCGCGCGGGGCGCGTGGTCAGCGTGGTCTGCGGACGCTGGCGGGTGACGTACCTGCCGCTCGCCTCCGTCGCGGTGGCGCGAGGCGACCATGTCCGCGCTGGCTTCTTGCTCGGCGCGGTGGCACCCGGCCACGGCGGGCTCCATCTCGGCGTGCGCCGAGAGGGCCGGCGCTTCGGGTACGTCGACCCGGCGCGCTTCCTCGGCCGCACCCCGCCGCCGCCGCCGCGCCCGACGCTCGTCCCCCGCCGCGGCCCGGGCGCGCGACCGCTCCCCGCGCCGCGTCCCTTCACCGTCCCCGCCCCGGCGCGACCCGCTGGCCATCCTGCGCCGGCGCCCCGCGCGGCGCACACCGGCGTCGTCGCCGCCCCGCCGTCCGCCTGGGTCGGGCTGGTGGTCATGCTCCTCGCGGCGGGGTCCGGCGTGCCGATGGTCCGTCGTCGTCGTCGTCGTCGCTGCCGCCGGAGGATCGACGGCGCCGGCGCGTCGGCCGGTCGGATGGCGGCGTAGCGTGGCTCCCGCGCACCACGCGCCTCACGTCGACGGACATGGTCCGCCACATCCTGCGGACGTTCTGAGCGCGTTCAGAGGGCTGGAATTCGGGCGGGTGAGGGAGGTGGGTCTCTGTGGGTGTGGCGGGCTCCGCGAGGGACGCGGGACCCGGTCAACGGGTTGCGAGAGTCGCGGAAGAAGGCGGACAACCGGACACTCGAGCGGCGAAATCACGCCTCTGTCCGGTTCAGCGTGAATAGCACGCTCAACCGGACGATCGAGCGATTTGCCGCCGCCAGAGTCCGTTTCGACGTGTTCTCCGCGACCCCCGAACGAAGTCGACCCGTTCCCGCGTCCCTCGCGGATCCCGCAGCGCCAGAACGGGACCCACCTCCCTCACCAGCCCGAAGTCCAGTGGTTTGAACGACGCCCGAGCTACTACCGTCAACCGTCCAGTGACCCCCGCCACCCAGCCGCAGCGCCCGTTCCGCGTCCCGCCGGACGCGACGGAGATCATCCTCGTCCGCCACGGCGCGTCGCAGCCCGCCGTCCGCGACGAGCCGTTCGTTCTGGTCGACGGCCACAGCGACCCGCCGCTGGCTCCCGAGGGGCACGAGCAGGCGGAGCGGGTCGCCGAGCGGCTGCGGGGCGAGCCGCTGAAGGCGATCT
This sequence comes from Solirubrobacteraceae bacterium, assembly GCA_036389195.1. GTDB lineage: Bacteria > Actinomycetota > Thermoleophilia > Solirubrobacterales > Solirubrobacteraceae > JACCYI01. The sequence goes on from DASVQH010000488.1 coordinate 19,409, forward strand.
TCGTCACCTCGCTGCAGCGGACGATCCAGACCGCCGCGCCGCTCGCGCGAGCCATCGGGTTCGAGCCCGTCGCGATCCCGGAGCTGCGCGAGGTCCGGCTCGGCGAGTGGGAGGGCGGCGAGCTGCGCTTCCGCTTCGCCGAGCGCGACCCGCTGATCGCCCGCCTCTTCGCCGAGCAGCGCTGGGACGTGATCCCGGGGGCCGAGCCCGCCGAGGAGCTCGCCGCCCGCACGCGCGCGGGGCTCGACCGCGTCGTGGAAGCCACCGGCCCGGGTGCCACCGCCGCGGCCTTCGTCCACGGCGGCGTCATCGGCGAGCTGTGCCGCCAGGCCACCGGGGCGCAGGGGCTGGCGTTCATCCACGCCGACAACGGCTCCCTCTCCCGGCTCGTCGTCTTCGCCGACGGCCGCCGGCTGCTGCGCAGCTTCAACGACACCGCGCACCTGGCCTGAGCGCGCGCTCTCACCAGGCCTGCCTGCGAGCGCCGGTAGGGTGAATCGCCGCGCCATGGCCTTCTACGTCACGACTCCCATCTACTACGTCAACGCGGCGCCCCACCTGGGCCACGCGTACTCGACGATCGGCGCCGACATCCTCGCCCGCCACATGCGCCAGCGCGGCGAGGACGTCTTCTTCCTCACCGGCACCGACGAGCACGGCGAGCCGGTCGCGCAGGCCGCGGAGCGCCTGGGCGTCACCCCCGAGGAGCTGGCCGACCGCAACTCCCAGCGCTTCAAGGACCTGATGCCCCGCATCAACGCGTCCAACGACTTCTTCATCCGCACCAGCGACGAGGGCCACAAGCGCAAGGTGCAGGAGATCCTCCAGCGCGTCCACGACAACGGCCACGTCTACAAGGGCACCTACGAGGGCTGGTACTGCCCCCGCTGCGCGGACTTCAAGACCGAGCAGGAGATCGGCCCGGACAACACCTGCCTCATCCACCACATCCCGCTCGAGCGCCAGCAGGAGGACAACTGGTTCTTCCGGCTCTCGAGCTTCGAGGAGCCGCTTCGGCGCCTCTACGAGGACCAGCCCGACATCGTCGCCCCGCGCACCCGCTACAACGAGGCGCTCGCGTTCATCACCGGCGGGCTCAACGACGTCTCGCTCACCCGCTCGAAGATCTCGTGGGGCATCACCGTCCCCTGGGACCCGGAGCAGGTCTTCTACGTCTGGTTCGACGCGCTGCTCAACTACGTCACCGCGCTCTCCTACGCCCGCGAGGGCGAGGATCTGACCGAGCGCTTCTGGCCGGCGAATTACCACATCCTCGGCAAGGACATCCTGAAGTTCCACGCGGTCTTCTGGCCCGCGATGCTCCTGGCCGCGGACCTCCCGCTGCCCCGGCACCTCTTCATCCACGGCTACCTGCTGCTCGACGGCGAGAAGATGTCGAAGTCGCTCGGCAACGTGCTCGACCCGTTCGAGGTCATGGACCGCTTCGGGACCGACGCGCTGCGCTTCTACTGCTTCCGCGAGGTCTCCTTCGGCCAGGACGGCAGCGTGAGCACCGCCGGGTTCGAGTCGCGCTACGAGAGCGAGCTGGCCAACGACTTCGGCAACCTGGCCAGCCGCAGCACCAACATGCTGGTCCGCTACCGGGACGGCGTGGTGCCCGCCGTCGACGTCGACCCGGAGCTGGCGCGCGACTTCGACGGCCTCGCCGACGAGGTCTGCGAGCTGCTCGACCGCGCGGAGGTCACGCAGGCGCTCGACCGCATCTGGCAGCGCGTGCGCCGCCTGAACCGCTACGTCGAGGAGCAGCAGCCGTGGCAGCTGGCCAAGGACGAGGCGCGCGCGGGCGAGCTCGACACGGCGCTGCGCTCGCTCGCCGAGGGCCTGCGCGTCGTCACCGTGCTGCTGTGCCCGTACATCCCCGAGACGGCGGCCAAGCTGCTCGCCGCGCTCGGGCTCGACGCGCCCGGCCGGATCGAGGACGCCCGGCTCGGCGCGCACCCCGGCGGCAACCGGGTCGAGAAGCTCGCGCCGCTGTTCCCGAAGATCGCCTGACCACGTGGTCGACACGCACACCCACCTCGACCGCGGCCCCGCGCCGGAGGCCGAGCTGGTCGCCGCCGCGCGCGCGGTCGGCGTGAACCGGATCCTCACCATCGGCATGGACTCGAAGAGCTGCGCGGCCGCGCTCGCCGCCGCCGACGCGCACCCGGAGGTCTTCGCCGCCGTCGGGCGCCACCCCAACTCGGCCACCGGCTACGACGACGCCGTCACCGACGAGCTGCGCGCGCTGGCCGAGCACCCCCGCTGCCGGGCGATCGGCGAGACGGGCCTCGACTACTTCCGCGACTACGCCCCGCTGGCCGACCAGGAGCGCGCGTTCGCGGCGCAGATCGGCCTGGCGCGCGACACCGGCCTGCCGCTGATCATCCACACGCGCGCCGCCGAGACCAGCACGATCGACACGCTGGCCGGCGAGGCGGCCGGCGTCCGGGTGATCCTGCACTGCTTCTCGATGCCCGATCGGCTCGACGAGTGCCTGGACCACGGCTGGTTCATCTCCTTCGCCGGCAACGTGACGTATCCGCGCAACGAGGAGCTGGCCGACGCGGCGGCCCGCGTCCCGCTCGAGCGGCTGCTGGTCGAGACGGACGCGCCCTACCTCACCCCGCAGCCGCTGCGCAAGCACCGCAACCAGCCGGCCTACGTGACCGAGACGGCGCGCTTCGTGGCCGAGCGGCGGGGGATCGCGTACTCAGAGCTCGACGCCGCGGTCGAGGCCACCGCGGCCGGCCTGTTCGGGTGGTGACCGGCGAGCTCCCGGTGCAGCCGAGCCTGCGGCGGCTGCGCCAGTTCGGGATCCGCCCGAGCCGCGACCTCGGCCAGAACTTCCTGATCGACTCGAACATCCTCGACGTCATCGCGCGCGAGGCGCAGCTCGGGCCCGAGGACGTCGTGCTGGAGGTCGGCGGCGGGCTCGGCGTGCTCTCCGAGCACCTGGCCGAGCGCGCGGCGCACGTGCACGTCGTCGAGCTCGACCGGCGGCTGGAGGCGGCGTTGCGCGACGCCACCGACCCGCACCCGAACGTGACTCTGCACTTCGGCGACGCGGTGAAGCTCGACCTGGCGGGGCTGCGCCCGGCGCCGGACAAGGTCGTGGCCAACCTGCCGTACGGGGTCGCCGCGACGGTGATCCTGCGCACCGTCGAGGAGCTCGAGCGCGTCACGCGCTGGGTGGCCATGGTCCAGCGCGAGGTGGGGGAGCGGTTCGCCGCCCGGCCCGGGACGCCGGCCTACGGCGCGCCCTCGGTGCTCGCCCAGCTCGCCTGCGACGTGCGCGTGCTGCGGCCGATCTCGCGCACGGTCTTCCACCCGGTGCCCAACGTCGACTCGGTGCTGCTGGGGCTGGTGCGCCGGGAGAGCGCCCCGCCGCCCGCCCTGCGCGCCCTGGTCAGCGCCGGGTTCGCGCATCGGCGCAAGGCGCTGCCGCGCTCCCTCGCGCTGGCACCCGGGGCGCCGCCGGGCGTCCGCGACCGGGCGCGCGCCGCCCTGGAGGCGATCGGCAAGCCGGCCGACGCGCGCGCCGAGACGCTCGCGCCCGCGGACTGGGTGGCGCTGCACGGGGCGCTCGCATGACGCCGCTCGTCGCCCTCGCGCCCGGCAAGGTCAACCTGTCGCTGTTCGTCGCGGTGCCGCGCGCGGACGGGCTGCATCCGCTGGCCTCGCTCGTCCAGCCCGTGACGCTCGCCGACGAGGTCCGCCTCGAGCCGGCGCCGCCCGGCGCCGGCGCCGACGAGGTGGTCTGCCCCGGCGTCGAGGGCCCGAACCTGGCCGGCGCGGCGCTCGCCGCCTACCGCGAGGCGACCGGCTGGGACGCGCCGCCGCAGCGGCTCACGATCGTCAAGCGCGTGCCCGTCGCGGCCGGCATGGGCGGCGGCTCGGGCGACGCCGCCGCCGCGCTGCGCCTCGCCGCCCACGCCGCCGGCCGCCCGGACGATCCCGCGATCCACGCCATCGCGCCCCGGCTCGGCGCCGACGTCCCCTCGCAGGTCGTGCCGCAGCGCTGCCTGATGACCGGCGCGGGGGAGCACGTCGAGCCGCTGCCGGCCTACGCGCCGGTCGGCCTGGTGATCCTGCCCTCCGGCGAGCACCTCTCGACGCCGGCGGTCTACCGCGAGGCCGACCGCCTCGGCTCCCCGCGCGCGCCCGAGGACGTGCACGCCCTCGCCCACGCGCTGCGCGCGGCGGCCGCGGACCCGCCGCCCGAGCTCCTGCACAACGACCTCGAAGCCGCTGCGCGCTCCCTGGCGCCCTCGATCGACGCGGCGCTGGCCCGCGTCCGGCGCGCCGGCGCCGACCACGCGATGGTCTCGGGCTCCGGCCCGACCGTCTTCGGCCTCTTCCTCGGGGCGGACGGCGTCGCTCGGGCGCGCGACGCCGCGCGGGCGCTCGGCGCCCCCGCGGTCGCGGCCGAGCCCGCCGGCCCCGGCTTCGGCGACCCGCGCCCGCTCGCTGCATGAAGCCGCTCCCCCTCGTCGGCGGGGCCGCGCTGGCCGTCTACCTGGTCGTCCGCCGCCGCGGGATGGGACGGATCGAGCAGCTCGGCGGCGCGATCGTCGTCGTCGCCTGCGTGCTGGTGGGCCTCGGCGTCATCGAGCCGCCCGACCTCGTCGGCCTGATCGAGGACCTCGGGCAGCGGCTCGGCCCCTACACCTACGCGCTGGTCGGCCTGCTGGCCTTCCTGGAGACCGGCGCGTTCATCGGCCTCGTCGCGCCGGGGGAGACCGCGGTGCTCGTCGGCGGCGTCGTGGCCGGCCAGGGGGAGATCTCGCCGGTCGTCCTCGTGGCGATCGTGTGGGCCTGCGCGGTGGCCGGCGACCTCACGTCGTTCACGCTCGGCCGCCGCCTCGGGCGCGACTTCATGCTGCGCCACGGGGCGCGGCTGAAGATCACCGAGGCCCGGCTGGCGCAGGTCGAGGACTTCCTCGACCGCCGCGGCGGCATCACGATCCTCGTCGGGCGGTTCATCGGCCTCGTGCGCGCGCTGGCGCCGTTCATCGCCGGCTCGGCGCGGATGCCGCTCTCGCGCTTCCTGCCCTACGACGTCCTCGGCGCCGGCCTGTGGTCGGCGCTGTTCGTGACGCTCGGCTACGTCTTCTGGCGCTCGCTCGACGAGGTGACCAAGTACGTCGGCCGCGGGCTGCTCGTCTTCGCGGTCCTGGTCGGCCTGGTCGTCGGCGCGCTGGCCCTGCGCCGGCTGCGCCACGACGCCGAGGCCCGGCGCCGGGTGCGCGAGTACATGCAGGCGCGGCCGCTGCTGCGCCCGCTCGTGCCGGTGGCCCACTGGGCCCGCCGGCCCGTCTGGTTCGTCTACGAGCGGCTGACGCCCGGCCACCTCGGGCTCGAGCTCACGACGCTGCTGGCGCTCGCCGCGGTCGGCGGCTTCGGGTTCTTCCTGCTCGGCGACATGCTCGACGAGGCCCACACCTACATGCCGGGCGACCACGGCGCGCTCGACCTCGCCCGCCGGCTGGACTCCGCGCGCGTCGACGACGTCGCCGAGCGCCTGACCGACCTCGGCTCGTTCCCGGTCATCGCGCTGGTGACGCTGGCGACCGTGGCGTGGGTGATCGGCCGGCGGCGCCGCTGGCTCGACGCCGCCGCCCTGGCCGCCGGCACGCTGCTCACCCACGTCGCCGTGCAGGCCGCCAAGACCGCCGAGGGGCGCCCGCGCCCGTCCGACCCGGTGATCGAGCAGGCCGGGTTCGCCTACCCGTCCGGGCACGCGGCGCAGGCCGTCGGGCTGATCGCCTGCGCGGTCGTCCTCTACCGGATCGAGCGCGGATGGGGCGCGCGGGTGGCCACCGTGGCGGTGGCGATCGCCGCGGCGATCGCGGTGGCGCTGACGCGGGTCTACCTGCGGGTGCACTACCTCTCCGACGTGGTCGGCGGGATGGCGCTCGGCGCCGCCGTCTTCGCGGCCTGCGGGATCGTCGCGGTCGTCGTCGCCTTCGTGCGTCACAATCAGGGCGCGGAGCGATGACCAAGACGGAGCTCACCTACCTGATCGCCGGGGTGGCGGCGCTGGCCTCGGTCGTCGCCTGGGCCGCCCTCGTCGTCGTCCCGGCCTGGACGTCGTACTCGCGGGTCTGGGAGCGGCTGCTCGCCGTGCTGGGCAGCCTGTACGTCCTCGCGGCCTTCGTGCTCGCGGGCGTGATGGTGGCCGGCGTGGTGCTCTACTTCTACGACGAGCTGCCGGGGTAGGGCGGCCGCCCCTCTCTAGCATCCGGGGCGTGTCCGCGACCCCCGAAGCCGCCCCGGGCCTCGACCTCCGCGCGCTGGAGGCGATCACCGCCGCGGTCGCCTCGGGCGCCGGGCTGCCCGAGGTGGTGCGAGCGGCCGCGCGGGCGCTCGACGCCTCGCTCGTGGTCATGGACCGCTCCAGCGCGGTGCTCGCCGTGGCGGCGCGCTCGAGCTCCGACGAGCGCTCGCTGATGGCCGACGCGCCCGGCGTCGCGACGCAGGAGCTGCGCGTCGGGGACGAGTTCGTCGGGCGGATGCGCCTGCGCGGGCGCACGTCGGAGCCGTCGCCCGTCCTGCTCGGCGTGGTGGCGACGCTGATCGCGTCCGAGGTCGAGCGGCTGCGGGCGCCCGAGCGCGCGTCGGAGGCCGCCCAGGCCGCGTTCCTGCGGGCGGTGCTCCAGCGCGAGGTCACCGATCGCGACAACCTGATCGCCCGCGGTGCCGAGCTCGGGGCCGACCTCACCTCCGGCGGCGCGGTCGTCGTCGTCCGCGCCCACCACTTCGCCGCGAGCGAGGACGACTGGCGCGGGCGCGTCCTCGCCGTGGCCGAGCGCGCGGCGCGGGCCGGCACGGGCCCTGGCTCGGCCTGCCTGGCCGCGGTGCTCGACACGCCGACCGAGACGGCCGGCCAGGCCGTGATCCTGCTGCCCGCGGCCGACGAGAGCCTCGTGCGCCGCGTCGCCGAGGGGATCGCGCGCGAGCTGCACGCCGCGCTCCACGGCTTCACCTTCGCGGTCGGCCACTCGCGCGTCGCCACCGACCCCGTGGACCTCTACCGGGCCGGCAACGAGGCGCTGCTGGCCGCCAACGTCGCTGAAGCCGGCCCCGCCACCGAGCCGGCCACCGTGCTGGCCTTCGAGGCGACCGGCGCCTACCGCCTGCTGCTGCCCGCCATGAGCGAGGATCCCGCCGAGCTGCAGCGCTTCTACGCCGAGACCGTCGAGCCCCTCGTCGCCTACGACGAGCAGTACGAGACCGACCTGGTGACGACGCTGGAGACCTACCTGGACGCCGACGGCAACGTCGCCGGCACCGCCCAGCGGCTGTTCACCCACCGCCACACCGTGCGCTACCGCCTGGAGCGCGTCCGCGAGCTGTGCGGGCTCGACGTCGGCTCGACCGACGGGCGCGAGAAGCTCGGCCTCGGTCTGAAGGCCATGCGGGTGCTCGGCATCGCCGCGCCGCGGGGCCCGGCCACCGAGGCCGGCGCGGGCGGCGGGCGCGTCCCGCGGGACGCCAAGGACCGCTGAGCGACGGGCTACCGGCGCAAACCGCAAGGTTCGCGCGTACGGTGCGTTCCAACGCCCCAGAGTCCCGCGCTACCCACCGAGGTCATCACGCATGCGTCGCCTTCTGGCCGCCCTGGCCGTCCCGCTGTTGCTCCTGCTCGCCGCCGCCGTTCCCGCGTCGGCCAGCCCCGTCGCCACCGACGCGGATTCCTATTCCGTGCTCGGCCGGGTCTTCCCCGACGCGCTGGGCGGCTGCGAGAACATCGGCACCTCTCCGTGCGATCCGAACGCCAAGGGCAACGTCCCGGCGGTCAGCTTCATCGGCGTCAACGAGTTCCGGGACGCGCTGGCGTTCATGAACACGAACCCCGACTGGCAGCGCAACATGGAGGTCTACATCCTCGACGGCAAGGACGGCGACGGGTCGGCGACGCGCGAGGAGGTCGAGGCCAAGCCCGACACGATGTTCCCGGGCGACAACCTCGCCAAGCTCGAGTTCAGCCCGAAGCCGGAGTTCGTCTCCGCGGGCATCCCGACGTCCGACCTCGGCCGCCAGCGGTCCGATCTGACGGTCGTGCGGGTGACCGACGAGACGGTGCCCGACGAGGGCAAGAAGCGCATGACGCTCTCGCTGTCGATCCACGGCATCGAGCGGGCCGGCGTCGAGGGCGGCACCCGGGCGATGGAGGACCTCGTCACCGCCTACACGACCGGCCTCGACAAGGCGCCCGTCGTCGACGAGGCCGTCCGCAAGGAGGGCGTCCCGACGTTCGCCGACGTCCTCAAGAAGACGATCATCTACTTCACGTACCCGAACCCCGACGGGTGGCGCCGCGGCACGATCGACTCCGGCGGCTTCATGGCGTCCTTCCAGCGCTACAACGGCAACGGCGTCGACCCCAACCGCGACTACACCGACATCGGCTACAACTTCCGCGGCTACTCCGGCGGCTCCGAGCCCGAGACGCGGGCGTTCAAGTCGTTCTACCGCGACGTCCAGGCCGGCGGCGCGAAGTTCCACGCCGGTGACGACCTCCACGGTCAGCCGTTCGCCGACGCGCTCTCCTACACGCTGATGCCGCACGGGCGGCACAACCTCGGCAAGGACACGCGGATCCGCGAGACGGCCAAGATCATCAACCGCGCCCAGTACGAGGCGACGAAGTGGAACCCGCGGATCAAGCCGAACGTCGAGGTCTCGACGCCCCAGGAGGGTTGCGAGGACACGCCGGCCGGGACCGTCTGCCCGCAGATCTACGCGCAGACGTGGGGCTCGGTCTACGACACCATCAACTACACGACGACCGGCACGCTGGGCGACTGGTTCGACTCGTCCGAGGGCCTGAGCGCCGACGGCATCGACAACGAGATGTCGTTCTCGCACATCGACAAGCAGATCCGCTACGAGCAGGACACCGAGCAGCTGCACATCGAGGGCAACAAGGCGATCATCTACGCCCACCTCTCCGACCTGCTCAACCCGGTGACCGGGACCATGGACGCCCCGGGCCGCCAGGGCTACGTGCCCAACACGCGACTCAAGCGCGAGCAGACGACCGGCGCCGGCGGCCCGCCGCCCAACACGGTCGCGCAGGAGGACGTCGACGGCGAGCTGGCGACCCCGGATCCGGACGCCGAGGGCCGCTCGACGTACAAGTTCGAGGTGCAGCAGACCGAGCCCGAGGGCGACAAGCCCGGGATCTTCAACGGCGGCATGCGGATCGACGCGACGACGCCGAACTTCAACGGCACGTCGACCGGCTCGGCCATCCTGGAGATCCAGTGCCAGCACTGCGACACGCACGTCGGGGTCAAGGACTCAAACGAGTGGGTGACGGTCGCCGAGGACTACAACCAGTCGCCGATCTACGCGCAGGCGGGGATCACCGCGGCCGTCAACCGGCCGCAGGCCAACTACTTCGACCCCGAGGACGGCAAGACCAAGCCGGTCCCGTGGCGCGCGGTGGTCTCGATCGCGGGCGTCGGCCCGGTCGGCCCGGCGTCGATCCGGATCGACTACTCGCAGGCGCCGGCCACCGACGACGGTGCCAGCGGCGGTGACGCCCCGACCGTCCAGAAGGGCTACGACGTCGCCAACACCGACTTCTTCCGCGACCTCAACGGCTTCATCCCCGACGCGGGCGACCGCTTCGAGGAGGTCGACCCGAAGAAGGTCATCGGCGACCAGCAGTCGCTCGCCGGGATGAAGAACCTGGTGCTCGCCGACGAGCTGCTGCCCGGCTACACCGGGCCGCTCGCCGGGGTGCCGGCGCCGCCGTCCGGGCCGCCCTCGGAGAATTTCGAGTTCACGGGGTCCGGGACGACCACGCCGAACCAGACCGCGGACTCGTGCGAGCGCACGGACGAGTCGACGGACACCTTCGACTTCGCGATCGGCCCGAACGACGGCAACCGGCTGATGACGATCGAGATCCAGTGGCTGGTCGAGGCCGACGACTACGACATGTTCCTGCAGCGCAAGAACCAGGCGGGCGAGTACGTCGACGTCACCAGCTCGGCGAGCTTCGTCACCGCGTCGGAGGTCATCGACGTCAACCGGCCGCCGGCCGGCGACTACCGCATCGTCGTGGTCAACTGCGCGGCCGTCGGGCCGGTCGACAACTACTCGGGCACGGTGACCTTCCAGCCGTACCCGGCGGACGGCGGGGGCGCCGGCCAGGGCGCCTACACCGAGGACGAGAGGAACCGGTGGGTCGCCAAGCTCGCCGAGTACGTCAACGGCGGCGGGAACCTCGTGCTCACCGACGGCGCGCTCGTCGGCATCCAGGAGCTGGTCCCGAAGATCCCCGCGGAGAAGGTCAACAAGCAGACGGTCTACGTGGGCCAGATGACGCTGACGCGCTGCAAGACGTTCGCCGAGGACGGGACGTGCGACGAGGAGGAGTCGACGCTCGAGGATCCGCTCAACAAGAACGTCAACCAGCCCGGATCGCGGTTCAACACCGGCTTCCGCCGCCAGACGTTCGAGGCGACGCCGCTGGGCTACGCGATCCAGAGCCGTACGGGCGGCGACCAGTCCAACGCGCGCCAGTTCGACATCGACGCCAAGACGTTCGTCGACGCCGGCGGCCGCGTCGCCGACACGTCCGCGGACGCGGGCGAGCGCGACGCCGCGCCGCTGACCAACCGGGTCACGTTCGGCGAGATCCCGATGGGCGCCGGCAAGATCCGGGTGGCCGGCGCGCTGCTGCCGCAGCCGTCGCAGGACTTCGACCACCCGCTGGGCATCGAGCCCTACGCGCTCACCTACACCGGCTACATCATGCTCTGCAACCTGCTCGACGCGAACTGCCAGGTCGCGCCGGACAAGAGCGGTGACGGCGGCGGCGGGGGCGGCGGGCCGATCACGCCGGGCCCGGGTCCGGGGCCGGGCCCCGGGCCGGGCAAGGGCAACCCGAAGCCGCCCGGTGGAGACGGCAACGACCTCAGCGGGTGCATCCCGAGCGGCGGCATCAAGACCGTGTCGCTCAAGGGCCGCGGCCGCGGGCTGCGGATCGGCTTCGCGCGCCGGACGAAGGAGCCGGTCACCGTGGACGTGTTCCGCGTGTCCAAGGGCTCCCGCGTCGTCCGCGAGCGGCTGATCGCACGCTTCCGCGACCGCGAGGCCGGTTTCACATGGAACGGCCGGACGAACCGCAGCGGCTCGCGCAAGCGCGTCGGCGACGGCTACTACTTCGTCCGCTACGTGATGCGGCGCGGCGGGCGCAAGATCGACGTCCGGCGCGAGGTGCTGCGGCGCGAGAACGGCAAGTGGTCGCGGCGGCCGGACTACTTCCGCCGCGAGCGCTGCGACCTGCTCAGCCGCTTCAAGCTGGAGCGGCCGGTCTTCGGCGGGCCGAAGAAGGTCACCCTCAAGGGCGCCTACCGGCTCTCGGAGGCGGCGCGGGTCACCGTGACGATCGCCAAGGGCTCGAAGGTCGTCAAGCGCTACAAGGCGGCCTCGCGGCAGGCCGACCGGACCTACCGGTTCAAGCTGCCCGCCAAGCGCCGCGCGCGCGGGGACTACAAGGTGCGCATCCGCGCGGTCACCGCGTCCGGCAAGGCGATCCGCAACACGCTCACCGCCCGCCGCCTGTAGCGGCGGCGCCCGGACCCGCCCGCCCGGCCCCCCCCCGGGCCGGGCGGGTCCGGTTGGGCGGGTCGGGGTCCTTCGCCGCGCCCGTCCGCTGCGGTGAACTGCGCCGGCAGGGGGAACCGTGAGGAAGATGGTCGACGTACGTCATCGCAGGACGTACAACCGGACATCGGCCGCTCAGCGCCTCACCGATGTCCGGTTCGACGTGCCGTCCCACCCCTCACTCCTTCACCCGACGCAGTTGGCACGCCCTGCAATACGGCCAATGGCCCTCCTGTTTCGGCCCGTGTGCTGCGTCGGCAGCCCGACCCGTCCCTCCGCCCGCGGGGCCGCTGCGTGTACTGCGTCGGGTGAGGGAGGGGAGATCGAACGCCCTCAACTCTCCTCTGGCGCGGCTCCGCTTCGCCGGAGGAGGATCGGGGGGCCTATGGCGCCCTGAAGTCTCCTTCGGCGTTCGCCGGGCACGCGGAAGGAGACTTGTGGGCGTCCTGCGGCGCCGTTCCGCTTCTCTCGTCGTCACCAGCCGCCGTTCGGTTGCGCCGCCGCGCCGACGGCGGGGCCACACCGTTCGTTCAACCCGGGCGCAGCGTCCGGCGCCCGACCGCGACGCACGCCAGGCCGAGCAGGCCGGCGGCGAGGCCCATGGCCAGCGAGGCGTCGGTGCCGCCGGCGGTCTCGATCAGCGCGCCGGCCGCCGCCGTCCCGCCCGCCAGCCCGAGGATGATCGACGTGCTCAGCCACGCGAACGCCTCCGTGGCGGTGCCGGGCACGGCGAGCGCGTCGACGAGCCCGTAGGCGGCGGCGAACGCGGGCGCGATGGGGACGCCGGCGACGAGCAGCGCGAGCGTCATGGCCGGGATGGAGCCGGCGAGCAGCGGGAGGACGAGCCCGGCGGCGAAGGCGCCGACCGCGAGCGCGTAGCGGCGGATGGGCCGGGCGGTGGCCGGCCGGGACCCGACCCACAGCCCGCCCAGCAGGGAGCCGGCCGCGTAGGCCGCGAGCGCGACGCCGCCGGCGGCGCGCGACCCGTGGGCCTCGGCGAACGCCGGCATCGAGACCTCGATGGCGCCGAACGCCGCGCCCATCGACAGCGACGTCAGCGCGACAGTCCGGACCCCCGCGGAGGCGAGCGCGCCGCCGCGGCGGCGCGGCTCGAAGACCCCGGGCTGCGCGCCCGCGCGGCGCGCGGGCGGGGACGTCGCGAAGGCGAGCGTGCCGAGGCCGGCGGCCGCGGCGGAGACCCCCAGCGCGGCCGCCGGGGACGCCGCCGCCACGATCACCGCGACGAGCAACGGTCCCGCGACGAAGAACAGCTCCTGCAGCGACGCCTCCATGGCGTAGGCGGTCCCGCGCAGCTCGGCGCGCGGCAGCATCGACGGCCACAGCGCGCGGATGGCGGCCGGGATCGGCGGCTGCACCAGCCCCACGGCGACCGCCACCGCGATCAGCAGGGCGAGCGGCGCCCCGGCCAGCACGGCCGCCACCAGCCCGACGACGGCGGTGGGGTAGAGCAGCGCGAGCGGCAGCAGCACGCGCGTCTGGCCGAGCCGGTCGATCAGCCGGCCGAGCGCGGGTCCGCTGGCGGCGCTGGCCAGCGAGCTGCCGGCGGCCAGCAGCCCGGCCGTCGCGTAGGAGCCGCCCTGGCCGCGCACGAGCAGGACCACCCCGAGCGCGTGCATCCCGAGCGGCAGGCGGGCGATCAGCGCCGCTGTCACCACGCGCGGCACGCCGGGGGCGCGCAGCAGCTCGCCCCAGGCGCCGGCGCCGGAAGGAGCGGGGGAGAGCGTTTCTTCTGCGGCGGCCATGCGAAGGCTCCAGGCTACGCCCGCGTGTGATTGGCTTCGCCGCCCGATGGCGACGATCGGCATCATCACCGGCTCGGGCACCTACGCGCTGCCAGGGCTCCAGGCCGGCGCGCCGGAGCCGGTGGCCACGGAATGGGGCGAGGCGCTCATCTCGCGCGGGAGCTTCGCGGGCGTCGACGTGCTCCACCTCTCCCGCCATGGCGAAGGCCACCCTCGCCTCTCCAACCACGTCGAGCACCGGGCGAACATCGCGGCGCTCGCCGCCGCCGGTGCCGACGCGGTCATCGGGGTCACGGTGTGCGGCGGCGTCGATCCGGCCCTGGAGCTCGGCTCGCTGATCTGCTTCGACGACCTGCACTTCGCGGTCAACCGCCTGCCCGACGGGTCGCTGTGCACGTTCTTCGCGCGCCCCGGCGATCCGCGCCGCGGCCACTGGATCTACGAGGACCCGTTCTCGCCGGTGCTGCGAACCGCGCTGCTGGCGGGCGCCGCCGAGGCCGGCCACGCCATGCGCGACGGCGGCTGCTACGGCCACGTCGACGGCCCGCGCTTCAACACGCGCGCCGAGATCCGCGGCCTGGCCGCCGCGGGCGTCACGGCGGTCTCGCAGACCGCGGGTCCCGAGACGGTCCTGGCCGGAGAGCTCGAGCTGCCCTACGCGCTGATCGGCTACGTCACCGACTACGCCAACGGCGTCGCCGAGGAAGCCACGCCGGTCGCGACGCTGCTGGAGATGATGGGTCGCTCGACCGCCGTCGTGGCCGCCGTCCTGGCCTCCGCGCTCCCGCGCATCGACGCCGCCGCGCTCGCCCCGGCGGGCATCGTCTACCGCTTCGCGCAGTCGGAGTAGCGCGCCGCCCGCTCAGCGGGTGACGCGGACCTTCGTCGACACGCGGCCGGCGAGGCGCAGGTCGGGATCGCGGTAGGCGCGCACCCCGCCGTCCCGGGTCCGGCCGACGAAGAGCTTCACGCCGTCGTAGCGCTCAATGCTCTCGACGGCGGCGCGCAGCGCGTCGAGCGACTGCGGGCCGACGTCGAGCGCCGAGCCGTCCCCGCCGTCGCCGCCCTCCTCGTCGCCGAGGTCGATCACGATGTCCTCGAACAGGCCCTCGTCGGCGAAGTCGGGATCGGTGCCGCGCAGGATGATCCGCCGCGAGCCGAGCTTCGTGCCCGACGGGATGCGCACGCTGACCTTGCGCACCTCGCGCGGGCCCCGGTAGCGCTGGATGGTCAGCTTCGCGGTGACGCGTCGGCCGCGCCGCACCCGCCGCGGCAGCGTGACCTTGCGCATGTAGGCCAGCGCCGCGCCGCGGCGGACCCGCACCCCGGCGTCGACCGAGGCGACGTGCAGCGCCCGGCCGGTGTAGGCGCCGATCAGGCTGAGGGCGAGCTCGGCGTCCGAGCCGGCGCCCGACCCGACGACGTTGCCGAAGCCCGACTCCGCGCCGGCCGCCGGGCTGTCGCCGACGTAGCGGTTGCAGAACCGCATCTTCTTGCGCATCTCGCGCACGCGGATCTCGACGCAGGCGTCGCCGCTGAGCTTGCCGGGTGCGCTGCGCAGGACGTTGGTGGTCGCCTGGCCGATGGCCAGCGGCGTCACGAGCGAGACCAGCGAGGAGCCGAGCGGATCCTCGACGTCGGTCTCGTCGGCCACCCGCGAGTCGACGCTCCGGCGGGCGCCGGAGTCCTGGTCGCGCGCGGTGATGCGCACCGGCGTCGTCCGCGGCAGCGCCCCGACGCGGCCCACGACGGAGCCCAGCGCGTCGTTGGAGAGCGTCCCGACGTCGTGCGACGCCGAAGCCAGCTTGTAAGTCGACCCCAGCTCGCCGATCTGGTTCGGGTTGTTGACGACGTCGAAGACGTAGGCGTCCTGCAGGAGGAGGTTGCGGCGGCCGGCGGCGTCGAGCTCGTGGCCGAAGCTCCAGACCGTGTCGCCGTCGACGTAGGCGACCGTCCCGACCGCGCCGATCGCCACGTCGCCCGACGAGTAGCCGACGCCCATCGCCGAGCCCGGGCGCAGCTGCACCGGCGGGAACGCGTGCAGCGGCCCGGCCGGCGCGGCGATGATCGCCCGGCCCGCCTTGCGCGCGGCCCTGGTCAGCGATGTCGACAGCGGGCGGCTCAGGCCCGAGACGGTCAGCGGCCCGGCCAGGCTGCGCGCGCGCCGGAGCGTC
>DASVQH010000489.1:0-6646 GCA_036389195.1 Solirubrobacteraceae bacterium
TCGCCCGCGCCTTCCGCAAGCTCGCGATCAGCTCCCGGCGCCAGCTCGTGGCGGCACTGCGCGACGGCGAGCCCGCGGCGGCCTAGGATCCCCCTGACATGACGACGCCGAAGACCCTCGCCGCGGCGCTCGCCGCCGCCCTCCTCCTCGCCTTCGCGCCCGCCGCCGGCGCCGCGACCACGCCGACCCGCGACGTCCTCTACGTCGGCAACAACTGGGAGGGGACCGCCGACGTCCTCGACCCCTACACCTTCCAGCGCCTCGCGCGGATCGACATCATCCCCGACAAGGCCGAGCGCCTCGCGGAGATCCAGACGGACCCGGAGCGCCAGGCGTACTTCCTCGCGGTCCGCGAGGCCGTCGGCGAGGGCCACGACCAGTTCGTCGACGACATGTTCAGCTCGCACGACGGGCGCTACCTCTACGTCTCGCGGCCGAGCCTGGCCGACGTCGTGGCCTTCGACCTGTCGACGCAGAAGATCGTCTGGCGCGTGAAGGTCGACGGCAACCGCGCCGACCACATGGGGATCTCGCCCGACGGCACGCGGCTCCTGGTCTCGGCGTCGACCGCCAAGGTCGTCGACGTGATCGACACCGCGCAGGGCAAGATCGTCGCGCGGATCCCCTCCGGCGACCAGCCGCACGAGAGCAACTACTCGCGCGACGGCAAGCTGATCTACCACGCGAGCATCGGCACCGTGTTCACGCCGCTCGACGACCCGGCGATGGACGCCGCCAAGGGCGACCGCGTCTTCGAGATCATCGACGCGAAGACCTACAAGGTCCTCAAGACCTTGAACATGGGCCAGAAGCTCGCGGAGTTCGGCCGGCCGGGGATGAGCGCCGCCGTGCGTCCGATGGCGCTGGCGCCCGACGAGAAGCAGGTCTACTTCCAGGTCTCCTTCTTCCACGGGTTCGTGGAGTACGACTTCGCCGCCGACAAGGTCACGCGCGTCGCCGAGCTGCCGATCTCCGAGGCAGCGGCCTCCAAGCGGCGCGACGAGTACCTGCTCGACTCGGCCCACCACGGGCTGTCGATGAGCGAGGACGGCAAGAAGCTCTGCGTGGCCGGGACGATGTCCGACTACGCGGCGATCGTCCGGCGCGACACGTTCGCCACGAAGATTGCCACCACCGGGACCAAGCCGTACTGGTCGACGAACTCGGGCGACGGCAAGTACTGCTTCGTGTCGTTCTCCGGCGACGACGCCGTCTCGGTCATCTCCTACGCCGAGGAGAGGGAGGTCGCCCGGATCCCGGTCGGCGACCACCCGCAGCGCATGCGGATGGGCAAGCTCGCCGACCGCCTGCTCGGCACGCCGGCGATCACCGCGCAGCCGGGCGGCCCGGCGGGCGGCGGCGGCAAGGCCCCGGGCGCCCGCAAGCCGAAGCTGCGGGTCTCGGTGCGCCCGCGGCGCGCGCTCGCCAAGCGCCCGCTGCGGATCCGCGTCCGGGTCACCGCGCGGCGCGGCGGCAGGTCCGTCCCCGTCCGCGGCGTGCGGGTCAGCCTGGCCGGCGTCCACGCGCGGACGAACCGGCGCGGCCGCGCGGTCCTGCGCAAGCGCTACGGCTTCGACCGCGCGCGCGGCTACCGCGTGCGGGCGAGCCGCAAGGGCTACCGCAACGGCTCGGCGCGCCTGCTCGCCCGCCGTTGAGCGGCTGGCAGCGCTACGTCGCGCTGGGCGACAGCACGACCGAGGGGCTCGAGGACCCGTATCCCGACGGGCGCGGCTACCGCGGCTGGGCCGATCGGCTGGCCGAGCGCCTGGCCGGCGAGGCGCCGGGGCTGCGCTACGCCAACCTGGCCGTCCGCGGGAAGCTGGCCCGCCAGGTCCGCGAGGAGCAGCTCGCGCCGGCACTGGCGCTGAAGCCCGACCTGGCCTCCGTGCTGGCCGGCCTCAACGACACGCTGCGCCGCGGCTGCGACGTCGACGCGGTCGCCGGACACCTCGACGCGATGGCGGGCGCGCTCACCGGCGCCGGCGCCACGGTGCTGCTGTTCACGTTCCCCGACCCGGTGCCGATCAACCCGCTCGCGCGCACGGCGGCCGGGCGGCTGTTCGCGCTCAACGCCGCGCTGCGCGAGATCGCCGCCCGCCACGGCGCCCGGCTGGCCGACCTCGAGCGCCATCCGGTCGCCTCCGACCCGCGGCTGTGGCACCCGGACCGCCTGCACGCCAACCCCGACGGGCACGCGCGCATCGCCGCCGCGGCGGCGCAGGCGCTCGGCCTGCCGGGCGCCTCGGACGCGTGGACGCACCCGCTGCCCGCGGCCGCCGCGGCACGCCGCCACGCCGCGCTGGCCGGCGACGCCGTGTGGCTCGGCCGCCACGTCGCCCCGTGGGTGCTGCGGCGGCTGCGCGGCCGGTCCTCCGGCGACGGGCGGGTCGCGAAGCGCCCCTCGCTGGACCCGGTGCGCGCCGCCTGAGCCGCTAGCGTCTCCTGGCCGTGAGCACTGAGCAGACCGCTGAGGCGTCCCCCGGCGACGCGCCGGGCGCCGTCCGCGCCCCCGGCTCGCCCGCGCGCCGGCGCTGGGCCCGGCCGCGACCGCCGTGGGCGGACGGGCTGTGGCTGGCCACCGGCCTGATCCTGCTCGTGGCCGGCCTGTTCACCGTGAGCCTGATGCCGCCCGGTCAGGGCAACGACGAGCCCAACCACTTCCTGCGGGTCAACGGCCTGCTCAACGGCGTCCTCGTGCCCGACCCGCACGGCGAGCCGAGCGCCCCCACGAAGTTCGACGCCTGCACGCTCTCCTACCTCCACGAGGTCGAGCAGCGCGCGATCGCGCCGGGGCCGATGCGCCTCGGCAACTTCGACGACTACCCGAGCGGCTGCCAGGGCCAGACGGGCGCCCGCGACTACGACAACACCGCGGTCTACTCGCCCGTGCCCTACGCCGGCCACCTCGTCGGCGCGGGGCTCATGCGGCTCGTGGGCGCGGGCCCGGTCGCCGCGCTCTACGCCGCGCGGATCCTGGGCTTCCTGCTCTACGTCGCGCTGGTCCTCGCGGCGCTGCGGGTGGCGCCGACCGGCCGCTTGTTCATCGCGGTCGTCGCCCTGCTGCCGATGTCGGTCATCCAGGCCAGCGTCGTGAGCACGGACGGCGCCGCGTACGGCCTGGCGCTGCTCGCCGCGGCGCTCGTGCTGCGCCTGCGCGAGCGCGAGGAGCCGGACCGCCGGGCGGCGCTGGGCCTCGGCGTCGTCCTGGCGGCGCTGGCGCTCACCAAGGTGCCGCACATCGCGTTCGTGGCCCTGGTCCTGCTCGTCCCGTGGCGGCACTTCGCGCCGGAACGGCGGCGCGCGGACCTGCTGCGCGCCGCGACGGCCGGCGTGCCCGTGCTGCTGCTGCTGGGCTGGAACGCGCTGGCCGGCCGCATCACCGTCTCGAACCTCCCCACCGTCGACCCGGACCGCCAGCTGAGCTGGATCTTCGAGCACCCGTCCGGCTTCCTCGAGGTGCTGCGGGTGTCGATGTTCACCGACGTCACCCGCGACGTCTTCTTCCAGCTGCCCGGGGCGTTCTCGTTCTTCCGGACGACGCCGGTGGTGCCGCAGCTCCCCGGGTTCTGGGTCGTCTGCGCCTATCTGGCCCTCGGGTTCGCGCTGGCGGCCGGGCGGCGGCCCGTGCTCGTGTCCGGCCGCGGCCCGCGCCTGCAGGCCGCCTGGGCGCTCCTGGCGGGGCTCGGCGGCGTCGCCCTCGTCTACCTCGCCCTCTACCTGGTGTGGACGGACGTCGGCGCCCCCAGCGTCAGCGGGATCCAGCCGCGCTACTTCGTCCCTTTCCTGGCCTTCATCCTGGTCGCCGTCGCGACGGCGTTCAAGCGCGGCGGCGCGGACCCGCCCTGGCCGCCGTTCGCGGCCGTATCGGCGGCCATGCTGGCGGTCATCGTGTACCAGATCACGCTGGTCTACTACTAGGTCACGAGCCCGACGATCGCGGCGATCCCGACCACCACGATGACGCCGCGCAGAACCGCCGGGGGCAGCCGCCGCCCCAGGTGCGCCCCGAGCTGGCCGCCGGCGGCCGAGCCGGCGGCGATCAGCGCCGCGGGCAGCCAGGCGACGTGGGCGACGGCGATGAAGATGACGGCGGCCACGCCGTTGACCAGGCTGGCCAGGACGTTCTTGATCGCGTTGATGCGCTGGAGGTCCTCGTCGAGGGCGATCCCCATCAGCGCCAGCAGGATGATCCCCTGCGCCGCGCCGAAGAAGCCGCCGTACACGCCGGTGCCGTAGATCCCCGCCAGCAGCCCCGGGCCGCCGTGCGGCCGGGCGCGCGAGCGGCGCGCGGCGAGCGCCGCCGCGAGCCGCGGCTGGGCGACCACCAGGATCAGCGCGACGGCGATCAGCACCGGCACGATCGCCTTGAACGCCGACGCCGGCAGCACCAGCAGCAGGACCGCGCCGGTGATGCCGCCCAGCAGCGACGCGGCGCTCAGGCGCAGGATCCGCGCCTTCTGGCCGGCGAGCTCGGCGCGGTAGCCGATCGAGCCCGACACCGAGCCGGGGACCAGGCCGATCGTGTTGGAGACGTTGGCGACCACCGGCGAGTACCCGACCGCCAGCAGGACCGGGAAGGTGATCAGCGTCCCGGAGCCGACGACCGTGTTGATCGTCCCGGCGGCGAGGCCCGCGGCGAGCACCGCGACGACCTCGGCCGCGGTCATCGTCGCGCGCGGCTCCCGCCGCGCGAGCGGCCGGGCCGGTTGAGCGCCTGGCGCCGGGCGATGACCTCGAACTCCTCCAGCGCCTGCCCGGCGCCCTCGGCCACGCAGGTCAAGGCGGACGCCGCCACGTAGGTCGGCATCTGGGTCTCGTCGTGCAGGCGCTCGGCGAGCCCGTGCAGCAGCGCGCCGCCGCCCGCCAGCAGGATGCCCGAGGTGAGGATGTCGGAGGCCAGCTCGGGCGGCGTGCGGTCGAGCGTCTCGCGCACGGCGTCGACGATCGCCTGGACGGGCTCGGCCAGCGCGTCGCGGGCCTGCGCGGAGTCGATGACCACCTCGCGCGGCAGCCCGGAGACCAGCTCGCGCCCGCGGACCTCCACGCGGAGCTCCTCGGGCAGCGGCCCGGCCGAGCCGATGGCCAGCTTGATCTCCTCCGCGGTCGGCTGGCCGATGGCCAGGCCGTGCTCGCGGCGGACGTAGGCGATGATCGCCTCGTCGAGGTCGTAGCCGCCGATGCGCAGCGACTCCTCGACGACGATCTCCCCCATCGACAGGACGGCGACCTCGCTGGTGCCGCCGCCGATGTCGACGACCATGTGGCCCTGCGGCTGCGCGATCTCCAGCCCGGCGCCGATGGCGGCGGCGATCGGCTCCTCGATCAGCGCGACCTGGCGGGCGCCGGCCGACAGGCAGGCCTCCTCGACGGCCCGCATCTCCACGCTGGTCACCCCGGAGGGCACGCACATGACCACGCGCTGGCGGGTCCAGCGGCTGCGGTGCGACGCCTTGCGCAGGAAGTAGCGCAGCATCGCCTCGGTCACCTCGAAGTCGGCGATGACCCCGTGGCGCAGGGGCCGCGTGGCGGCGATCGTGGCCGGGGTGCGGCCGATCATCCGGTGGGCCTCCGCGCCGACGGCGTAGACCTCGCCGCGCTCGGCGTCCATGGCCACCACGGAGGGCTCGCGCACGACGATGCCGCGCCCGCGCTCGTACACGAGCGTGTTCGCGGTGCCCAGGTCGACGGCCAGATCGCGGTGTCCCACGGCGGGTCACCCTAGACGCCTGGCCCGACGCGAGTCCTCGAGCGGTTGCTTATGTGGACCACCCGGCCGGGTACTTCATGCTCTCCATGGCTGCCACCCATCACGCACCCGAGCCTCCCGTCCCGCTGCCCCCGGGGCGGATCATCCACGTCCCCGGCCGCGGCGAGCTCTTCGTGCGCGACTCCGGCGGCGACGGTCCGGCCGTCCTCCTGCTGCACGGCTGGATGTTCCCGTCCGACCTCAACTGGTTCCCGGTCTACGGCGCGTTGGCCGACGAGGGCTACCGCGTCCTGGCCATGGACCACCGCGGCCACGGCCGCGGGCTGCGGACGTCCGCGCCGTTCCGGCTGACCGACTGCGCCGCGGATGCGGCCGCCCTCGTCGAGCACCTCGGCTGCGGCCCGGTCACCGCGGTCGGTTACTCGATGGGCGGCCCGATCGCCACGCTCATGTCCCGCGCGCACCGCCAGGCCGTCCGCGGCGTCGTGCTGTGCGCGACGTCGACGGACTGGCAGGGCAAGCGGATGAGCGTCTTCTGGAAGACGATGGCCTCGATCCGGTTCTGGCTCGGGCTCGCCCCGGCGCAGTTCTGGAAGCTGATCGTGCGCGGCTCCGGGATCCCCGCCGGGCCGGAGCGCGAGTGGGTGGCCGCCGAGCTGTCGCGCGGGTCGAGCGTCGACATCGCCGAGGCCGGCCGCGAGCTCTCCCGCTACGACGCCCGGCCGTGGATCGAGGAGCTGCGCGGGCTGCCGGCGGCGGTGGTCGTCACCGCGCGCGACCGCAGCGTGCCGCCGCGCAAGCAGCGCGCGCTGGCCGAGGCGCTCGGCGCCCGCACGTTCGACGTCAAGGCCGACCACATGGCGGTGGTCCCGCACAAGGCGGAGTACCGCCGCGCGCTGATCGTGGCGCTCGAGAGCGTCGGGGCGGGAGCCGGGGCCG
>DASVQH010000490.1:0-30382 GCA_036389195.1 Solirubrobacteraceae bacterium
GGCACGCCTAAGGAGGAGCACACGGGGTTCACGGTCGGTCGCAAGTGGACGCTGGTGTCCGCGCCGTTCCACGTCATCAACAGCGGCCACACGGCGCTGCGCGCCGAGATCTACCTTGACACCACGGGCATCGACTACAACATCGACGGGGCCAGCTTCGCCGCGGGCAACGCCCGGAGCCCCATAGCCGCGCCGGCGAGCGTCCAGTCTCCCGTCGTCAGCGGTCTGGCGTACGTTGCCGAGCGCGTCTCGTGCACGCACGACCGCTGGGACGCGCCGCCCGATCGCACCTCCGTGCGATGGCGCCGCGACGGCAGCCCCATCGCCGGCGCGGAGTCGGTGAGCTACACGCCTGTGGCGGACGACGAGGGCCACCAGCTCTCCTGCGTCAAGACCGCTGAGAACGACGGCGGCACGGCGGACGCTGCGTCGTCGGCCGTCACAGTCAAGCCGGCTGGCCCTCACACGACGATCACCTCGGGCCCAGCGGGGCCCATCCGCACTACG
The DNA here is from genome assembly GCA_036389195.1 of Solirubrobacteraceae bacterium. Taxonomy (GTDB): domain Bacteria; phylum Actinomycetota; class Thermoleophilia; order Solirubrobacterales; family Solirubrobacteraceae; genus JACCYI01. Next base: position 508 of record DASVQH010000490.1, read on the forward strand.
GCAGCGGCCTTCGGATTCACGAGCTCGCGGGCGGGGTCGTCGTTCCAGTGCCGGCTGGACATCGGAGCGACGAACGGCTCATGGGAGGTGTGCGGGTCGCGGAAGTCGTACAGCGGGCTGGCCGAAGGCTCGCATCGGTTCTACGTCCGAGCAGTGGATCCGGACGGCGTCCGGGACCCGTCGCCGGCGTACCGCGACTTCCGGGTCGATCTCACGGCGCCCGAGACGACGATCACCTCAGGACTGAGCGGCCCGATCAAGACCGCCGCGCCTTCGTTTGCATTCGCGAGCTCCGAAACCGGGAGTTCATTCCGGTGTCGATTCGACAAGGACGGCGTCGTGGGTACCTGGGTCGCCTGTCGGTCGCCGAAGGCATTCAGCGGCCTGACGGAAGGCAGCTACCGCTTCTACGTCCAAGCGGTCGACGCGGCGGGCAACAGGGACGCGACGCCGTCGACGCGGTGGTTCCGCGTCGATCTGACGGCGCCGCAGACGACGGTCACGTCGGCAGCCCTTGGATCGTCGAGCGCATCGTTGGGTTTCTCGAGCTCAGAGTCCGGCGGTTCGTTCCGTTGCCGACTCGACAAGGACGGCGTCATCGGAACCTGGGAAGGCTGCCGGTCACCGAAGGCCTATCCGGCCTTGGCGGCCGGTAGCTACCGATTCTACGTCCAGGCCGTCGACGCCGCCGGCAACCGAGACCCGTCGCCCGCCACGAGGTGGTTCAGCGTGGCGGGATAGCAACGCACTCCCGGATCGACCTACGTGCCGCGTCGCTGGTGCGAAGGGCGAGCGGACGCGGACACGGAGCGGTGAGGAACCAGAGGCGCTCGGCGCGCCGCCGCGCCGAGCCCACCAGCGCACGGCTCGTCCATCGTCCAGTAGCCGTGATCATCAGCCCCCCGCGCGACCGAGCCACGAGTCCGCGTCGCTGAAAGTGGCCAACCTACCCACCTAGCAGAGTGACATCGTCGGGCTGGTGGGAGAACCTACGCCCGTCACGATCGCCGAGTCATCGTGGCAGCGGTGCGGATGCGACCGTTGACCCCGAAGCGAGCCGGCGTTCAGGCGCGATCAGTGGATCTGGCCGATGATGTACGCGCCAGTCACCTGATTAGTGGCTGCCCAGGCGCCTGTGCTGATGCCGCCCTCCCAGTTGCCGACGATGTAGTAGGAGTCGGCATGGCTGTCGCCCTCGTGATAACGGGCCCGGCCCGACAGGATCGCCCGAGCCACTTTCCGCGCCACGCGGCACCTAGCGCGGCCACGCTCGACGCGCACCGTGGCGCGAATCTTCTCCCCTGACGCGGCGGTGACACGAACCTTCGCACAGCGCTTCGAGGCTTGGGCCGGCTGCGCCGCGAGGAGGACCGCAAAGCTCGCTGCCAACGCTGCAAGACGTTTCAGTCTCATGCTCCAACACTAGATACGAGTTCAGCTTCAGGCAAGTAGACAGCGCGTGAGGCCGAACGTCGGCGGGTCCGCTTGACACGGCCGCGTTGCGTGGGGAAGCTCGCGGACCAGATGATCAGTCGCTCGCTTGACATCGAGCAAAACAGTTCTTCTCCCCTATACGCGGTCAAGTATGGAGACCGCCCGGACCTGATTAGCCGCGTGTCGCTCTCCGGCACGGTGGCCCTTCTCGTCGTCGTCGCGCTGATATTCGCGCTTCCCGCCTCCGTTGAGGCCCGGTCGTACTCGATCGTCCCCGGCCGGTACGCCGTGAAGAGGATCGGGCCCTTCAAGACGACGTTCGGTCGCACATACCAACCCACCATCGGCGCTGCGGTGGGCGCGTTCGGCCGGCCGTCGAGCCGCTTCGAGAAAGGCGGCGGATGCATCCTGAAGTGGCGGCGGCTCGGCCTCCGGATCGAGTTCTGGAATTTCGGGGGATGGCGACCCGACCAGACCATCTGCTCCGACGAAGTCGGTCTGGCTCAGGCCTTCCGGGCGAAGGGCCGCCGGTTCCGCAGCTGGCGGGGGCTCCGGGTCGGGATGACGGAGGACCGGCTACTCGAGCTGCACCCGCACGCGGAGTGGTTCGACGGTGATCGCTACTCGCGCGCGGCGTGGTGGCTGGCGCAGCAGTACTCCCCGTACGGCGACGGCGGCCCGTACGCGATCCTCGCGGCACCGGTGCACGGCGACCGCGTGTCGGAGCTCGACGGCTGGACCGGCGCCGCCGGCGAGTAGTCCACCGGGCGCTTCCTCAGGAAGAGCCGGTAGCCGACGAAGCGCCCGAGCCACCAACCGTGCCCACGGCGATTGCGGCAGGTCAGCCCGCTGCGGCGGCTTCGGCAGCGATATCCGAGCGTCCGGTTGCGCCAGGTCTCGCCGAACCGCAGCACCCGAAGCGTTTGGTCATAGAATCCGCGAGCCTGCTCGTCGTACTCCTTGTGCGCCCGACCGCGGCGCGTCATCCACACGGTGAACCCGTCGTTCGGCGTCCAGCAGGACAGCGACGGGGTGGCTCGGCCGTCGCTGAGCGCGCAGTACGCGGCGCGATTGGGGGTCCGGAAGTCGCTGAGCGCCTGCGCGTCGCCGACCACGGCGACGACGAGGACGACCGAGAGCGCGACCGCACGCAGGGGGGACACTCGACGATCGTACCCCGCGCCCGACGCCCCGCGCCTCCCGCGACGCCTGAAGGCGCACGAACGAAGCGGCCGTCCGACCGCAGCCCGGGCGTGTCGAAGTCCTCCTCCGACTGCCTGGCCGCGAGCCCGGGTGCTGATCGCGTTCGGCCGGTCGACGGTCGGGCGCGCCGGCTCGGTGAGGACCAGCGGGAGTCAGCGGCCGCCGCGGAGGCGCCCGCGGCCGTCGATCCGCAGTTCCACCACCGCGCTTAGGCCCAGGGCGCCGGTCACCGGGAACGTGTGCTATCCGGCGAGGTTGCCCGTCGAGTAGACGATCGGGACCCCGCGCCAGCACTCCACGCGGCAGGTTCCCGATCGTCATATCGATGCATCGGGGCCGCGCAGGGAATGGTCGCATCAGACCGTCGCGTAGTCGAGGACGAACGCGACACGCATCGCCTGTGCACCGGCCTGGCCACATGTGCGACCCGACGATCACGTGCCATGGAGTCCATCGGCGGCGGCTGGTGCGACCCGATCGTCGACGTCAGACTCCGGCTCTCGCGTCCGCGGGGACGTCGCGTCGCGCATCCGTTCGAGCTCGGATCGCCTCCGTGACCTTGCATGACCGGGACGGGTGGGGAGTACACGCGCTGCCCGTTGACGACGCGCACCGCGTCAGACTGCGACGGGGCGTCATCAGCGAGCGGCTGACGGGCACGAACTACTGCAACGAGGCCGCTCGCTCAAGCGACATAGCCGTCTGCTGCGGTCTCCACCCGGGGTGCGGCAAGCCTTGCGGAACATGCGCTCATGCATCGCGCGCTGAGCCGTCATAAGTCGCGCCGCCAAGCCGTCGGTGTCGCTCGAGGACTAAAGCAAGCCCTGCAATACGCCCACAGTCCTCAATCCCGGTGCAGTCCACACCCTGTGCAGAGGGCGTTCAGTACGGCCGCGGTAACGTTCTTGGTCCTGCTCGCCGTTTCGGCGTTGGCCGTCGCTGCGGTCGCCTCCACCCGGTCAAGCGCTCGGCGTCTCGCCAAGGAGGCGCTATACCGCGAGATCGTCGCTCACTTCCAGACGCTGCCACGCACAAGCGCGAAAGCCTGCAAGCATCTGAGTGGTCGATCCTTCAGATGTCGGATCCGGGCCATCGATTCTGGCGGAGACGGTCAATACCGCGGTACAGCCCGCGTGCGCGTCGGTAGACGGTGCGAGCGTTCAACGTAAAGGCTGCGAGTCCGGTTGACTGTTGCCCCGTCCGGAGTGAAGCACCGCTACGTTTGGCGCGGTGACATCTTCCCTGAGGACGCCACCTGCGACTGAGCACGCGAGGGAGGCTAGACCGAACTAGGCGCGACTACAGGACGGGCCTCGGGTCGACGGCATTTGGCTTGCTGCGACGACGGTCCGGTCGCTGCGATGATCACCGTCACGGCCCCCTAACGACTGGCGTGACTTGTGAAGCTAGGTCACGCTCGTCGGGGCCGAGGCAGGCCCCCAGGCGGACGTCGAGTGCGAAGTCGACAACGGTGCGGGGCAAGGTCGAGATCGAATGCGATAGGGGAGCGAGTCAGACTCTGCGGCTGGCTCGGGCGGGTCCCGCCGACGCGTTTCCGTCGATCATCAGATCGGCTGGCGCCTCTCCGTAGCTGCTGTCCCAGCGGAACCGGTCCTCGGGCAGCAGCGCGTTCAAATCGTCGACGGTTACCTCGTCGGATAGGTAGGCGAGCCAGGCCGCATTCTGGGTCTCGTCGGGCTCCGCGTCCGTGAGTCCGAGACCAGCGACCATTCAAGGCTCCGCAGCCGGCCGGCGAGGTCGCCGCTGTGGTTGAGCACCGCCGGAGAGGCTGTCGCGGCACTCGGGCTTTGGACCGCTCCTGACTTCGATCACCTGGTGGTTCGGCTGAGCGCGGCGTGCGCGAACTGCCGTCGCGACTCGATTGACCGGCTCAGGCCTACTCGGCGTCGTCGCCTCGTCCGGGCCGGGGCGCTGAGGCGCGACCGACCACGCTCGGTAGTTGCGGTTCGCGGCGGTGCGCGAGGAGGCGACTCGAGGATGGATGTGCGCGTGAGCGGGCGTGCCGCCGCTTGCTCGTTTCAGAGTGCAGTTCGACCCGCTGAAGCGTGCGGTCCGATGATCGCGTACTGGCCGACTGCACACCCGCGCGTCCGCGGCCAAGGCGCGTCCAGCGGGCCGAACCAAGCGCACACGCGCGGGCAGGTCGGAGCAAGGCCGGCGCTCAACTATGCCTGCAAGACGGCACCTCATGTGTGCGCAAGTATGCGCGCGTTGCGCCACCTGAGTTCCAAGGTAAGGAAGGGCTCGCCGGTTCGAGTCCGGCAGAGGGCTTCGACGAAAGGTCCGCAACTGCGGGCCTTTCTCGTTCCCGACCCTCTAGGCGGCGGGTTGGCGCACACTCGCCTGACGTCTGACGCCATGCTTCGAGGTCTTCGAGGACCGGCCGCGCGGCGCGCGCCGCTCGCACGCGCCGCCCGGTCTCGGTTGCGTTGAAGACGATGCTCCGCGCGCCCACGTCACCGCGCCGGAAGCGATGGGGCCGAGGTTGTCGAGCCCGGCAACGCCGTGCAGCAGCTCCGCCGAGCGACCGACGGCACTCTCTCGCCGGGCCGCAGCTTCCGGATGACCGCCTCCCGCCGACGGCGCTCCTCTGCGTGGAGACGGCGCCGGGCGACGCCATCGCGCCCGCAGCGGCAGGACCGGCCAGCCGGGCGTGACGACGCCGGCGGCCCGCAGCAGTCGGAGGACGGGTCGCCTCCCCGTCGGGCCGGCGGCGCAGGCGTCACGCCCTCAACTCGTCAGCGCACCGGGGAGCGGGCCCGCGCCGGCCGGGGCGAGAACGTCCGCGGGCGGCGGCTCGCGATCGCCCATGTCCAGGCGGAACGGCGGGTAGCGGTCGGTCATCAGCGCGGCGTAGGCGACGACGCGCAAGCACCAGCGGTTCATGCCCATGACGAGGTCGTAGAGCCCGCGCGGGTAGCGGCCGCTGAACAGCAAGGCAATGCCGCCGATGAGGACCAGGAGGCCGATCAGCCCGCCGCCGTACCACCAGTTGCCGTCGTTGGCCTCACTGACGCCGGCGAACGCGCCGCCGGAGAAGACACCCACGATCAGGTAGTGCGGCAGGGCCAGCAGCCACCACTTCACGAGCGCGAGACCGCGCGAGAGCTGCGGCGGGTAGGCCACGGACAGACGCGCCGGGTAGTCCGCGACCTCTCCGAGGGTGAAGGGTGGATAGGCGTCGGTGCCGAGCGCGCAGTAGGAGTAGTAACTCACTCGCCAGCTCCAGCGGAGCACCCCGACGTTGAACTCGAAGAGACTCCGCGGGTAGCGGCCGGTGATGAGGATCGCGAAGAACGCGACCACCGAGACCGCGAGGAACGCGATCCAGAGGAAGACGAGCACGATGATGTGCGGGATCAGCAGGAGCCACTTGACCAGCCACAGCCAGCGGCTCAGCCGGGGCGAGAGGTCGCCTTCGAGGCGAAGCGGATAAGGAGACGACGCGTCCACTGGCGGTCCTTTCGATCGGGGCCGATCCGGGCTACTCGTACTGCAGCGCCCTGAGCACGTTGAGCTTCGCCGCACGCCGCGCCGGGACGATCGCCGCGAGCACTCCGGCGACGACGGCGACGATGGTGAAGGCGATCAGCTGGACCCACGGGACCGCGAACCCGATCCCCTCGTCCGACAGCGCGTTCGAGATGAGCGCCGCGAGGAAGAGCCCGAGCGGCAGCCCGACGGCGGCGCCGATCAGCGCGGTGATCACGCTCTCCTGGCGGACCATCCGGCGCACCTGGCGGCGCGTCATGCCGACCGCGCGGAGCATCCCGAGCTCTCGGGTGCGCTCGAACACCGAGAGGACCAGCGTGTTGACCATCCCGAAGAGGCTGACGAGCACCGACAGCGCGAGCAGGACGTAGAACAGGTTGAGGACGATGTCGAGGCCGCCCGCGCGGACGTCGACCCAGCCGGCCTCGGTGTCGAGCGCCAGCTCGGGGAAGCCCTTCAGCGCGGACTGCAGCGCGGCCGTGTTCTGCGGGGTGGCGCCCCCGTCGATGTCCACGAACGAGAAGAGGTTGCGCGGTCGCGGGAAGGCCTGGTCGAACTTCGCCTGGCGGATCGCGACGACGGCGAGCAGCGGTTCGAGCTTGTCGATCGATCGGGGCGCCTGCAGCGACCCGACGGTCAGGTCGACCGGGGTCCCGGCGGCCGTCGTGATGCGGAACCTGTCGCCGATCGCGAGGTGGTGCTTCTTGGCGAAGGACTCCCGGACGACGGCCTGGTCGCCGGTCAGGGTCCCCGGCGTCTGCGTGCTGCCCTTGACCAGGAAGACGTTGAAGGTCTTGTCGGCGCTCGCGTCCATGCCCATGACGCCGATCTCCTCGCCGAACGCCACCGCGTTGTCGCTGCGCACGCTGGAGGCCACCTGGACGCCGTCGACCGCGGCGAGGGCGTCGCCGGCCGCGGCGGGGAACGTCGAGTAGCCGTTCTCGGACGTGAGGACGTAGTCGGCGTCGACGATGTCGTCCAGCGAGTCCTTGGCCGTCCCGCGCATGCCGGCGCCGAGCGTCGCCACGAGCGTGACCAGCGCGAGCCCGATCATCAGCGCGGCCGCGGTACGGGCGGTGCGGACCGGGTTGCGCTGCGAGTTGCGGACTGCCAGCCGGCCGGCGGAGCCCGCGAGCCGCTCGGAGGGCCGCCCCACGGCCGACGCGATCGGCACCACGAGGCGCGAGGAGACCAGCCAGAACGACACGAAGAAGAACACGCACCCGAACGCGGTCGCCAGCAGCGACGCACCGGTGTCGAGGATGCCCGTGCCGCCGACCACGAGCAGCACGACGGCGACCGCCGCGGTGACCGGCTGGAGCCAGCGGTGTCGTGTGAGCCGGCCGGGCGGCAGCGTGGCGCCCTCGCGCACGGCGGCGATCGGCGGGATCGACATGGCGCGCCGGGCGGGGATGATCGTGGCCAGCATCGTGATGCCGACGCCGAGCACCAGCGACACGACGGTGGTCCGGGTGGCCAGCACGAGCCCGCCCTGGGGCATCGACAGGTCCATGGCGTCGAAGATGGCGCTCAGTCCCTTGGCCAGGCCGACGCCGGCGAACAGGCCGAGCAGCGAGGCCAGCAGCCCGAGGACGAAGCCCTCGAGCAGCACGGACCGCATGATCTGTCGCCGCGATGCGCCGAGGGTCCGCAGGGTGGCGAACTCCCGGACCCGCTGGGCGAGGGTGATCGTGAGCGTGTTGTAGATCACGAACGAGCCGACGCCGAGGGCGATCGCTGCGAAGGCGAGCAGGAAGTAGCGCATGAAGTCGACGCCCTCGCTGATCCCGGTGGAGTCCGCGCTGGCCTGCTGGTCGCCGGTGCGCACCTGCGCGCTCGCGGGCAGCAGGGGCGCGATGTTCGCGGTCAGCTGCCGCGGGGTGACGCCCTCCTTCGACGCCACGAAGATCGTGTCGAGCTGCCCCTCCTTGTCGAGCAGCTGCTGGGCGGTGGGGACGTCGAAGACCGCGAGCGTGGCGCCACCCAGCGACTGGACGTCGCCCAGCCGCGCGATGCCCGTGACCGTGAACGACCTCGCGGGCCCCTCGGCCGCGGCGCGGATGCGGTCGCCGATCGCCCAGCCCTGGTCCTCGGCGGTCGCCTGGTCGATCACCACCTGCGAGGCGCCGGCCGCCCACTTGCCGTCGACCAGCTGGAGCGGGTTGAAGCGATCGGCGTCGCCGTCGAAGCCGAACCCGAACGACGGCGCCTGGCCGTTGCCGGCCGCCTCGCCCTTGTCGTTGTAGAGCTTGACCGTGTTGCCCTCCGACTGGAGGTCGAAGATCGCCCCCTCGGCCTGGGCGACACCCTCGGCGCCGCGCACGGTCTGCAGCAGCGACTCCGGCACCGTCGCCTTGCCGGTCGTGGAGTACTCGACGACCTGCTTGCCGGAGATCACGGCGCTCGTGTCGTCGTAGGAGCCCGTGAAGATGCCGTTGAACGCCCGCTCGATGCTGTCGGTGAGGACGTAGGTGCCGCTCACCATCGCCACGCCGAGGACCACGGCGAGAGCGGTCAGGAGCGCGCGCACCTTGCGGAACGCGAGGCCCTTCAGCGCGACGCGTCGCATTACGCCGCGAGCTCTTCCATCGTCGCCAGGATCTGGGACGCCGTGCAGTGCGCCTGGTCGCGCACGACCCGGCCGTCGTCGAGGAACAGGATGCGATCGGCGATCGCCGCCGCCTGCGGGTCGTGCGTCACCATCACCGTGGTCTGGCCGAGCGAGTCGACCGTGTCACGCAGCAGCCCGAGGATCTCGGCGCCCGTACGGGAGTCGAGGTTGCCGGTGGGCTCGTCGGCGAACATGACGACCGGCTTGGCCACGACCGCGCGAGCGACCGCCACGCGCTGCTGCTGGCCGCCGGACAGCTCGGCGGGCCGGTGCGTGCGCCGCTCGACGAGGCCGACCTTCTGCATGACCGTCTCGTGCCACGCCGGATCGGGCCGCTTCCCAGCGATCTCGAGCGGCAGGAGGATGTTCTCCTCCGCCGTGAGCATCGGAAGCAGGTTGAAGAACTGGAAGATGAACCCGATGTGACTGCGTCGCAGCCTTGTCAGCGCGTCGTCGTCGAGCGTGGTGATCTCGGTCTCGTCGATCGTCACCGTGCCGCTGTCAGGTCGGTCGAGGCCCGCGAGGATGTGCATCAGCGTCGACTTGCCCGAGCCCGACGGCCCCATCACCGCGGTCAGACGGTGGCGCTCGATCTCCAGGGACACACCGCGCAGCGCGTGGACCGCCGCCTCGCCCTCGCCGTAGGTCCGCGTGACCTCGTCAGCATGGATTACGGCCTCGCGGGTCTCCGAGAGCGTCCGGCTCGGCACTTCGGAGGTGATGGCCATCGGTGTTCCGGCTCCTTCGCTGAGGGGCATGGGTGGCAGACGGTCGCCATGCCGGGGAACCGGCTGCTCGGTGCGTCGAAGTCGCCGCGCGATCTGTCGCGAGGCGTTGGCTGACTATCAGTGGTCCCGCGCGGCGTCGCGTCGGGGATTACCACCATCTTTTTCCGGTGTGTCATGCAAACGACGCGGCCGCTGGCGCCGTGACGCGGGAGCCCCGAACCTGCGCGGCGTGACCTTCCCGGCCGGCGGCAGAGGGATGTGCCGGTGATCTCGCCCAACGACGTTCTGCGCTTCGCGCTCGAGCTGTGCCTGCTGGCGGCGCTTGGCTATTGGGGGTTCGCGGCACACGACGGCGTGGTCGCCTGGGTGCTCGGAGTCGGATCGCCGCTGCTGGCTGCGGTCGTCTGGGGCACGTTCATCTCGCCGAAGAGGAAGCACGACGTCGCGGATCCCGGGCGACTGCTCCTCGAGCTCGCCGTCTTCGGCGCTGCCGTGGTGGCGCTGTTCGCGTCTGAACAGCCGCGGTGGGCGGTCGTGTTCGCCGGGGCGGTCGCTGTCCACCTCGCGCTCACCTTCGTCCTGCACGAGCGCTGAGGCGACCGTTCTCTTGCGCCGCTCCCCGAGACCTGATTAGGTCGAATCGATGGAGTGGGCCGTTGACGCGACGAGCGCCCAGGCAGTGTCGGCCTTGCGTCGTGAGGTCATGAGCTACCTCGGCCGGCACGCGGCGCCCGATGCGGATCTGGCGGGCGCGGAGATCGTCGTCGCCGAGCTGTTGACGAACGCCTTCAAGCACGCTGCGGGACCGGCTTGGGTCTGTGCGACGTGGACGGGCGAGAGCCCGTGCCTGGAGGTGCACGACCTCGGCGCGGGATTCGACCTGCGCGCCGAGCTTCCGCCCGCGTCCGCGGTGGGAGGGCGCGGCCTCTTCCTCGCCGGTGCCTTCGCCGGGGACCTGCGCCGGGCCGACAAGGCGGCCGGCGGCTCGAAGGTGAGCGCGACGTTGCCGATCAAGCGGCGCGTCGAGACGTCGTATGACCCGCCGCGCCGATCGGTGGGGGCGCTTCCGGCTCCGCGGGAAGCGCGCGCGGACGGCACGTTCGGCAAGGAGGCCTTCCTGCGGGCGCTGGTCGTGGAGCTCGCCCAGGCGGTCGAGGCGATTCAGGGTCCGTCGGCGGCTGAAGCGGTGGTGGCGCAGGTCGGCGCCGACGTGGGCGGGCGCATGGAGGAGGCCTACCGCGCGGCGCGGAACGTCGCGGGGCGGCTGTCGCCGAAGGAGATGGCGGACCTCTTCGTCCGGCTGAAGCGTGCCATCGGCGGCGACTTCTACGTCATCGAGGCCGACGAGGAGAAGGTCGTCCTGGGCAATCGCCGCTGTCCGTTCGGTGACGCGGTGCAGCAGGAGCCGGCGCTGTGCCGGATGACGTCGAGCGTGTTCGGCGGGATCGCGGCCCGCAACAGCGGTTCGAGCGCCGTCGCGCTCGAGGAGCGCATCGCGCTGGGGGACCCGGAGTGCCGGGTGGTCGTGTGGCTCGGGCAGGCGGCACAGCTGCGGCCGGCTGGGGCGCATCTCTACGCCGGTCCCACGGACGTCGCGGATGCCGTCGACGAGGATCTCGTCGAGGCGTGCCGCGCCGCCATGCACGGCGAGCCCTTCCTGTATCCCACGGCTGTGGCGGCGTTCATGCGCGACTTCCTGCGTCGCGGGGAGTCGGTCGACCGAGCGCCGATCGAGCCGTTGACGGCACGCGAGCTCGAGATCGTCCGGTTGATCGCGGACTCGCACACGGGGAGGGAGATCGCGACGCTCCTGTCGATCAGCGAGAAGACCGTCGAACGCCACCGCCAGAACATCCTCCTCAAGCTGGGGCTGCGAGACCGCGTCGCGCTGACCCGCTACGCGATCCGGCGCGGGCTCGTCGAGGCGTAGCGCGTCGAGCCGACGGCCGACGGTCCGACCGTCCTGCGGGGCCGTCGGCCGAGGCTGGGATGCGGGCGTCACCGGCGCCCGAAGCGGCGGGCGATCTCGGCGAAGTTGATCGTCCAGCCCCAGCCGAGCCGGGGCTGGCGGCGTACCCAGATGGCGTGCTCGTCGGGACGCCAGAGCTCGCGTCTGAGGGTCTGCTGCGGGCTGCTCATGGTGTGGCTCCTTCCGCGGGGGTGGTCGTGGGCATGACGATGGTGGTCAGCGTTCGTCGCGTGCGTCCCGGGGCGGGCCGGTTCGCGATCACCGGTGCGAGCGCGGCGTTCAGCCGGCCGGCCAGCTCGGCGAACTCCTGGTCGGTCGGCTCGAGCGGGATCTGCCGGTACCCGACGCCGTCGGCGATCAGGTCGAAGCGCTCGCGGGCGAGGTAGCGGCCGAAGTCGTCGAGCAGGCCGGCGAGGAAGATCGTGAAGAACCGCAGGTGGTCGCTCGCCGTGGCGTCGGGCGAGATCCTCCGGCGAGAGGTTCGCGGCCCCGTCCACGAGGGCGTAGACGCGCTCGCGCGTGCGCGGTGTTCGACGACGGCGAGCACGCCGCCCTGGGCGAGCGTGCTGACGTGCCGGTACCCGTCTGGGTCAGCCGCTCGACACTCCGGAAAAAAATGGTGGTTTTCCCCGACGCGCCGGAATCGGGTGGCAGCGCACCCTTCGCGCATGTCGGACAAGAAGCGGGACCTCAATCTGGCGGCGCGAGCTGAGCGGTGGAGCGCACTGCACTGGAAGACCGCGGTGTTCGGGTGGCTGGCGTTCGCGATCGTCGCGGTGACGCTCGGCGGGGCGGTCGGGACCAACAAGCTCAAGGACTCGGAGGTCTCCTCGGGCGAGTCGGCCGTGGCCCAGCGGTACCTCGAAGACGGGGACTTCGAGTCGCCGGCTTCCGAGCAGGTCCTCATTCAGAGCCGCTCCGCGACGGTCGACGACCCGGGCTTCCGGGCGGCGATCGAGGACGCGGTTCGCCGGCTGGGGCGCGAGCGCGTCGTCAAGAACCTCGTGTCACCGTTGAGCGCGGAGGGCATCGGCCAGGTGTCGGCCGATCGCCGGTCGGCGCTGATCCCCTTCGATCTACGCGGAGACTCCGAGACCGCCGAGGAGCGCATCGACCCCGTGCTCGACGCGGTCGCCGCGGTGCGGCGCGAGCATCGCGACCTGTTCGTGGGGCAGTTCGGCCAGGCGAGCGCCAAGCACCAGCTGGCGGCCACCGTGGAGAAGGACACCCAGCGGGCGGAGATGCTGTCGCTGCCCATCACGCTGGCCATCCTCGTCGTCGCGTTCGGTGCGCTCGTCGCCGCCGGGCTGCCGGTCCTCCTCGGGCTCTCCGCCGTCCTGGCGGCGACCGGCGTCAGCACGCTCGTGAGCCACCTCGTCCCGTCCGACAACGCCACGCAGGCGGTGATCGTGCTGATCGGCATGGCCGTGGGGATCGACTACGCGCTGTTCTATCTGCGACGCGAGCGCCAGGAGCGCGCGGCCGGCGTCCCGGTGGGCGAGGCGCTGACCCGGACGGCGGCGACCTCCGGCCAGGCGGTGCTGATCTCTGGCGCGACGGTGTTCATCGCGATGGCTGGGATGCTGTTCGCGGGCAACAAGATCTTCACCTCGATCGGCGTCGGCGCCATGGTCGTCGTGGCGATGGCGATGATCGGGTCGCTGACGGTGCTCCCGGCCCTCATGTCGAAGCTCGGCGACCGGGTCGACCGCGGCCGCGTCCCGTTCGTCGGGCGCCGGAAGCCCGGGCGCGAGGACGGCGCGATGTGGGCGGCGATCCTGCGGCCGGTGCTGCGGCACCCGGCTGTCTCCGCCGGCGTGGCCGCCGCCGCGCTCCTCGTCCTGGCGATACCAGCCTTCAGCCTGCACACCAAGCTCCCGAGCTTCACCGACCTCCCCAAGAAGGTGACGATCGTCGAGTCGTACAAGCGCATCCAGGCGGCGTTCCCCGGTGCTCAGACTCCCGCGGTCGTGGTCGTCAAGGCGTCCGACGTGCGGGCGAACGAGGTCCAGCACGAGCTGTTCGACATGCAGTGGCGCGCAACGGCCACCGGGCGGATGTTCCAACCGATCCAGGTCCAGCAGAACGCCGCACACACGGTCGCGACGGTCTCCATCCCCGTGGCCGGCAGCGGAGACGACGCGGCGTCCAACGCGGCGTTGAAGGTGCTGCGTGACGAGGTCATCCCGAACACGATCGGTGGGGTACCGGGCGTCAAGGTGGCGGTGACCGGCCAGACCGCCGGCACGGGAGACTTCAACGAGCAGATGAAGACGAGCGTGCCGATCGTGTTCGGGTTCGTCCTCGCGCTCGCCTTCCTGCTGCTGCTCGTGACCTTCCGGTCCGTCGTCATCCCGCTCAAGGCGATCGTCTTGAACCTGCTCTCCGTCGGCGCGGCGTACGGGATCCTCGCCGCCGTCTTTGAGCACGAGTGGGCCGAGGGACTCCTCGGGTTCAACTCCAACGGCGCCATCGCGTCCTGGCTGCCGCTGTTCCTGTTCGTCCTGCTGTTCGGGCTCTCGATGGACTACCACGTCTTCATCCTCAGCCGCGTCAAGGAGCTCGTCGCCGGCGGGATGCGCACCGAGCAGGCCGTCGCCGAGGGCATTCGGAGCACCGCCGGCACGGTGACGAGCGCCGCCATCGTCATGGTCGCCGTGTTCGCGATCTTCGCGACCAACGCGTCGCTCGACACCAAGCAGATGGGCTTCGGGCTCGCCGTCGCCGTGCTCCTCGACGCGACGGTCGTCCGTGCGGTCCTGCTGCCCGCGACGATGAAGCTCCTCGGCGAGTGGAACTGGTACCTGCCCCGCTGGCTGGAATGGCTGCCCCATGTGCAGCTCGAGGCTGGACCGGCGCCGGCGCTCGCCATCGCGACGGGTCAGCCGTCCGGGGTCGCCGCGGCGCCGGGTGTCGCGCGTCCCGTCTCCGATGCTCCAGCGAGGCCGTCCGTGGACGACGAGCTCGAGTTCGAGACGAGCACTCGTCCGGGTGGGATCCAGCTGAGCCTGTTCGGTGAGCTGACCCTGGTCACCGCGGACCGCCTCGCCAAGCGGCTCCAGCAGGAGGAGGCGACGCGTCCGCCCGAGCTCGTGCTCGACCTTCGCCAGCTGCGCTTCCTCGATTCAGCCGGGCTGCGCGAGCTCGTGTCCGCACACAAGCGAGCCCAGGCCCAGGGACGACGCGTCACGTTGCTCAAGGCGCCGGGCCCGATCGAGCGGATCCTCGCCATCAGCGGGCTCGCCGGCTCGATCGAGACGGTCGACGCGGTACCGACGCAGAACTAGCGCAGGGTTCGGAGATCGAGGTGACACCCGGGCTCTGACGTCCTTTGACGTCAATCGCGTCGGGGTCCGTCTGAGCGCGGCATGCGCGAAGTTTGCGCCCCGACTCGCCTAGTCGCGACCTTCTCGGCGCCCGTCGCCTCGCTCGGCTGGGACGCCCGAGGCGCATCCGAACCACGCCCGGTAACTGCAGTCGCGGCGGTTGCGCGAGGAAGCCTAGACAGGGAATCTACGACTGGGCGGGCGTGCCGCTGACTGCCCTCTCGAAGCGCAGTTCGATCCGCTGGCGCGCGCGGTCCGACCATCGAGGAATGGCCCACCGCGCTGCGGCTCCGCGTCCAAGGCGCGTCAATAGGCCGAAGCGAGCACTCACGCCCGGGCAGGGCCGAGCACGAGCAGTGGTCGAAAAGACGTGCAAGACGACACTTTCGGTGTGCGGAAGTACCCGCGCGTTGCGCAGACTGAGTTCCATGGTAAGGAAGGGGTCGCCGGTTCGAGTCCGGCAGAGGGCTTCGTCGCTGTAGAGCCAAATCCGCATCGACGGCGATGGCGGTTGCCGGGGCCCGCGTCCAAGGCGCGTCCAATCGCGACCCCTTCCCAGGTGAGGAAGGGGTCGTCGGCTTGCGTGTCACGGCGGCCTGCGAACACCAGCGCCAGTGCGGGGTCGTCTCCTCCGCCACGAGCCACGCGTTCGCTAGCGTTGCCGGCTCGTCGGGGCTCGACGTCTGGCGGCGTCCAGGGCGTCGTTCGTACAAAGGAAGACGTCGACGGCGTCGTGCGCAAGCGCACGGAGGCATGCCGTTCGCCTCCCGACTGCGGCGCTCAGTCCATGTAGCGCCTCAGGGTTTTGACACGAAGGCTGTGGCAGTTGATCAGCGAGTCGGCGGCGACGGAGACTCCGACTGTCGCCGGTCATCCGAGACGTGAAGAGTGTGGTCGCGGCGCAAGTGCGTCTGTCGCCTTACCGGTGGTTCCAGGGTGCGGCCTGACGTGTCTGACCGGTCTGACGTGTCTGCGCGGTGGCGGCGCATGGGCGCTGGAATGAGCTCCGTGGCTGCTGGAGTGGCGGAGCTACGCCGTGATGCAGTCGGACCGGTCGCAGAGCGCGTGGCGCATCAGCGGCCGTGGAGTGCGCTCATGATCGGCGGGAATGAGCGTCTGAGATCTGGGAAGCGATCGCGGTGGGTGGTTCGGTCGCGACGATGCGCGGTCAGCCAGCAACTGCACGAAATCGCGCCCGCGGCGCCTAGGCATAGACGCCAGCCGTCGGCGTGACCTGCGAGAGTCACGCCGATGGACGATCCGGTGCCGCGCGAGGACGTCTACCGCACGTACTGGACCTTCGCCGCCGAACGCCAGCACATCTTCGAGGCGCGGCTGGCCGGCGAGTCCGCGCCGTGGACCGATGATCCGATCCTGTCGGAGTACCGGTTCTGCAACGCGTTCCGTGCGGCCGACCGCGTCTCGCAGCACCTGATCCAGCACGCGGCCTACGGCAACCCGGACGCCGACGCCGACGACCTCTTCCTCAGGGTCGTCCTGCACCGGCTATTCTGCCGGACGACGACCTGGGAGCTTCTGGAGCGCGAGCTCGGGCCGATCGACGCCGCTTCGTTCGACCCCGAGCGCTACGACGCCGTCCTGTCTGCCGCCTTCGACGATGGGCAGCGCCTGTACACGAACGCGTTCATCCTCTGCGCGAACCCGGCGTACGGCCACCGCCGCAAGCACCGCAACCACCTCGCGCTCCTCAACGCCATGCTCGCGGACGGGCTTCCGCAACGCGTCGCGTCGGCGCCAACGCTCGCGGCCGTTTACACGCTGCTGCGCGAGTGGCCGCTCATCGGGCCGTTCATGGCATACCAGCTCGCCATCGACCTCAACTACAGCCAGCTCATCGAGTTCTCCGAGGACTCGTTTGTCGTCCCCGGGCCCGGTGCGCTGCGCGGGCTGGCTAAGGTCTTCACGAGCCTCAGCGGCATGCGACCTGGCGATGCCGTCCACTGGCTCGTCGAACAGCAGGGCTCGATCGAGGACGAGCTGGCGATACGGCCGCCCACCCTCTTCGGCCGTGCCCTGCACGCCATCGACTGCCAGAACCTGCTCTGCGAGGTCGACAAGTACTCGCGCGTCGCGTTCCCGGCACTGACGAGCGGGCGCGTCAAGATCAAGCAGCACTTCGTGCCGGATCCGTCGCCGGTCGGCCTGTTTTTCCCGCCGAGCTGGGGGATCAACGATGAGATCCCCGTAGCCTGGAGGCGACGCCATGTCGGTGCTGCTGCACATATCTGACCTCCACCTGGGCAAAGGACAGCCGTGGGAGCGCAAGACCGACGACAAGGGCGGGTTCGTCCCGCAGGACGAGAACTCGCGCCTCGCGGTCATGAAGACCTCGCTTACGGCGGTCAAGGAGCACCTGGACGCATCCGGCTGGGAGCTCGACGCGCTCGTGGTGAGTGGCGACATCACGACCGCGCACGACGAGCCCGGCTTCACGCGCTTCCGGGAGCTGGTCGACACAATCGGGATCGTCACGCCCGACCGGATCATCGCGGTGCCCGGCAACCACGACGTCGACCGGGCGAGCGATCCAGGGACGCCGGGCAAGTACGAGCTGTTCCTGAAGCACACGCGCGAACAAGACATGCGGACGCCCTTCTGCGACGGCGTGGACAAGCTCGATGACGCGAACGCCCAGCCGATCCTTGACCTTGAGGACTGCCTCGTCGCCGCCGTGAACAGCGCGAACTGGTGTGGGGTAAAGGTCGAGTCGACCGGCACCGACCATCGCTACGACGCGGCCAGGGTGTCGGAGACGCAGCTCGACTGGCTCACGGACCAGCTGCGCGACCACGAGGCCGATGGGAAGGTGCGCCTCGCCGTGCTGCACCACCACCTGCTGCCAGTGACGGAGGACGAGGAGACCAAGCCGTACGAGTCCTTCACCAACCTCGCCCGGCTGCGAGCCTGGTTGAGCCACCACCGGTTCCACGGTGTGCTGCACGGGCACAAGCACCGGTCGGTCCTCACCTGGGACCATGTCCATGCCTTCGAGGACCACGAAGCCCCGGCGACCCCGATCCTCGTGGTCTCGGCGCCGACGCCGACGACTTGGGGCGCACCGGTGTGCCGCATCGTCCGCATCGGCGAGCAGACCGGCCGCGAGCTGGTGCGCCACGCGCCGCGCTTGGAAATCGACACGGTCGACGCCGAGCGCAAGGAGCGCCTCATCATCCCGCGTACGGCAGCAGTCAATCTGCACGAGCCCATCACCGCCCCGCCGGGGTTCGTGGCGATCGACTGCGAGACGGCCGACGCCGCCTACGAGCGGCTTGTCGCGCAGCTCGATCGACGCCCCGGACGGCTGTTGAACGTCACGTGTGTCGTGCGTCAGCCAGAGTCAGCCGAACGGATCCCGACGAACTTCGCGGGCAAGCTCGACGACCCGGAGGGCTGGTTCAAGGACGCGGTGAAGTGGTGGCAGAAGCGGTCGCCGTCGCTGGTCGCGCACGGTGGGGCGCCGTTCAACCATGGCGAGCGCCTGCTGGCGACAGGCGTTCGCGAGAGCGAGCTCGACGAAGCCGGCGCGCTGCTCGGCAGCACGAAGGCCGTGGTGTTCCTTACGTCCAACCGAGAGCTGCGCTCGGTGAACCAGTCGCCGGCGTTCATCGCCGTCCAGCTGGTGAAGGCCACCGACGCCGAGGGCGACCGCCTCGACTGCATCGGCTACTTCCGCAAGCAGGATCTGACGCTCTGGTGGCCGGTGAACGTCGGCGAGCTACGTGCAATCCAGAAACACGTGCTCGATCGCGGCACCGACGGGCCTGTGAGAGCCGGCCACCTCGTGACGATCGCGACCGAGGCCATCCACGACTTCGTCATGCCGGAGCTGTCGGGTACGAAGGTGGACCGCTTCGTCGATCTGCGGCCCGAGGTGCTCATGGAGATGGCCTACGGCGCGGCGCACGGCCCCGCGGATCGGTCCGACCCAGAGGCGCGCGACAAGATCCACGCGTTGTGGGCCCAGACGTTCAGCGACATCGGGAAGGTCACGGAAGATGACGTCAAGGAGTTCCCCTCGCTCGGCGTCGCTCGGCTGCTCGAGCACCTTCGCGTGTTCCGCGAAGTGGGCGCGCGCAGCAACGTCGAGCTGTTGATCAAGCGGCTGGAGGCGGTCTACGATCGAGCCCATCGTGCGAAGTCGACCTCCAAGACGGCGACCGAGCGCAAGGAGTTCGCCCGGGAGCTGTTCGGCCTCATCGGCGGCGTGCTCGAAGCCGTCGAGACGAGCATGAGTGAGCTCGAGTAGGCCGGCACTGTCCGCCTCCGATGCAAGCCTTCCCGCGATGCCGCTTCACCGTGAAGATCTCGTCGCCGCCACGCTGGAGCTCGCCTCGATCGCCGGCCTCGTCGCCAACGTCTGCGATCACGCCGAGCACAACGAGGTCGCAGATCCGGCCGACGTGCGCGATGCGGGTCAGCGCCTGCGTGCCGTCGCGCTCCGGCTCGCCGGCGACAAAGCGGTGGCGCTTTACCGCGACCGCCTCAGCGCGATTGAGCTGCGCAACGTCGTGCACCACGCGGACGCCTTCGATGGAGCTGACCTCGTGCCCGACGCCGCCTCGTGGCGCCAGCTTCAGCTGATTCAGATCGAGCACGATCGCTACTACCACCTGGACGTGGCGGGCTTGACGAAGGCCGAGCAGCTGCGCCACTACGCTCTCCACCTCACCAAGCTCGCCGCGGCCGCCGCCGACGCCGCGCGCGGTCACCTGTCGGTGGAGGATTTCACCGCCCGCCGCGTCCCGGACATGCTCCTCTTTGGTCTCAAGCTTGCGACAGTGACGGGTGAGAAGCTCCGTAACGACCCGGTCAGCGCGCATCTCGGCGCTGCTGGCCTGAATGCGACTCCCGCCGTCTAGAGGCCGGCGCCGCCGGGCCAGGTGGTCTCGTGTTCATCGCCAACTGGGCGTACACGGCGCCCTAGCTTCTGCGGGTGGGGCGAGCGCACGGCGCGCCAAGCCCCGATCCGCGAATGGCCGCCTGCTCAAGGAGCTTCGCGCTTTGCACGGCGGTGTCGATCGCCCGCGGCAAGTAGCCAACGTCGTCGTCTCGTCGCGCGTCCAGCACCTCGGCGCCTGCGTCGAAGAGCGCCCGCGGGATCGCCGCGGTGGGGTCGAGGCGCAGGCCGACGAGGCCCTTGCTCTGCTCGATTGCCCACTCGATCTCCTCGGCGATCGTCGCGCTCGCCTCGGCGTCTGCGGTGATGAGGACGAGCGCGGCACTTGCGGCCTGCAGCTGCTGGTGCGGCGATCCGACCGCGAACAGCTTGTCGGGCGCGAAGTTCCGGCCGCTGATGCCGTACCCGGTCGTGGCGACCAGGCGCGCGACGTCCTCAAGCGCGTCGTGCCCGAGGTGCTCGTAGGAGAGGAAGACGCGTTCCCTCATACCGACGCTCCGGGCTGCAGCGTGTCGCGGCTCCCGCAGCTGTTGCAGACCTTCAGCCGCGCCTCGTTGCGGATCTCGGCGCCGCACCCTGTGCACACCCAGGTGCCCGTCGGCGACGTGTTCGGAGCTGGAGTCGCCTGCGGCGACTCCGCCATGAAGCTCGGAGCTTCCGCCCATGTAAACGAGCCCGCGCGATCCCAGCTCGGGTAGCGGAACCCGGTGCGCGAGTAGCTAAGACGCTCCAGCCGGTCGACCTCGGCCAGGTAGTCATTGGTGCGATCAGGGCTCGCCGCGACCAGCTTCCGTAGCTCGTCGGCAATCGCCGGTTCCACCCGTTTGTAGTTTCGCAGGTTCTCAGGGATCTCCGCTCGCAGCCTGGGCGACATCCGCCTGAGCGGGATCGGATCGATGAACCGCATATAACGAGCCGTCAACGCGAAGTCCTTCGCACCAAGCTCGGCGATCCAGCCGAGCTCGTACCACCCCACCAGTGCCCTGCCGATGCCGTCCACGCTGGTGATGAAGAAGACGTCGCCGATGTTCCGCTGCGCGACGCTCGTGCGCATGATCGGCTCACAGGTGGAGAACAACCCGTACGTCTTCGTCTCGAGGTTGGGGTCGGCCTTGTTGTCGCCGAGCCTCAGGATGTCCCGCACCGGCAGCCTTCCGAGCGTTGAGCTGAGGTAGACGGACACGTATGCGCCCGCCGACGGATCAGCCTCGATCGCCCGCCAGGGAGCGTTCGGAGGGGCGACCGAGGTGGCAGCGGTGTGTTCCGGCACGACGTGCGCGCAGGCTACGATATCGCGCAGCTGCGTTCACCAACTCCGCGAGCAGGGCGGCTCGACGGGCTGCGGGAGCTAGACGCAGCGCTTGTCGACGTGCTCGACGGAACGGTCGAGGTGCCGGGCCTACGAATCGATCTCGTGGAACGCGTCTGGCCGCTCCTCGTAGTGCCCGCCATGATCACAGAGCGACTTCCTGTGGGACCACATCGACGCCAAGTCGCCGGAGCTCTTCACGCACTACCCCGCGCTCCAACCCCCGATGCTGTTCAGCATTGAAGACTTCGCGCGGGCGCTGGCGGCTGTGGAGAACGGCGCCGGCCTTCCCTAGATCCTGGGAACGCGATTGGGGTCGCTCTATAGACGGATGCCGCCGTCGCACTTTTAGAAGCAGCATTTCCGCAGCGAGCGCCGTCCCGCCTATCTCGATGAGCAGTTGCAGCTGGTCTTCCAAGAGGCGATAACGGCCATGTCGTTTAGCTCACGCTCGGCGCCGGAAGCTTCGACGGGCTACGAAGCAGCGGATCAGTCTCCAAAAGGCGCCTGATGAGCCCGCGGCACCCGCGGGGACGAGTCACGACCAACTACGCGGGAAAGCGCGGTCGCGGCGAGTGGGTAACCGTGTCGAGGGAAACTGAGCGCGGCACGGCGAGCCGCGGCATCCTTGCCTCGTTCTAAGCGCAGTTCGGGCGGACAACGCGACGGCCGTCAGGTCCTTATGGCGCCGAGCACCGCGTCCACAGGGCGTCCAACAGCGGGTTACGAGCGGTCACGAGCGGGCACGGGCGGCTGATATCTGACGCGGCGAAAGACCTGGAAACGCTTGCTTTCGTGCCCGCACGTGCGCGCGCGTTGCGCGCCCTGAGTTCCATGGTAAGGAAGGGGTCGCCGGTTCGAGTCCGGCAGAGGGCTTGAGAAACTCCCTACGCACTGCGGTAATCGAAGGCCCGGAGCGTGGGCGCCTTCGCGCCGCCTCACCGCGCCGGACCGCTCGACCGGGAGGCCGACAGCGGCGCGACGGCGCTGCCCGGCACCTTGTAGCCGAACGCGGCGATCTGGACCGCGAGGTCCGTGCTGCCCTGAACGTCGGCACGCAGCGCCGCGCCGGCGGGGATCGCCAGCCCGGGGTCGAGCGACACCGAGCGCTGCCCCGCCTCCAGCTTGTCGAAGTCCATGACGACGTACCCCGGCTCGCACGGCCCGACGTAGAGGCGCAGGAACGTGCCGTCGCTCGGCGTGGGCCGCAGGTACGTGTCGAGCGACAGCGTCTTGATCACGAGTGCCTTCCCGGAGGGCGCCGACGCGATGGTGCCGCAGCCGTCTCCGTCCCGCGCGCCGCCATAGGTGGTGAAGAGCGCGGAAGGCACGCTCTCGCGGCTGGTCGTCGTCCCGTCGACGGTCAGCGGCCCGATCGCATCCCCGACCTGCAGGCTCCCGGTGCTCCCCACCTTCGCGATGCGGGCGGCGTTCGTACCGTCCGCGATGTTGACCAGCTGGCCGGTCGCGGCGAACGCCGTCCCGGTCATCGCAATCACCACCGCAACGCCCCCCAGCACCGTCCCGGCACTCGGAGTCTTCAAGCGCATGTCGTACCCCTCTCCGCGGCCCCCGCCGCATCGCCGAGGCGCGAGTCTCTCCCACTCCTGCCTCTGTTGTAAAGGGCGGTTCAGGACCGGGGTCGAAGATCTCATCCACGACCCTCGGGCACGAGCAGAAAGCGCTCCGGCACTCCGCACCGACTGAAGCCCCGCGGGCCGGCTCCGGCTGTCCCCGGGCGTCCTGCGCAGTAGCGTCGGGCTCCGCGCACGCCCGCGGGCGGGACAGACCACCACAGGCGGCTGGTTCGTCAGGCAGTTGCCCAAGGGCCGTCGCCCGTCGCTCGCGCGGCCACCGGGCAGCTGGTCAACATCCGCCGACGGCTCGAACGCGAGCCGCATCGCGAAGGTCGACGCGACCGGCGCGCTGAGGACGGTCGTCGCGTCGCGGCCGCCCTAGCGGGCGAGGCGCCCGCACGGCGCCTTCCCCCACGGCTCGAGCGGCGGCACCGGCATTCCGGTCGAATCGATGGCACCGTTACACCGCCGGGCGCGCGGACGGCGAAGGTCCGGCGGTCAGTCGGGCTTGAGCCCGCCGAGGAGCAGCTCGACGTACCGGTCGGCGAGCTGCTCGGGCGACACGCTGCCGCGCGGCTTGAACCAGACGTACGTGTAGTTGAAGGTGCCGAGGACGCCCTTGACGTCGATCTCGTCGGTCGGCCGGAAGATGCCCTCGTGCTCGCCCTGCTTGAGGATGGCCGCCCAGATCTCCTCGAAGCGATGGCGGAGCTGCATGAGCTCCTTGCGCCGGTCGCCGGTGACCGCCCGGTGCTCGGCGAAGAAGACCGTCACCTCGGGAAGGCTCGTGGCGATGGTCCGGATGAGCTGACGGCTGAGCTCGCGGAGCTTCACGTCGGCCGGCTCGTCCCTGGCCAGGATCTCCTCACCGACCGCGACCATCTGGACCACGTGGGCGCGGCTGATGTCGTAGAGCAGCGCCTCCTTGCTCCCGATGTGGTGGTAGAGCGCGCCCTTGCCGAGGCCGACCGCCTCGAGGATGTCCGAGATGCCAGTCGCGTCGTAGCCCTTCGAGGCGAAGAGCTTGGCGGCCTCGCGCATGATCCGCTGCTTCTGGGGCGACACCCCGTCTTCCATCGTCGCGCGAGCGTAACGATCGACCAGCGACTTTGGTCGCGAGCTGGACGCCATGTCGTCGCGACTGTACCGTGCGGTCGGTACATATGTCCAGGACTCCTGAAACGGTTTCCGAGGCCACAAGGAGCCTTCCGCTCAACGGTCGTGTAGCACTCATTACTGGGGCGTCGCGCGGGATCGGCGCGGCGGTCGCGGCAGAGCTCCGGGCGGCCGGCGCGCACATCGCCGCGAACTACCGGACCGCGCCCGCCGCCGCGGCTGAGCTGCGCAAGCGAGACGGACCTGACGCCGTGTCGCTGTGGCCCGCCGACGTCGCCGACCCGGCCAGCGGCGAGGCGCTCGTCGCGGGCGTGCTCGAGGCTCGCGGCCGGCTCGACGTCCTGGTCCTCAACGCCGCCACCTGGCGCGGCGGTCGGCTCGAGGGCCTCTCCGACGAGGACTGGCGGCTCGTCCTGGGGACGTCGCTCGACGGCTCGTTCGCGATCCTCCGGGCCGCGGTGCCCGCCCTGCGGCGGTCCGGCGCCGGGCGGATCGTGCTGATGGGGTCGGTCGTCGGCCTCGTCGGCTTCCCGGGCGACGCGGCGTACGCCACCGCGAAGGCCGGAATGCTCGGACTCGCCCGCAGCCTGGCCAAGGAGCTGGGCCGCGACGGCGTCACGGTGAACGTCGTGGCCCCCGGGCTCGTGGAGACGGACATGACGGCGGCGGTGCGCGACGACGTCAAGGCGCGCATGGTGGCGCGCACGAGCCTCGGGCGGCCGGCGACCGTCGGCGAGGTCGCGAGCGCCGTGCGCTACCTCGTCTGCGACGGCTCCTACGTCACCGGACACGTGCTCGTCGTGGACGGCGGATTCACGCTCTGACCGCTGTCGCTTGACGGACGCACCGGGGATCGGCTAGCGTCGCGTTTGTACGGAACGGTCGGTACAAACTCTCCTCTTCTCGGAGGCACGGATGGCAGGATTCCGCGTAGGCGTCGACATCGGTGGGACCTTCACCGACACGGTGATGATCCGCGACGGCGAGATCACCCGGGTCAAGGTCCCCTCGACGCCGCCCGCGTTCCACAAGGGGCTGCTGAACGGCCTCGATCGGCTCGAGCAGCCGCTGTCGGAGATGAACCTCCTCGCGCACGGCACGACCGTGGGCACGAACGCGATCGTCGCGCGCCACGGGGCGCGGACCGGGCTGGTGACGACGAAGGGCTTCCGCGACGTGCTCGTCCTGCGCCGCGGCGATCGCGCCGACCAGTTCAACCTCTGGTGGCAGCCGCAGGCGGGCCTCGTGCCGCGGCCGAGCCGCTTCGAGGTCGACGAGCGCGTGGACTACGCGGGGGACGTCGTCAAGCCGCTCGACGAGCAGGACGTGCGCCGCGTCGCCGCCGAGATCCGCGAGCAGGGGCTCGAGGCGGTCGCCGTCACCCTGATCAACTCCTTCGTCAACCCGGACCACGAGCAGCGCATCAAGGCGATCCTCAGCGAGGAGCTCCCGGGGGTCTACCTGAGCATCTCGTCGGAGATCCTCCCGGAGATCCTCGAGTACGAGCGGACCGCGACCACGACGGTCAACGCGTACATCGGCCCGGTGATGGACCGCTACGTCGCCGCGCTCGAGCACGAGCTGCGCGACAAGGGCTACGGCGGCGACGTCGTCATCTCCACGTCGGCCGGCGGCGTCGCCACGCCGGACATCGTGCGCCAGGTCCCGGCCCGCACCGTCGAGTCGGGCCCCGCGGCGGGCGTCATGGCCGCCGCGCAGATCTGCAAGCTCGCCGGGATCGACCACGTCGTCACCTTCGATATGGGCGGCACGAGCCTCGACGTCGGGCTCATCCACGACGGCGAGGTCCTGCGGACCAACCAGTACATGGTCGAGTGGGGGACACCGGTCCGCTTCCCGTGCGTCGACGTGAAGTCGATCGGCGCCGGTGGCGGCTCGATCGCCTGGATCGACAAGGGCGGCAGCCTGCGCGTCGGGCCGCACAGCGCCGGCGCGTCACCCGGCCCCGCGTGCTACGGCCAGGGCGGAACCGACGCCACCGTGACGGACGCGGAGCTCGTGCTCGGCCGGCTCGAGGCGTCGGCGTTCCTGGGAGGCGAGATGACCGTCGACCCGGCGCTCGCCGAGGGTGCGGTGCGCAAGGACATCGGCGAGCACTTCGGGTGGGACGCCGTCGAGGCGGCGTCGGGCATCGTGCGCATCGCGGTCAACAACATGACCGAGTCGCTGCGCCTCGCCACGGTCGACCGCGGCTACGACCCGCGCGAGTTCTCGCTGTTCGCACTCGGCGGGGCGGGCCCGCTCTTCGCCGCGGAGGTGGCGAAGGAGGCCAACGTCCCCCAGGTCGTCGTGCCGCGGCATCCCGGGCTGACCTCGGCGCTCGGCCTGCTCATGGTCGACATCCGCCACGACGTGTCGAAGTCGCTGATGCGGACGGAGTCGCAGCTCGACCTCGCCCAGCTCAACGCCGAGTACGGGGCGCTCGAGCGCAAGGCGGCCGACACCCTCGCCGGCGAGGGCGTGGCGCCCGGGGACATGCTGATCGAGCGCACGGCCGACGTCCGCTACTACGGCCAGGCCGACAGCATCAACATCCCCGTGCCGTCCGGCGAGCTCGACGCCGAGACGCTGCGGACGGTCATCGCGTCCTTCCACGCGCGCCACGGGCAGGAGTACGGCTACACGATGCCGGCCGACGCGGCCGAGCCGGAGATCGCCACCCTGCGCGTCTCGGGCATCGGCAAGGCCGACACGTTCAAGCTCTCGCCCAGCGAGCGGACCGGGTCGCTCGAGGACGCGCGGGCCGGGACGCGCTCGATCTACTTCGACGGCGCGTTCCACGACACGCCGATCTACGACCGCGACCGGCTGGCCCCCGGGGTCACCTTCGACGGCCCCGCCATCGTCGAGCAGCTCGACAGCACCATCGTCGTGCTGCCGGGGATGGCGGCGCGCGTCGACGACTACGAGAACGTCCTCATCGCCATCGACCCGGAGGCCGCGTCGTGAGCACGACCGAGACCCGCCTGGACCCGATCACCTTCGAGGTCCTGCGCAGCAGCCTCGTGACCATCTGCGACGAGATGGGGGTGCGGCTGTGCCGCACGGCCTTCTCGCCGGTCGTCACCGAGGGCCGCGACTTCACGTTCGCGCTCTTCGACGCCGACGGGCATCTCGCCGCCAGCGGCCACTGGGACATGCCCGTGCACTTCGGCACCTTCGAGGGCACCATCGCCTCGGTCCGCAAGACCTTCGGCGAGGACATCAACGAGGGCGACATCTTCCTCTACAACGACCCGTACACGGGCGGCACGCACAACAACGACATGCGCGCCGTGCGGCCGGTGTTCCACGAGGGGACGCGGATCGGCTGGATCGTCGCGTGCGCCCACTGGCCCGACGTCGGCGGGCCGCTGCCCGGCACGTTCAACCCGTCGGCGACGGAGTGCTACGCCGAGGGGATCCGCGTGCCGGCCGTGAAGATCTACGACCGCGGCGTCCGGGTCGAGTCGATCATCCAGCTCGTCATGGCCAACGTCCGCAACGCAGCGGGCGCGACCGGGGACCTGCAGGCCATGGTCGGATGCTGTCTCGGCGGCGACGACCGCCTGCGCGGCCTGGCCGAGAAGTACGGGCGCGAGACGCTCTTCGCCGCCTACCGCGAGTCGATGGACTACGCGGAGCGCATCCTGCGGACGTTCACCGAGGCGCTCCCCAACGGCGTCTACGAGTGGACGGACCACATCGACCAGGACCCCGCGCACCCCGACCACCCCCCGGTGAAGATCCACCTGCGGATGACCGTCGAGGACGGCCAGGTCGAGTTCGACTTCACGGACTCCGATCCGGCGCCGATGGGGGCGGTGGGCAGCCCGATGCCGACGACGTGGTCGGGGGTGCTGAGCGCGACGCTCAACGTCTTCCCCGGTGTGCCGCTCAACTTCGGCGTCAGCCGCGTGCTGTCGATGAAGACGCGGCCCAACTCGGTCGTGCACCTGCTGCCGCCGACGCCGGCGAGCGGGATGGCCGCCTGCGCGTTCGAGAAGGTCGTCGCCTGCACGCTCGGCGTGCTCGGCCTCGCCGATCCCGCGCGCAAGACGGCGTGCATCTTCAACCTCACCAACGTCGTGGTCGGCGGCCAGGACGAGCGCTTCGGCAACCGGCCGTGGGTCATGTACTTCTGGCTGCCGGGCGGGTACGGGGCGACGGCCAGAGGCGACAGCACCCTGCCCAGCCACATGCTCTTCGGCCCGGGGGTGAAGATCCAGCCCGTCGAGGTGCACGAGCGCTTCTACCCGGTGCTCTTCGACGAGCTGTGCCTGCGCGAGGACAGCGCAGGCCCCGGGCGCTACCGCGGCGGCTACGGCGTCCGGGCGAAGTTCCACCTGACGCACGGCAAGGCCAAGCTGTCGGTCCTCGGCGATCGCCAGCGCTTCGCGCCGTGGGGCGTCGAGGGCGGCGGCGACGGCGGCAACCAGAGCCTGTGGGTCGATCCCGACGGCGACGATCCGCAGGAGCTCGGGATGTTCGCGACCGGCGTCGACCTGCCGCCCGCGTCGACCGTCCTCTACTACTCGGGCGGCGGCGGGGGCTACGGGAACCCGCTCGAGCGCGATCCCGAGCTGCTGATCGGCGACGTCGTCGACGGCGTCATGAGCCTGGAGACCGCACGTACGCAGTACGGCGTCGTCCTGCGGGAGGTCGGCCGCGACGACGGCGGCTTCGCCGTCGACGTCGACGCCACCGCCGAAGAGCGCGAGCGCCTGCGGGCCTCGCGGGCGTAGCCCGTCCCTATCCAAAGGAGCTGAAGTGTCGTACCTCGATGACGAGCTCACGCGGCGGCTGCTTCTGCGGCGCGGGCTCACCACGCTGGGCGCCGGGATGGTCGGCGGCTCGCTGCTGGCGGCCTGCGGCGACGACGCGGACAAGAACAAGGCGTCGGCGGACTCCGGGGCCAAGACCCCGGCGGCCGGCGACGGCATGCCGGGGAAGGGCAAGACCATCGGCGTCACGCTGATCGGCATCAACGAGTACGTGCTCGGCGCCGCCACCGGCGTGATCAAGGAGCTCGAGGCCGGCGGCTACGACGTCAAGCTCCTGTCGTCGAACTTCACCCCCGACGGCGAGATCAAGAACTTCCAGACCTTCGTCTCGCAGGGGGTCGACGGGATCATCACCCTGCCCGTCACCTCGGCGTCCGCCGCTCGCGGGGCGCTGAACGCCGAGAAGAGCAGCATCCCGACGGTCAGCCTCGCGTGGGCGAGCGAGAGCCCGGCCGACGACATCCTCGTCGGCCGCGTCCGCCTCAACAACGTGACCGGCGGCAAGAAGATCGCCGAGTGGCTGAGCCAGAACGCGGACCCCGGCGAGGTCCTGCTCGTGCA
Source organism: Solirubrobacteraceae bacterium (assembly GCA_036389195.1). Taxonomy (GTDB): domain Bacteria; phylum Actinomycetota; class Thermoleophilia; order Solirubrobacterales; family Solirubrobacteraceae; genus JACCYI01. The sequence continues at coordinate 29,557 of DASVQH010000490.1, forward strand.
GGGCTTCCCCGGCAACGAGTTCTCGGACGACTTCGACAAGGGCCTGGCCCAGGGGCTCGCCGAGGTCGGCGGCGGCTGGAAGATCGTGGGCAAGGTCCCCGGCCAGTACCTGCGCGACAAGGCGATCACCGCCGCGCAGAACCTGACCACGGCGCACCCGAAGGCGCGCGTCATCGTCACCTCGGTCGCCGAGATGGGCGTCGGCGTCGCGTCCTACCTGCAGCGCAAGGGCGCCAAGAACTACACGCACGTGACGAGCGACGGCAATACCGAGATGATCGACTGGATGGACAAGGGCTTCATCTCGGCCGATCGCTACTTCTCCTCGGCCACGAGCGGTGAGATGGGGGCGAAGATGATGCGCGCCCACCTCGAGAGCGACAAGGTCACGCCGCCGACCGACATCCCGGAGTCGATGGAGACCCCGGACACGATCAAGGCGAAGGTCGACCAGGAGCCGCTCGTCTTCCAGGAGCACCTGGCCGAGGCCAAGAAGGCGGCCTGACGGCACCGGGCGCCGGACGATGCTCGACACGACCCAGGCGCCCGCCGTGCCGCCCGCCGTGGAGCTGCGCGGCGTGGGCAAGCGCTACCCCGGCGTGGTCGCGCTCGAGGACGTCTCACTCGCCGTCCAGCCGGGCACCGTGCACGCGCTGGTCGGCGAGAACGGCGCCGGCAAGTCGACGCTCATCAAGATCGTCGGCGGTGCCGTCGGGTGGGACGAGGGGACGGTGCTCGTCGACGGCGTCGAGCAGTCCTCGCTGACGCCGCGGTCGGCCGCGGCGGCCGGCATCGCGGTCATCCACCAGGAGACGCAGGTGGCGCG
>DASVQH010000491.1:0-3212 GCA_036389195.1 Solirubrobacteraceae bacterium
GCGCGCGCGTCGTGCTCGCGCTGCCGCCGGCCGGGACGGCGGCCGCGGCGCCCGAGCCGCAGACCGTCTAGCGCCCGCGCTTGAGCAGCACCGTCGCCTTGACGGCGTTGGGGTGCGAGGGGTACGGCGACGGCGGGTAGATCGCCGAGACGTGGAAGCGGGGGTCGTCGAGGATCGCCCGCGACCACTCCTCCGAGCGCACGCGCACGAGGCCGGTCCACGGGGAGCTCCAGCGCTGCAAGCCGTAGACGATCGGCTGCACGAGGACCACGCGGTGGCCTTCCGGCAGCGCGTCGAGCAGCGGCCGCAGGTTCACCGGGGCGCTGGTCTGCTCCAGCCGCGTGACGCCGTCGCGCCAGTCGGTGACGCCGAGGTCGTCGACCGACCCCCACAGGGTCGCGTAGCGCAGCCCCGGCGGCAGGTAGTGCGAGAGGACGGGGATCTGCTCCGGCCAGGTCGAGATCACGAGGTCGCCCGAGCGCAGGCTCGGGGTCAGCGAGCCGGCGACCGTGCGGACGTTGCTCTTCTCGTCGGGCCCGGTGAAGCCCGCCCAGAACAGCGCGACCACGGCCAGGCCGACGAGTCCGAGGCGCTCGGCCCGCGCGAGGCCGAACGCGGCCAGCAGCAACAGCGGCGGCAGGCCGACGGCGAGGTAGCGCATCGCCCAGGCCGGGGAGACCTGCGACGCGAGCCAGGCGAGCAGCAGCGTCAGCACCGCGACGGCGGTCAGCGCGACGGCCGCGCGGGCCTCCTCGTCGAGCCGGCGGCGCGAGAGGACCCGCGCGAGACCCGTGCCGGCCGCGAGCAGCAGCGCGATCTGCTCCACCTCGCCGAGCAGTTTGCTCGGGGCGTCGATCAGCTCCGACAGCGCCGGGCGTTCCGCCCATGGCGCGCCCGTGTGCGCGGTCTGGAAGAGCAGGGTCGGCAGCCACGCCGCGTAGAGGACGGCGACGGCGCCGTAGGCGATGAGCCCGTCGCGGAGCAGCGCCCGGCGCTCCTCCGGCGGCGCGAGCGCGACGAGCCCCAGCCAGGTCAGGCCGGTCGCCGCCGTGAAGAACAGCGCGTAGTTGTGCGTGTAGACCATCGCGGCCAGCGCGACCGCGAGGACGGGGAGCGCCGCGCGCCGGCGCATGACGAACGCCGCGACGAACGCCGCCGTCGCGACCGTCCCCAGCAGCACGACGAGCGCGTACATCCGCGTCTCCTGCGAGTACTGCGTCAGGAACGGGTTCAGCGCGGTGAGCGCCGCGGCGATCCAGCCCGCCCGCGCGCCGAACAGCCGGCGCGTGCCCACGAAGGCCACGGGGACGGCGAGGCAGGCGAAGAGCAGCGAGAGGGCCGCGGTGGCCGACTCGGAGCTCGAGCCGGTGATCCCCAGCCAGACGTGCAGGAGCATGTAGTAGAGCGGCGGCGAGCCGTCGAGGCGCAGCGTGCCGGGGATGTCGAGCAGCGGGCGGTCGGCGATCCCGACCGAGAGGCCCTCGTCGATCCAGTAGCCGACGCCGAGGTGGTGCGCGCGCACCAGCAGCGACGCCGCGACGATCAGCCCGACGCCCGCCGCGGACGCGGCGACGCCCGCGCGCGCGCCGGTCAGCGCCCGCGCACGCAGAGCCCAGGGGCGGCGCGAGGCGTACGTGGCCATGGACTGAAGGCTACGAGGAGCCGTGACACCGCGCCCGGACGAGCCACTGCGCCGTGCCCCCGATCACCGGGCGGCGCGGATCGCGGCTGAGCCGCGACGGCTTCGGCACGAGCAGGCTGAAGTTGCGCGTCGAGAGGGTGATCCCGGGGCCCGAGGGGAAGATCCCGACGTCGCGCATCGGCACGTGCAGCCGCCAGGCCAGCGGCATCGTGTCGAACCGGCCGGTGCTGACCGGGCCGCAGGCGCGGACGGCGGCCGGGCCGCCGGCGGCGGTGATCGCGGCGTCGAGGTCCTCGTACAGCGCCGCCTCGTCGCCGGTGAAGCGGACGTCGTCGGCGAAGCTGCGCAGCTCGGCGATCGTGAACGGCAGCGCGACGGCCACCGCCGCGGCGACCGCCGCGATCCGCCCCGCGGGCCCGAAGCGCGCGCCGCCGGCGCGGACCGCCTCGACCCAGCCGGCGCCCGCCAGCGCGCAGAGCAGGGCGGCGGGCAGGGCGACGTAGCGGAGGTTGCCGGCGTAGCCGGCCTGGGTCATCGCCGCCACCATCACCATCAGCACCGCGGCCCACGCGCCGAAGGCCAGCCGCAGCCGCCGCTGGACGGGGTCGATCGCGCCGCGGGCCGCCACGACGAGCGCGAGCGCGGCGCCCGCCAGCACCGGCGCCATCAGCACGTGCGAGGAGCGGCGGAAGACCTCGAGGAAGGGATGCTCGGCGTAGGCGGCCGAGTCGAGGTTCGGCTGCCGGGCGCGGTCCGACGCCCGCAGCGGGTTGCCCGACCCCCACCACTCCGGGCCGAGCCACAGGACCACGAGCCCGGCGAACCCGGCGGCGACCAGCGGCCGGGCGCGGCGGTCGCGCCAGGCCAGCCACAGCCCGTAGAGGCCGAGGAACGGCCACACCTCCGGGCGCAGCAGGGCGGCGGCGAAGCCGAGGACGAACGTCGAGCGCGGCCGGCCGTCGAGGTGGCGCTCGACGGCGAACAGCACGAGCGCCACCAGCAGCCCCTCCGAGTTGCCGCGGGCGAAGTTGAGCAGGAACTCGTCGGAGACCAGAAGGAACGCGCCCGCCAGCAGGCCCGCGATCGTCCCGGCCATCCGACCGGCCAGCCGGTAGACCATGACGACGGCGAGCAGGCCGCCCGCCCGCCCCAGGACCAGCCAGGCCGCGGGCGCGACGTCGCCGCCCAGCAGCGCGAACGGGGTGGTGAGCAGCACGGGCAGCGGCTTCCACGACGGCCCGGTGGTCGTGGAGAGCGTCCCCTCGGTGATCTCGCGGCTCCAGATGATCCACGCCCACGGGTCGTAGGCGGGCTCGGACGGCAGCAGCAGCGAGACGAGGGCGAGCGCCAGCGCGCCGGCGACGGCCAGGCGCCACGGGCGCCGCGCCGGCGGTGCCGGGGACGGGTCGGGCGCGACGGCGCCGGCGACCGGCGCGCGGGGCGGGATGGCCAGGGACACGCGCTGCGAGACTAGCCGCGGTCGTAGCGCACCAGCGGGATGCCGCCGGCGTCCCACTCGCGGGCGAGCGCGAAGCCGCGGCGCTCGTAGAGCGCACGAGCAGGTGCGTTG
>DASVQH010000492.1:0-11619 GCA_036389195.1 Solirubrobacteraceae bacterium
CCAGCCGAACAGGATCCGCCCGTCGTTCGTGGTCCGGAAGTAGTGCAGCAGCGCGCGGCCGTCGGTGATCGGCTCGCCGCCGGTCCAGCCGAGCGCGTCCAGGACGTCGGGCACCGGCTCGGTCATGACGATGTGCGACGAGGAGACGGTCAGCCGGTGACGCAGCGGCCGCAGCGCCGCCGCCCGCGCGTTGACCGCCAGCACGGCGGCGCCCGCCCGCACCGTCCCGCCGCCCTCGACCTCGGCCACCGACCCCCGCAGCGCCCGCACGCGCGCGCCCTCGAAGATCCGCACGCCGCGGGCCACGAGCCGGTCGCGCAGGCCGAACGCCAGCCGCGCGGGATGCACGGTCGCCGCGGTCTTCGCCAGCACGCCGCCCCGCCACAGCGGCGAGTCGCAGATCGCGCGCGCGGCGGCGGCGTCGAGCGCCACCACCTCGTCGCCGTCGACCGCGTCGGCGCTCACGCCGTCCTGGGCGGGCGCGGCGCTGAGCACCGGGTGGCCGGCGGGCCGGAACCACGCGTCGACGCCCTCCGCCGCGCACCAGTCCCCGATCGCCCCGACGGACTCCAGCGACGCCATCGCCACCGCTCGCCCCGCGTCGGCCCCGTACCGCTCGGCCAGCGCGGGCAGCGAGAGCCACAGCGAGTTGACGAACCCGCCGTTGCGCCCGCTCGGCCCGAACCCGCAGCGCTCGGCTTCGAGCACCACCACGCGCGCGCCCGCCTCGGCCGCCTCCCACGCCGCCCACAGCCCGCAGTAGCCGCCGCCGATGACCACCACGTCGGCGTCGACCACCTCGCCGGCCGCGAGACCCGGCAGCGGCGCGCCGGCCAGCCCGGCCGCCGCCGCGTCGGCGATCCACCAGCCGTACCGGTCGTGCAGCACGCGGCGACGAGGACCGCTCAGGCGACGGCGGGCTCGCTCGCCCGCCCGTCGCGCCGGGCCAGGTAGCGCTGCAGCAGCACGTTGGCGCCCATCAGCAGCAGCACCGCGATCAGCAGCGCCGAGCCGAGCACGTTGACCTCCGGCGGGACGCCCTGGCGCGTCGCGCCGAAGATGAACAGCGGGAACGTCTGCGTCTGGCCGGCGTTGAAGCTCGTGACCACGTAGTCGTCGACCGAGATCGCCGCCGCCAGCAGCGCCGCCGCGCCGACGCCCGGCGCGATCATCGGCAGCGTCACCTTGCGGAACGTCGCCCACTCGGTCGCCCCGAGATCCTGGGCGGCCTCCTCGATGTGGCGGTCCATGCCCTCCAGGCGCGCCTTCACGGTCACCACCACGTAGGAGACGGTGAACATCACATGGGCGATGACGATCGTCGCGAAGCCGGTGTTCATCCCGGCCGTCAGGAACAGCCCGAGCAGCGCCGCGCCGAGCACGACCTCGGGCGTGGCCAGCGGCAGGAAGGTGAACATGTCGACCGCTCCGCGCCCGCGGAAGCGGTAGCGGACGAGCGCGATCGCCATGAACGTCCCCAGCGCCGTCGCGATGACCGTCGAGATGCCGGCGATCAGCAGCGAGTTCTTCAGCGCCACCGCCAGGTCGGGATCGGCGAACGGCTCCTTCCAGTGGTCGAGCGTGAAGCCCTGCCACGTGAAGTTGAAGCGGCCCTTGTTCGCGTTGAACGAGAACAGGACGACGATGAGGATCGGGATGAACAGGTAGAGCAGCGCGAGGCCCGACCAGATCCCGAGCGCCCACGAGCGCATCCGGTCGCCCGTGCGCGCGCCCGGCGGCGTCATCCGCCCGCGCTCCGCGCCGGCAGGCTCGTCGACGAGCGCGGGTCCCGCGGCGGGTGCGACCTCCATCGCCACGGCTAGACCGCCGCCTCGGTCAGCGTCCGCGAGCCGAGCACGCGGGCGTAGAGGAAGATCCCGACGAGGATGAACGTCATCAGGATGAACGACAGCGCGGCGGCCGTCGGGTAGTCGAGGACCGTCAGGAACTTCGACTGGATGACGTTGCCGATCATGAACTGCTGCGGCGTCCCGAGCAGCGCGGCGTTGATGAAGTCGCCGCACGCGGGGATGAACGTCAGCAGCGAGCCGGCGAAGATCCCCGGGATGGCCAGCGGCAGCGTGACCCGGCGGAACGCGGTGGCCCGCGAGGCGTAGAGGTCGGTCGCCGCCTCGATCAGCCGCCGGTCGATCTTCTCGAGCGACACGTACAGCGGCAGCGCCATGAACGGCAGGAAGTTGTAGGTGATGCCGGCGATGACCGCCACGCTGGAGGCCAGCAGGCGGCCGTCGCTCGACAGGATCCCGAGGTCGCGGAACCGCGCGACCACCCACCCGTTGTCGGACAGGATCAGCTGCCACGCCACCGTCCGCAGGACGTAGGACATGAAGAACGGCAGGATGATCAGCCCGAGCATCAGGCTCTTGAAGCGTCCGGACTTGAACGCGATGAAGTACGCGAGCGGGAAGGCGATCACGAAGCACGCGATCGTCGCGATCGCCGCGTAGAGGATCGAGCGCGTGAACTGCTCGGAGTACTCCGAGATCGCGTCGGAGTAGGTGCCGAACGCCCAGTTGAAGGCGTAGCCCGTCTCCGGGTCGCCCGACTGCAGCGACACGTTGGCCTGGTTGGCCAGCGGGATCGCGAAGAAGACGATCAGCCACAGCAGTCCGGGTCCCAGGAACAGCCACGGCGTCAAGCGCCGCCTGGTGTGCAGGCCGAGTCGCAGCACGCGCGCGCCCCGAGAGCTCCCTACGCGCCCGTGACCTTCGCCATGGCCTCCTGCATCGTCCGCTCGTTCTCGGGTGAGAGCGCGGGGTACGGATGCAGGCGGGAGGAGACGTCCTCCGGCGGGAAGATCAGATCGTTGCTCGCGATCTCCGGGTCGGACTTCTCGAGCACCTCGCGGACGCCGGTGACCGGGGAGATGTAGTTGACGTAGGCCGCGATCTTGGCCGCCACCTCGGGCTCGTAGACGTAGTTCATCATCGTCTCGGCCGCGTAGTAGTTCTGCTCGTGGCGCGGCATCATCATGTTGTCGGTGAAGAGCATCGCGCCCTCCTCCGGGTAGGCGAAGCGCAGGTCCGGGTTGTCGCTCTGCAGCTGCACCAGGTCGCCCGAGTAGGCCAGCGCGACCCACACGTTGCCCTTCGCGAGGTCGGTCGTGTAGTCGTTGCCGGTGAAGCGGCGGAACTGCCCGGCCTGGTTGGCCTTGTCGATCTTCTCGATCGCCGCCTGGATCTGGTCGATCGTCGCCTTGGAGGCGTCGATCCCGTCGCCGAGCATCACCGTCCCGGCCGAGTCGTAGGGCTCGGAGAGCATCGTGACGCGGCCCTTGAACTTCGGGTCGAACAGGTCCTTGATGCTCTTGAGCTCGCGGCCGGTGCGCTTGATGTCGTAGCCCAGCCCGATCGCGCCCGACTGCCACGGCAGCGTGTACTCGCGCTTGGGGTCGTAGTTGATCGACTGCAGGTTCGGGACGAGGTTCCCGAAGTTCGGGACGTTCTTCTTGTCGATCGGCTCGACGTAGCGGTTGCGCACCCAGCGCGACGCCATGTAGTCCGTGAGCGTGACGATGTCGCGCCCGATCGGCTTGCCCTGCTCGAGCTGCTGGCGGACCTTCCCGAAGAACTCGTTGTTGTCGTTGATCTCCTCGACGTACTTGACCTTGCCGCCGGCCTGGGCGTTGAACTGCTTGAGGACCTTCTTGTCGATGTAGAGCGGCCAGTTGGAGAACGTCCAGTTGCCGATCTCGGTCTTCGGGTGGTTGACCGCGGCGGCCTTGGGCGCCGACTTCTTGGCCTTCTCGGACGCGCCCTCGACGCCGCCGCAGGCGGCCAGCAGCGCGCCGAGGCCGGTGGTGGCGATCCCGAGGCTGCCGGCCCGGCCGATGAAGCCGCGCCGTGACAGGCGCTCGCGCTCGAGGAGCTCCTCGATGGCGCGCTCGATGGACGGGTCGGTCATTGGTCTTGCTCCTTGCCGGCGGCGACGACGAACGTGTGGTGGGGGTCCCAGCTGAGCTGGACCTCGCGGCCGGGCCCGAGCGAGGAAGGCTCGGCGCCGTCGAGGTTCTGCGCGATGACGGTCAGCTCTTCGCCGCCCGCGGCGCGCACGAGGTACTGGATCGAGACGCCCAGGAAGGCGGCGACCACGACGGTGCCGCGCAGCACGTTGGCGGCCGGCGGCAGCTCCGTGCCGAGCGGCGAGAGGGCGACCTTCTCGGGCCGCACGCCGACCCGCACGCGCTGGCCGGCCAGCGCGCCGACACGGTCGGCGGGGACGCGCAGGCGCGCGCCGTCGTGGGTCTCGACGTCGCAGAAGCTGGCGGCGGCGGACGCGACCTTGCCGTCGATGAGGTTCGAGACGCCGAGGAAGTTGGCGACGAACTCCGTGCGCGGGCGCTCGTAGAGGTCGGCCGCGCCGCCGGCCTGCTCGATGCGCCCGGCGTGCATCACCGCGATCCGGTCGGCCATGCTCATGGCCTCCTCCTGGTCGTGCGTCACGTGGACGAACGTGATGCCGACCTCCTGCTGGATGCGCTTGAGCTCGATCTGCAGCTGCTTGCGCAGGCGCAGGTCGAGCGCGCCGAGCGGCTCGTCGAGCAGCAGCGCCCGCGGGCGGTTGACCAGCGCGCGGGCGAGCGCCACGCGCTGCTGCTGGCCACCGGAGAGCTGGCCGGGCTTGCGCTTGCCGAGGCCGTGGAGCTGCACGAGCTCGAGCGTCTCGCCGACCCGGCGGCGCACCTCGGCCTTGTCGACCTTGCGGCGCTCGAGGCCGAAGGCCACGTTGCGCTCGACGCTCAGGTGCGGGAAGAGCGCGTAGGACTGAAAGACGGTGTTGACGTCGCGGCGGTACGGCGGGCGGTCGGTGACCTCCTCGCCGCCCAGGAAGACGCGCCCGGCGGTCGGGTCCTCGAAGCCGCCGATCATGCGCAGCGTGGTGGTCTTGCCGCAGCCCGACGGGCCGAGCATGGCGTAGAACGCGCCGCGCTCGATCTCCATGTCCAGCGCGTCGACGGCCACCATGTCGCCGAAGCGCTTGGTCACCTTCTCGAGCCGGATGTCGGGTTCGCCGGCCGCTGCCGGCGACGGTGCGGTCGGCGCCTGCGCCTGTGGCACAGCGTTCAACGGGTTCTTCCTCCGTGGTCAGATCGCGACGGCGCTGGTCTTCGCCCTCGCACGCCGATTGTCTATCAGGATGCGGACCTTCGGTTGAGGACACATCGTCGCGCGTTCTCCGGCGGACCCTGACGGGATGGAGGATCGTGGCGCTGCGGCGCACCGCCAGGTTTGTCGCACCGCTGCGTTTAAGCGCTCATGCGCCCCGTCCTCGCCGCCGTGCTCTTGTCGCTCCTGCTGCCCGCCGTCGCCCGCGCCGACGAGGTCATCGAGCGGCTGAGGCTCCCCACCGTCGACGGCGCCGAGATCTCCGTCGAGGTGCGCCGCCCGGCCGAGGGCAAGGTTCCCCTGCTGCTCACCTACTCGCCCTACAACGTCCTCAACTTCCCGGACGAGACGTACGACTCGATCGGCAACCGCTACGTGCCGCGCGGCTACGCGCGTGCCTACGCCGACGTCATCGGGACGCGGAACTCCAGCGGCTGCTGGGACTACGGCGCGCACAAGGAGCAGCAGTCGGGCGTCGACCTCGTCAACGCGCTGGCCCGGCAGCCGTGGTCCAACGGCAAGGTGGCGATGATCGGCGGCTCCTACGACGGCACGACGGCCAACATGGTCGCCGCGCGCGGCGCGGACGCCCCCGGCCTGGCGGCGATCGTCCCGATCGCCGCGATCTCCCAGTGGTACGGCTACGCCTACTCGCACGGCGTCCGCTACGCGGGCAACTCGCAGGAGCCGACCGACGAGGGCTTCGACACGCCGCTGGGCTTCGACTTCGGCTTCGGCCGCACCCCGCCGACCGATCCCGACTCGATCCCCGCGGCGCTGGACCGGATCCAGCCGTGCGACGCCGCCGACCACACCGCCCACGGCTACGACGACTCGCCCGACTACGACGACTTCTGGCTCCAGCGCGACTACCGCAAGGACGCCGGGCGCGTCCAGGTGCCCGCGCTCGTGGTGCACGGCTGGCAGGACTTCAACGTCAAGCAGGAGGAGGGCGTGGAGATGTTCCGCGCGCTCCCGGCCGATCACGGCGCGTACTTCAAGACGCTGTTCGTCTACCAGGGCCCGCACGGCAACCCGGACTCCGACGCCTTCTACCCGGTGCTCGACGCGTTCCTCGACCGGACGCTGCTCGGCAAGGACACGGGCATCGAGCGGATGCCGGCGGTGATCTCGCAGGGCCGCGACCACGCCGGCCCGCTCGCCGAGTACCGGCCCGAGGCGGCCTGGCCGCCCGCGACCACCGGCGACGTGGCCCTGGCGCTCGGCCGCGGCGAGGGCGGCGGCACGCTCGGCGGCGGGGATGCGGGGACGGCCGCCTACACGGACTCGGGCACCAACGGCGAGGAGGCGGCCGCCGGCGCGCTCGACGCCGAGCTGCAGTGGCTGACCTACCGCTCCGCGCCGATGCCGGCCGACACGCGGCTCGCCGGCGCGCCGGTGCTCGATCTCACGGTCACGGTCGACCGCGACCACGGCCACCTCGTGCCGACGCTGTTCGACGTCGACGCCGGCGGCACCGCCGTGCCGATCACCCGCGGCTTCCTCGACCTCGGCTACCGCGACGGGCTGGCCGCCGAGAAGCCCGCTCCGGTGGGCGCGCCGTTCAGCGCGCGCGTGACGTTCCTGCCGCAGGACTGGACCGTGCGCGCCGGGCACCAGCTCGCGCTCGTCGTGCAGAGCTCGAACACCGCGTGGGCCGTCCCCGACGACCCGGGGCTGGGCGTCTCGGTGGCCGGCGGGTCGCTGCGGGTGCCGGTGGTGGGCGCCGCGCCGGCCACCGGGCCGGGTCCGGGCGGCCCCGAGGCCCCGGCCCAGGGCGACGGCGGCACGCCCGCGGCAGCGACGCCCGCGGCACCCGGCGGCTCGCCCGCGAAGGGCGCGGGCCGCCGCCTGCTGACCGTGCGCCTGCGCCGGCTGACCCGCGGCGCCTCGCGCCGCCATCCCGGCCGCCTGCGGGCCTCGGGCCGCGCCCGCCGCGGCCGCTTCGTCCTGGTCCGCCTGCTCCGCCGCGGACGCGTCGTCCTGACCAAGCGGGCGAAGGTCCGCCATCACCGCTACCGCGTGACCTTCCGCGTCCGCCGCAGCGGCGGCTACCGCGCGCTGGCGACGCTCCCGGGCGAGAAGGTCCGCACGAAGCGGGTGCGCCTGCGCTGAGCGCACGGCCGCGGGCACCGACGACCGCGCAACTTCGTTGCGCGCGGCCCGTTGTCGACGCATGCGCCTCCGCCGCCCTCTCGTCGCGCTCCTCGCGGGAGCGCTCGTCGCGTGGCCCGGGACGGCCGGCGCCACGGAGCCCACCGCCGGCCTGACGGCGCCACGCGCGTTCGCGCCGCCCCCTGGCCCGACCTTCGTCCCGGCCGACCTGGCCGCCGACGGGCAGGGACGGGTGTTCGTCCTCAGCGCGGACGGGTCCCGCGTCGTCGTCTACTCGACGGCCGGGCGGCCGATCGACGACTGGCCGACCGGCCTGCCGGCGGCGAGCAACCGGCTCGAGCCGCGCGTCGCCGTTGCCCCGTCCGGCACCGTCTACGTCGCCACCCGGGAGGAAGCGGCGATCCGGGCCTTCAGCGCGGCGGGGGCGCCGCTCGGCGTCTACGCGGATCCGGCGGACCCGGACCGCGGGCTGCCAAGCGACCCCCGCGCGATCGCGGCGACGCCGCGCGGCGAGCTGCTCCTGCGCTCCTCGGGCGGCGAATACCGCCTCCAGGACGGGAGGTTCCGCCTCCTGCGCCGGGGCGCGTACGCCGACCGGTTCGCCGTCGCGCGCGACGGCACGCGCTTCGCTCTCTCCCCGACAGGTCTGCTCGGCACGACGCCCGGCGGCGCGTGGATCTGGATCCAGTCCGTGGGCGGCGGCCGGGTCATGCCCGGGTGGATCTCCGATGGCTCCGACCTCGCCGTGTCGGCCGGAGGCGGGCTCCTCACGTTCGGCGGCGGCGTGCTCTCCGAATTCGGCCCGCGCGGACAGCTGCGCCGGTTCTGCCCGACCGGCGTCGGCCAGAGCGCGTCGGCGGGGGTGGCCGTCGCCTCCGACGGAACCGTCGTCGGGGCGGATGCCACGGGCGTGTACGGCTTCGACCGCGCGCGGCGGGGCGAAATCTGCTCGCGCCAGGCCTTTCGCCTCACGAGGGTGGCGGTCCGGCGCGCCCGTGGCACGCGCCGGTCCGTCCGGGTGAGGATCAGGGTGACGGTGACGCGGGGACGGCCCGACCCGGAGGGCTACCGGCTCACCGCCACCGTCGTCCGCGAGCGCGCGGAGGCGTGCCTGGACGGCCGACCGGCGCGCAGCGGCCGCTGCGCCGGGGTCGCCGGATTCGACACCCCGCCGCTCGGCGTCGTGCGGGCGGGCCGCACGACGCAGGAGACCCTCAGGCTGCCGGAGGCCGGGCGCTATCGGATCATCCTGGGTGCGCGCTCGCGTTCGACGGGGGTCGCCGTCTCGAAGTTCGGCGTGCAGGTCGACGTACCGTGAGGTAGCCTGACGAGCGCATGTCGTCCCGGCTCTCGCTCCGACTTCTCCTCCTCCCCCCTCGGGGGGAATAGCGCGTGGCGGCCGCTGATGCCGCGAACCCAACTGGAGAAGCCCGAGACGATCCGAAAGGAAGCCCACCGACATGCCCGACCGCGTCACCATCTTCGACACCACCCTTCGCGACGGGGAGCAGTCGCCCGGCATCTCGCTGAACACCGGCGAGAAGCTCGAGATCGCCCAGCAGCTCGCGCGGCTCGGCGTCGACGTCATCGAGGCCGGGTTCCCGATCGCCTCGCCCGGCGACTTCGAGGCCGTTCGAGCGATCGCCCGCGAGGTGGAGGGGCCGGTGATCGCCGGGCTGGCCCGCGCCCAGGCGCCTGACATCGAGCGCGCGTTCGCGGCGCTGCGCGACGCCGCCCGCCCGCGCATCCACACGTTCATCTCGACGTCCGACATCCACATCGAGCACCAGCTGCGCTCGACGCGCGAGGACGTCAAGGGCTCCACGCGGGCCGCCGTCGCCCACGCGCGCTCGCTCGTCGAGGACGTCGAGTTCTCGCCGATGGACGCCACCCGCGCCGACGTCGAGTTCACCGCCGAGGTGCTGCGGATCGCGCTCCAAGAGGGCGCGACGACGATCAACATCCCCGACACCGTCGGCTACACCACGCCGCACGAGTTCGCCGACTTCCTGACCCGCCTCTACGCGCTGGTCCCGGGGCTCGACGCGGTCACGCTCTCCGTCCACTGCCATGACGACCTCGGCCTCGCCGTCGCCAACACGCTGGCCGGGGTCCAGGCCGGCGCGCGCCAGGTCGAGTGCGCGGTCAACGGCATCGGCGAGCGGGCCGGCAACGCGTCGCTGGAGGAGGTCGTGATGCTGCTGCGCACGCGGGAGGACGCGCTCGGCTTCGCCACGGGCGTCGACACGCGCGAGATCGCTCGCACGTCGCGCCTGGTCTCGCGCCTCACCGGTTATCCCGTGCAGCCCAACAAGGCGATCGTCGGGCGCAACGCGTTCGCGCACGAGTCCGGCATCCACCAGGACGGCGTGCTGAAGGAGCGCACGACGTTCGAGATCATGGACGCGACGACGGTCGGGCTCGACGCCAACGCGCTCGTGCTGGGCAAGCACTCCGGCCGCCACGCGCTCAGGAGCGCGCTCGCCGAGCTGGGCTACGACGTCACCGGCCAGCTCCTCAACACCGCGTTCAAGCGCTTCAAGGAGATCGCGGACAAGAAGAAGCAGGTCACCGCGATGGATCTCGAGGCGCTGGTGACCGACGAGCTGCGCGACGAGGTCCGCGCCTACCACCTGGAGTGGTTCGACGTGGAGGCGTCCTCGCGCCGCCCGCCGCACGCGACGGTCGAGCTGCGTACGCCCGACGGCGAGGTCGTCCGCGGCGACTTCACGGGCGACGGCCCGGTCGACGCGATCTTCCGGGCCATCAACGCGGCGACCCACCGCGAGGCCCGTCTGCGCGAGTTCCGCATCGACTCGGTGACCGGCGGTCAGGACGCGCTCGGCGAGGCGTCGGTGGTCATCGAGCTGGCCGGCCAGTCGGCGGCCGGGCAGGGCGTGGCCACGGACATCATCGAGGCGGCCGCGCTGGCCTACGTCCGCGCGCTCTCCAACGCCGAGCGGCGCGTCCGCATGGCCGCGGACGAGCCGCCGCCGCCCGCGCCGACGCCGGAGCTCACGGTCACGCCGTAGCCTCAGCCGCTGAGCCGCCGGCCCTGCGCGTAGGCCGCCGCGAGCACCCGCTCGACCGGGCCGCTGGACATCAGGTTCGGGCCCATCGCCTCGGCGCACGCCGCGTCCGGGGCGATCACGCGCACGCTGGCGCCGCGCGCCTTGAGCACGAGCGACTCGCGCGCGGCGGCCGAGCGGGAGAAGGCCCGCAGCCCGGCCAGCGGCCCCGGCGCGCGCAGCGACGCGGTCGGGTTCAGGCACAGCACCTGGGTGCCGCGGCCGGCGGGCGTGGCGTCGAGGTTGGTGAGGCTCCAGACGCCGCCGTCGACGTACTCGCGGCCGCCGATCTCCACCGGCGCGAAGATCCACGGCACCGCGCAGGAGGCCAGGACCGCGTCGGGCACGGAGGCCCGCGGGGCGCCGGGCGCGCCGAACATCACCCGCTTGCCCGAGCGACGGTCGACCACGGCGATGCGCAGGCGCCCGTCGAACCGCGAGCCCAGCTGCTGCAGCTGGCGCCCGAGGCCGGCGAGCGAGCGATCGGGGCGCGGCGCCGCCGCCAGCGCGGCGGCGCGCGCGAAGGCGCCGGCCGGCGCGGTGGAGGCGGACGCGAGCGGCGCGAGCGGGGCGGCGGCCAGCGCCCCCAGCCGCATGAGCAGCTTGGTGGAGACCTCGCCCTCGCGCTCCGTCGCGTCCTCGGCCGCGTCCGCGTAGGCCCGCTCCGCGCGGGCGCCCGCCTCCGGGCGCCGGCCGGCCGCGAGCATGGCGGCGACGATCGAGCCGGCCGACGTCCCGAGGAAGTACTCGCACTCGCGGAAGTCGAGGGCGTCGTCGGCGGCCTCGGCGCCGGCCAGCAGCCCGCGCATCCACGCCTCGCCGAGCGTCCCGCCCGCGCCGAGCACGAGCACGTCGGGGCGGCGAAGCGGCTCGGCCATGGCCGTCAGCCTACGAGCCCGCCGCGCTTCACAAACCGAAGCAAGGGGTCTGACCCCTCGCTTCAGTTGGTGAAGGAATGGGTCTGACCCCTCGCTTCAGTTGATGAAGGGAGGGGTCTGACCCCTCGCTTCAGTTGTTGAAGCAAGGGGTCTGACCCCTTGCCGGGGGTGTACGCGATAACATACGCGCGTATGGCCGTCGACACCGCCGTCCCCGAGCCCGCCGTCGCGACCATCGGGCCCCGCGTCCGCGCGCTGCGCGAGGCGATGGAGCTCTCGCTGCGCGACCTGGCCGCCCGCTCGGGCGTGTCGGCGCCCATGCTCTCGCAGGTCGAGCGCGGGGACACGAGCCCGACGCTGGCCGTCGCCGCGCGGATCGCCTCCGGCCTCGAGCTCACGCTCTCCCAGCTCCTGCGCCTCGACGAGGGCGGC
>DASVQH010000493.1:0-51536 GCA_036389195.1 Solirubrobacteraceae bacterium
GAGCCCGAGCGCCATCCCGCCGGAGACCGCGCCGCGCATCCCGCCGCCCTCGACGACGAGCGCGAGCCGCGCGCCCGGCGGGGCGTCGCCGCGCAGGGCGGCGACCACGGGATGCGCTGTCAGACGCGGCACCGGCGCACCCTAACCGCCGCGGTACCGTGTGAGCGCGTGAGCCGGGAGCACGGATCAGGGCATTCGCCGGTGCAGCGGCTGGTCGGGCAGGACCTCGACCGCGAGGCCGGCCACGGCAGCGCGCTGTCGGAGCGCTCGCGCCAGATGCAGCGGTCGGTCGAGGCCTACCTGCGCGGCGGCGGGATGCCGCGGTGGATGGAGCGCATCGCCGACATCGACGCGCAGATCGTCCGCGAGCGCCAGCGGCTGGCCCGCGCCCACCGGGCGCTGCGCGCCGAGTGCGCCGGCGATCCGGCGGCGTTCGCGGAGCGCTGGACGGCGGTCGCGGAGCGCTGGTCGTTCGGCGAGCTCAACGAGCTGATCGCCCAGCACAACGAGTGGTACCCGGTCGAGCGCCAGCTGCCGCTGAACCCGCGGACGGGCGAGTACGTGCTGGTCGGCGGGCGCTCCTACCGGCGCCGCCCGCTCGACGCCGCCTGGATCCTCGAGCAGTTCCCCGCGCGGCCCTAGGCGCCCGCCACCAGCGGGACGAGCGCCGGCCGGTAGCCGGCGCGCAGCACCGCCACGCTCGCCGCCGGCGTGACCAAGCGAAGGGCCCCGCTCGGCGCCGCGGGCGGGCCGAGCGGTCCGAACGCCCACCGGCGCAGCGCGCCCCCGGCCGCGACGAGGAGGTCGCCGTCAGGCGCGACGACGATGGCGCCGTCGGGAAGGGCGGCGTCCACGGGCACCGGCGGCAGCGGGCGCGCCGCGGTCAGGCCGGCGCGCGGCCGGGCGCCGGGGAGCAACCGCTCGG
Organism: Solirubrobacteraceae bacterium; assembly: GCA_036389195.1. Classification (GTDB taxonomy): domain Bacteria; phylum Actinomycetota; class Thermoleophilia; order Solirubrobacterales; family Solirubrobacteraceae; genus JACCYI01. The sequence goes on from DASVQH010000493.1 coordinate 926, forward strand.
CGTGCAGCGCGCGGTCCATCGTGTCCACGTCCGGCCGGCCCCCGCCGTGCGCGCGCGCCCAGGCCTCGCGGTAGGCCTCGAAGTCCTCGCGCCGGCACTCGGCGCACGGCCGGTGGCCGGCGGCCAGGGCGGTGGCCTCGTCGCGGAACAGCAGCCCGGTGTAGCCGCGCGGCGGCAGGAACCCGTGCCGGCGCCCGCGGAGCTCCAGCACGCAGGCGATCCAGCGCCGCCCCTGCCAGCCGCGCACGATCCGGTCGCCGCCCGCGTGCAGGTCGCCGCGGTTGCCGTACACGGCGGCGAGCGCGGGCGCGGCGACGAGGTCGCCGAGCGGGTGGACGGCGACCGGTGGCGGCACGGTCTACGGCCCGACCCGCAGGGCCACCGGGAGCCCACGCGCGCGCCAGCCGTCGAGGCTCCCGTCGCGCCCGTACTTGGCGACGAGCAGGTCGCGCGCGCGGGCGTCCTCCTCCCCGCCGTCGCCGAGCCCCTCGGCCCGCACGTCGCGCCGCTCGCCGGCGACGCGGACCGTGGCCGCCGGGTCGGCCCGCAGGTTGTGCACCCACCCGGCACGGCTCGGTGCGCCGGACATGACGTGGACGGTGGCGCCGCCGTCATCGAGCGCGAACCAGATCTCGATCTCCCGTGCCCGGCCGGTGCGGCGGCCCGTCGTCGTCAGGTAGGCGAAGGCCTCGCCGGCCAGGTGCTTCGGGAACGGCGCCATGGCGACGGACGATAGGCGCTCCTAGGCTGAAGGGATGCCGGAGCTCCCCGAGGCCGAACGCGCTCGCCAGACGCTGGAAGCGGTCCTCGGCCGCCGCATCGCGGCGGTCGACGACCGCGACGGCTACGTGTGCCGCCCGCACGGCGCCGGCGAGATCGCCGCGGGGCTCGTCGGCCACGAGTTCGTCAGCGCCCACCGGCGCGGCAAGTTCCTGTGGCTGGAGACCGACGACGGGCCGACGCTCGGGCTCCACCTGGGCATGGCCGGCTCGATCGCGCTGGAGGGGCCGGGCGAGAAGCCGATCTGGGATCGCTTCGTCGTGGAGTTCGAGGACGGCGGGCGCTTCGCCCTGCGCGACAAGCGCCGGCTCGGTCGGGCGGTCCTCGATCCCGACTTCAGCCACGTCGGCCCGGACGCCGCCGACGTCGGCCGCGACGACTTCCGGCGCATCATCGGGGCCGGCAACACGCCGCTGAAGGCGCGGCTGCTCGACCAGGGCGCCATCGCCGGCGTCGGCAACCTGCTCGCCGATCAGGCGCTGTGGCAGGCGCGGCTCGACCCGCAGCGGCCGACGTCCTCGCTCTCGACCGAGGAGCTCGACCGCCTGCGGCGCGAGCTGCGCTCGGCCGTCCGCTCGGCGATCCGCCACGGCGGCGTCCACACGGGCAACTTCGTCCAGGCCCGCGGGCGCGACGGCACCTGCCCGCGGTGCGGTCACACCCCGCTCGGACGGGCCACCGTGGGCGGCCGGACGACGTACTGGTGTCCTGAGTGCCAGACGTGAGGCTCGCACCCCGAGCGAGGCGCTCGCTTCGAGTCGTCGCGCGCGTCGCGCCCGATGCAACATCTAGTGGGAGCACAGCTACGGAACCGCGATCTCTACGCTCCACAACCCCGGCTGGTCGCTTCGGGTCGATCTGGCCGAGACGCCTCGGAGGCCGTCCTCGCGTTCTTGGACCTGACCGGCGCGCGCGCCTCGTAGCCGGGCGCCCGGACCGCACTACGCTGTAGCTCAGGTCGAGCCTGAGCGTGACGGCTCGGACGGACCCACGGCTCAAGCGGGGACCGGGCGGTGCCGACTGTGGGAGGGAACCGGCATGTCCCCTGCCCCGAACACACCGCCGTCGCGCGTCGTCTCCACCGGCCTGGTCGCCGCCGGCCTGTTCGCGGCGATCATCGGCGCCAACGGCGCGGCCGCCGACGGCGGCTCCGCGCCGGACGTCGACCCGACGGGGACGTCGCAGCTCGCCGAGCCGAGCCCCACGCCCGAGGAGACGGCCACCCCGACGCCGACCCCGACCCCGGAGCCGGAGCCGGCCCCGAAGCCCAAGCCCAAGCCCGCGCCTGCCGCCGAGAAGCCGGCCCCCAGCGCGGACGACAAGGCGAGCAAGGACGACGACGCGCCCGCCGACGCCGACGCCGGCGACAAGGCCGCCGACGCCGACGCCGGCACGACCGCCGCCGGCAAGGACACCACCAAGGCCGACGCCGGCACGGACGGCGCGCCCGCGACGGCCGACGACGGCACGCCGGGCGACGACGCCCCCGCCGCCGACGCGGACGCCGCCACCGACCCAGCCGCGATCACGAACGACCTCGACCGGCCCGCGGCCACTCCCGATCCCGCCGTGACCGGCACGCCCCAGCCCCCCGCGCCCGCCGCGGACCCGGCGGCCGCCGCCGGCGTCCCCGCCCCGCAGGCGACGCCGCAGCCGCTGCCCTCCCCCACCCCGGCCGCCTCCCCCCGCTCGGCGCCCGCGCCCGCGCCTGCCGACGCCGACTGCGCGACCACCGCCGGCGTCGTGACCGGCGCCGAGGGCGCGCTCAGCGGCGGCGCCCCCGCCCGAATGACCAGCCGGTTCCCGTCGGCCGATGCGCCGGCCGCGGACTGCGCCACGCCCGACGAGCAGCCGACCGCGAAGGACCGCCACCACGGCCCCGCCGGCCGCGGCGGCAAGCGCGACGGCAAGGTGCCGCACCACGCGCCCAAGCCCGACAAGCCAGCCGCGGCGAAGCCCGCGCCCAACGAGCCCGTGGCCCCCGTCTCGCCCGGCGGCGCGCCGACCACCGCCAACCCCGGCTACTCGCTCGCCCAGCCGGGCCCCGCCCGCATCGGCGTCCCCAACTTCTTCATCGACAAGTTCCGGATCCCGCCCTTCCTGCTCCCGATCTATCAGGCCGCCGGCATCCAGTACGGCGTCCGCTGGGAGGTCCTCGCGGCGATCAACGAGATCGAGACCGACTACGGCCGCAACCTGAACATCTCCTCGGCCGGGGCGCTCGGCTGGATGCAGTTCATGCCGGCGACGTGGGACATGTACGGCGTCGACGCCAACAAGGACGGCGTCAAGGATCCGTTCAACCCGGTCGACGCGATCTTCGCCTCCGCGCGCTACCTGCGCGCCGCGGGCGCCGACACCGACCTGCGCAAGGCGATCTTCGCCTACAACCACGCCGACTGGTACGTCGACTCCGTGCTCATGCGGGCGCGGCTGATCAGCGGGCTGCCCGGCGGCTTCGTCGGGTCGCTGACCGGCCTGACGCAGGGCCGCTTCCCGGTCCACGCCCGCGCCACCTACGCCGGCAGCCTCGACGAGGGCGACCGCACCAAGAAGGTCAAGGACGGCAACGCCGCCTACATCGTGCAGTCCGACGGCGAGCGGCGCGGCATCGACATCTTCGCCCGCAAGGGCGCGCCGGTCGTCGCCGTCAACGACGGGCGGATCTCCAGGATCGGCACCAGCGAGCGGCTCGGGCGCTTCGTCCAGCTCCAGGACGTCTACGGCAACACCTACACCTACGCGCACCTCGGCGAGGTCGCCGAGACCTACCCCGCGCCGCGCGAGCGCAAGGTCTCGAAGGCCGAGGTCAGCCGCGAGCTCGACCTGCCGCGCGACGCCAAGCCCAAGGCCCCGGCCTCGGCGACGGCCAAGCACAAGCGCAAGGGCAAGGCCAAGGGCGACGCCGCCGGCCGTCGCAAGGGCCGCCCCGCCAAGGAGACCGTCACCTTCAAGCGCCGCACCGTCGCCAACCCGCGGCCCGGCGCGGCGAAGGAGCGGCTCTTCGCCCACCCCGCCCGCCCGAACGCCCGCAAGGCCGGCGGCGAGCGCCAGCTCGGCCCCGTGGACTACGACCCGGCCGCCGACGACCTCCTGCGCTTCGACCCGAAGCACTACGTCGCCAAGCCGCTGCGCAAGGGCGCCCGCGTGATCGCCGGCACGATGCTGGGCCGCATCGGCGAGAAGACCCCGACCACCGCCTCGCACCTGCACTTCGAGGTCCGCCCCGCGGGCCAGGGCGCGCCGCGGATCGACCCCAAGCCGATCCTCGACGGCTGGAAGCTGCTGGAGTCGACGGCGATCTACCGCGCCCGCGGCAAGAACCCGTTCTTCGGCGACGACGCGGCGACCCCGTCGATCGGCCAGATCCTGCTCATGAGCAAGGAGGCGCTGGAGCGCCGCGTGCTCGAGAACCCGCGCATCGACATCTACCAGTGCGGCCGCGACGACGTGCGCTCCGGCGCCGTCGACCGCCGCGTGCTGGCGACGCTGGAGTTCCTCGCCGCCTCCGGTCTGCGCCCCACCGTCTCCTCGATGCGCTGCGGCCACGGCCTGATGACCGCCTCGGGCAACATCTCCGAGCACTCCACGGGCGACGCGGTGGACATCGCCGCCGTCAACGGCGTGCCGATCATCGGCCACCAGGGCCGCGGCTCGATCACCGAGCTGACGATCCGCAAGCTGCTCGACCTCCAGGGCACCATGAAGCCCCACCAGATCATCTCGCTGATGACCTTCGACGGCACGGACAACACCATGGCGCTGGGCGACCACGACGACCACATCCACGTCGGCTGGCGGCCGATGTACGGCGCGACCGCCGCGTCCGCGCGCAAGACCGACGCCGTCCTGAAGCCCAAGCAGTGGATCAAGCTGATCGACCGCCTCGGCGAGATCGACAACCCCGACGTGCGGCTGACGCCGTCGAAGTACTCGGTGAAGGTCGTCAGGCGCGCGTCTCGCCCGTGATGGGCGATATCCGCGGCTCCACCAGCGCCTTGTAGGTCTCCGGGCGCCGGGTCTCCAGGAACGGGAACAGCGTCAGCCAGTCGCGGCGCTGATCGAGGTCGAGGTCGGCGACCAGGACCGCGGCCTCGTCGCGCGGCGCCTGCACGAGCACCCGGCCGTACGGGTCCGAGATGAACGAAGAGCCGTAGAAGACCAGCGGGTCCTCGCGCCCGAACCGGTTGACCGCGACCATGAACGTCCCGTTGGCGATCCCGTTCCCGGTGATCACCCGCTCCCACAGCGGCTCGGTGTCGAAGCCGGGGTGGTCGGGCTCCGAGCCGATCGCCGTCGGGTAGACGATGACCTCGGCGCCGGCCAGCGAGTAGGCGCGCGCGAGCTCGGGGAACCACTGGTCCCAGCAGGTGGGGAAGCCCAGGCGGGCGTCGCCGAGCTCGACCACCGGGTAGCCCTCGGCGTCGTCGCCGGGGCGGAAGTACCTGTCCTCGTAGTAGCCGGCCGTCACCGGGATGTGGAGCTTGCGGGTGCGGGCGATGACCGACCCGCCGGGGTCGACGCAGATCGCCGTGTTGTAGCCGAGGCCGTCCTCGGCGTCGGCGCGCTCGTAGAGCGACGCGTGCACGTGGATGCCGAGCTCCCGCGCGAGCCCCGCGGCGAACTGCGTCGTCGGGCCGTCCGGGATCGGCTCGGCCTGCGCGCGGGCCGCCTCGATGCCGTCGGCGGTGACCGCGAAGTAGGACGAGAGCGTCAGCTCCTGCAGGCAGACCAGCCGCGCGCCCTCGCCGGCGGCCATCCGCACGCCCGCGGCCAGCGCGGCCCGGTGCTCCTCGGGGTCCTCGTGCCAGCGCTCCTGCACGGCGCCGACGCGGAAGGGCGGCCGCGACGGGGCGTCGACGCGGGCCGGGGACTCGGGCACGGACCCGACGGCGGTGATCAGCTTCGGCTCGGAGGGGCTCACGGCGCGCGAGTCTAGTCCGGCGGCGCGGCGGGAGACCCGCCGTCGCCGGCCAGCTCGGTGGCGTGCGCGAGCGCCTTCGGGTCACCCGCCATCTGCTTGAGCATGAACGCGTGGTTGCGGTCGAGGACGGCCCGGACCTGGGCCGCGAACGCGGGGTTCCTGGAGATCGTGAGCTGGTTGTCCTGCTGCTGCTCGCCCGACAGCGACCAGTTGGTCGAGCCCGTGATCGTGTAGACGCCGTCGACGATCGCGACCTTGAGGTGGGAGATGGCGTGCCGGCTGCTCGTCCCGATGGCGACGCTCGTCCCGAACGCGTCGGCGTTCCACTCCTTGAGCAGCGCGGCCTCGTGCTTGCCGCCGGCCTGGGACTTGTCGAGCGAGATCTGCACGTAGGCGCGGGCGTCGCCGGCCTTGGCCCGGATGGCGCTGTCGGCCTCGTCGTCGTCGTAGCCGTACATGTTGAGCACGACCGACTGCTGCGCCGACTGCAGGACATCGACGATCAGGCGGTGGATCCCCGGCCGGTCCTGCGGCGAGAAGTACGTCCGCTCGTCGACCGGAAGGCCGTCGATGAAGCGGCCGTCGGTCTTGTACCCGGCCAGGCGTTCCCAGCTGAAGCCGGTCGCGAGGGGTGCCGCTGGAGTCGGTGTGCTCACCGACCGACCCTATGCACCGGCGACCGGTCGGTCAAGGACCTCAACCGGAGAGCGCGGGGACCTGCTGGGTGATGCAGTGCACCCCGCCGCCGCCGAGCGCCAGCGTGCGGCCCGGGACGCCGACGATCTCGCGCCCTGGGTAGAGCCTGGCGAGCGCGAGGAGCGCCTCCTCGTCGGTCTCGGCGCCCATCACGGGGACGATCGCCGCGCCGTTGCACAGGTAGTAGTTCGTGTACGGGACGACCGTCGGCGGCCCGTCGTGCTCGACGTAGGGCAGCAGCGGCAGCTCGACGACGTCGATGCCCGCCGCGCGCAGCCGCCGCGCGTTCTCCTGGGCGTTCTCGTGGTTCGGGTTGGCCTCGTCGGCGACGGTCTGCAGCAGCATCCGGCCGGGCTCCACGAACGCCGCGATGTTGTCGACGTGGCCGTCGGTGTCGTGGTCCTCGACCAGCCCCTGCCCGAGCCACACGACGCGCTCGAGCCCGAGCGACTCGATCAGGGCGGCCTCGATCTCCTCGCGCGAGAGCGACGGGTTGCGGCTCGGGTGCAGGAGGCACTGCTCGGTGGTCACGAGCGTCCCCGCGCCGTCGACGGCGATCGAGCCGCCCTCGAGCACGAGCGGCACCTGCGAGCGTTCCTCCCCCAGGCGCTCGAGCACCCGGCGCGCGTAGGCGGCGTCGGCGTCGTAGGGGTGGAACTTCTCCCCCCAGGCGTTGAAGCCGAAGTCGACGCCCACCCGGCGCGTGCCGGCGGCGTCCACCACGAAGATCGGGCCGGAGTCGCGCACCCACGAGTCGTCGAGCGGGATCGCCACGACCTCGACCGTCCCGGCCACCGCCGCCCGCGCCTCGGCCTCCTGTGACGGATCGGCGGCGAGCAGGACCGGCTCGAAGGCGCCGATGGCGTTGGCGATCTCCGCGTAGTCGCGCTTGGCCTGCTCGAACTCCGTGCCCCACATCTCGCGGCGGGCGGGCCAGGCCATCAGGGTGCGCTCGTGCGGCGTCCACTCCGCCGGCATGTGCAGCCCGGCGTTCAGCGGTGCTTCGCCTTCCGGGTGCGCGACCGCTCCTCCTGCTTCTCCACGACGTTCTGGATCAGCCGCAGGATCTCGGGCGGGCCGCTGGCCTTCACGGTGCCCGACGCGAACGCGTCGCGCCAGTTGCGGACCCGGCCCTCGTCGGCGAGCTCGTTGAAGTGCGAGCGCGGCACGGAGATGCGGACCTTCGCGTCGGACGCGATGTCCTTGGTGATCTTCGGCCCGGGCACCTCGACGCGGTAGAGCTGGACGTCCCCGCGGCCGCGCAGCTCGAGCTCCATCACGAGCTTGAGCTGGGCCAGCGCCGGCACCTCGGCCTGGAAGTTGGCGATCGCGCGCTCGATGACGGCTTTGGTGTCGGCGGAGGACATGCGCCGCCGATCGTACACGCGCCGGTTGCGCGCCGGTTCACGACGGCGCTAGGGTCGGCCATGCGCTCGCTCGTCGCCGTCACCGCCGCCGTCGCCCTCGGACTGCTCGGTGCCCCGGGCGCGCACGCCGCCACGGTGGCCAAGTCGGGCACGCTGCTCGCCTACACGGCGGCCACCGCCGAGGTCAACACCGTCGCGATCGACCGCGTCACCACGACCTACCGCGTCATCGACCAGACGGCGCCAGTCACCGCGGGCGCCGGGTGCACGCGCGTCTCGCTGCACCGGGCGCGCTGCGACGCCGCGGGCATCGACCTGGTCCGCGTCGTCGCCGGCGACCGCGACGACACCGTCACGGTGACCGGTTCGACGAAGGCCGACCTGCGCGGCGGGACAGGGACCGACTCGCTCACCGGCGGTGCGGGTGCCGACACGCTCACCGCCGGCTCGGGCCCGCAGATGAACTACGGCGCCACCGAGTACCTCACCGGCAGCGGCGGCGCGGACACGCTGATCGGATCGACCAGCCTCTACACGACCGTGTATCTCAACGGCGGCCCCGGCGCCGACGACCTCCAGGGCGGCGCCAGCAACGACTACATGACCGGCGGCCCCGGGGCCGACGACTTCTCCGGCGGCGGCGGAACCGACGAGGTCCGCTACTTCGTGGCCACGACCCGGGTGACCGCCTCGTTCGACGACGTCGCCAACGACGGCGCAGCCGGCGAGCACGACAACCTCGGCTCGGACATCCGCGGGATCCGCGGCGGCTCCGGCAACGACGTCCTCACGGGCAACGCGGCGGCCAACCTCCTCGACGGCGGAACGGGGAACGACGTCCTCCGCGGCATGGGCGGTGACGACTCGCTCGACGGAGGCAGCGGGGCGGACACCCTCTACGGCGGTCTGGACGACGACACCTTCAACGCCGGAACGGAGGCCGACACCGTCTCCGGCGGCAACGGGATCGAATAGATGTACTACGGCGACCACAACAACGGCGCCGCCGTCGTCGCAAGCCTCGACGGCGTCGCCGACGACGGCTACGCCGGCGAGGGCGACAACGTCCGGACCGACGTCGAGAACCTGAGCGGCGGCCTTGGGAGCGACACGCTCACCGGCAACACGGCCCGCAACCGCATCGAGGGCGGCGACGGCGCCGACACGGTCAACGGCGGCGGCGGCGACGACGAGCTGTACGGCGACTACACCTACACCAACTTCTCGAACACGAGCGCGGACACCCTCAACGGCGGCCCGGGGAACGACACGCTGATGGGCGGCTTCGGCGCCGACGTCCACAGCGGCGGCGACGGGATCGACGTGGCCGTCTACGTCGATCGCAGCGCGCGGGTGGTCGTGACGATCAACGGCATCGCCCAGGACGGCGAGACGGGCGAGGGTGACAACGTCAAGCTCGACGTGGAAGGCGTCGTCGGCGGCGCCGGCAACGACGCGCTGACGGGCAGCGGGGACGACGAGACGCTGATCGGCGGCGGCGGCGACGACGTGCTCAGCGGCCTCGGCGGCGACGATCTGCTGCAGGGCGACGAGACCGGCTATGTGCCGGGCAGCGACGTCTTCGAGGGCGGGGCGGGCGTCGACACGGTGTCCTACGACGCCCACTACGGGGTCGAGGCCACCATCGATGGCGTCGCCAACGACGGCGGCACGGGCGATCCCGGCGAGAACGACAACGTCAAGACCGACGTGGAGAACCTGATCGGCAGCCCGGGATACGACACGTTCACCGGCAGCGGGGCGGCCAACGCGCTGTTCGGCGGCGCCGCCTTCGGAGGCGACACGCTCAACGGCGGCGGCGGCCCCGACTACCTGTCGGGCGGCCAGGGCGGCGACGCCCTCAACGGCGACGCCGGCGAGGACGACCTCGACAGCCACGACGGCTCGAGCGGCGACGTCGCGAACTGCGGCGCCAACGTCGACCACGTCCTGCGCGACGCGGGCGACACCGTCAACGCGGACTGCGAGTTCTCCGTCACCGCCGCGGCGGTGCGCCCCGCCGAGCGGGTCGGCTCGGTCGGGCGGCTGGCGCAGCGCCGGCAGGCGCTCCTGCGGCGGATGGTCAGCCGTCGCGCGCCGGCCGGCGCTCGTTTGCGCGCCAGACGCCGGTCTGGTTAGGGTCGGCCATGCTTCCGCGCGTCATCGCCCCGGCCGCCGCAGCCCTGGCGGTCGCCGCCGCCGGCGACTCCCCGGCCGCCGCCTCCGAGGATCGTGCGGCGCGCGGTGCGCCGCCTGCGCGCGGTGGCGCGGTGAAGCGCGCGCTCGCCGGGGCGGCGGTCATCGCGGCGCTCGCGGCGCCCGCCGCGCACGCCGCGACGGTCACGCGCACCTCGACGACCGTCACCGTGACGGCCCGCACGGGCGAGGTGAACGACATCCTCGTCGAGCAGCCGGGCACCGGCGTCTACCGGATCACCGACTTCGGGGCATCGCTGACCGCGAGCGCGCCGTGCACCCAGATCACCAAGAACCGGGTGACGTGCTCGACCAGCGGGATCACGCTGGTGCGCGTCGTCGCCGGCGACGGGGCCGACGCGGTCGAGATGCGGGGAACGACCAAGGTCGAGCTCCGGGGCGGGCCCGGGATCGACAGCCTGCAGGGCGGCGCGGGAGGGGACCTGCTCGACGCCGGCGCCACGGGCCTCTCGTTCGGGTTCGGCAACGAGGCGCTCTCGGGCGGCGCGGGCGCCGACACCCTGATCGGCACCACGAGCCCGTCGGCGCCGAGCACCCTCGACGGCGGCCCGGGCGCGGACAAGCTGCGCGGCGGCGCGGGGACCGACACGCTGCGGGGCGGCGACGGGGCCGACGACATCACCGGCGGCGGCGGCCTGGACGTGGCGGACTACTCGGCGCGCACCGCCGGGGTGACCGTGACGCTCGACGACGTGGCCAACGACGGGGCCAGTGGCGAGGGCGACAACGTGCACTCCGACACCGACTCGATCACCGGCGGCAACGGCGACGACCGGCTGACCGGAAACGCCGACGCCAACACGCTGAGCGGCTACGGCGGCGCCGACACGCTGACCGGCGGCGGCGGCGACGACCTCGTCTACGGCCACGGCGGCACCGACACGCTCAACGGCGGCAACGAGGACGACACGCTGGTCGGAGGACCCGAGGCGGACGTGCTCGGCGGCGGCGGGGGCATCGACACCGTCAGCTACTCGGAGTACCCCGCCGAGACGCCCGTCGTGGCCACGATCGACGGCGACGCCAACGACGGGACGGCCGGCGAGGGCGACCGCATCAAGCTCGACGTCGAGAACCTGATCGGCACCGTGGGCGACGACACGCTGACCGGCAGCGCGCTGGCGAACCGCATCGAGGCGGGCGCCGGCACCGACACGGTCAACGGCGGCGGCGGCGACGACCAGCTCCTCGGCGACTCGAGCTACTTCGGCGGCGGGAACGGCGACGACGCGCTCAACGGCGGCGCGGGCCAGGACACGCTGATCGGCGGCCAGGGCGACGACGTGCTGTCCGGCGGGCCGAGCTTCGACCTCGTGACCTACGCCGAGCGGCTCACCGGGGTGACCGTCACGCTCGACGGGACGGCCAACGACGGCGACGCCGGCGTCGGCGAGACCGACAACGTCAAGACCGACGTCGAGTCGGTCCTCGGCACGACCAACGACGACGCGCTGAGCGGCAACGGCCTGGCCAACGTGCTGATCGGGTCGGGAGGCGGCGACCGGCTCGACGGCCGCGGCGGCAACGACACGCTGGCCGGTGACGACGCGACGCCGTACGGCACGGGCTCCGACGTCTTCACCGGCGGACCCGGCACCGACACCGTCTCCTACGAGCTGCACCCGTTCGGCGTGACCGCCGACCTCGACGGCGTCGCCGACGACGGCACGGGCAGCGAGAGCGACCGGATCAAGACCGACGTCGAGAACATCATCGGCGGCGGGGGCACCGACACGCTCACCGGCAACGGCGCGGCCAACGCGCTGTACGGCGGACCGGGCTTCGGCGGCGACACGCTCAACGGCCTCGGCGGCGCCGACTTCCTGGCCGGCGGCATCGGACCCGACACCGCCAACGGCGGCGCGGGCGCCGACGAGATCGACAGCCACGGCGACGACGACGTCGACACCGACAGCTGCGGCGCCGACGGAGACCGCGTGCTGGCCGACACGCCGGACACCGTCAACGCCGACTGCGAGACGGTCACCCGAGTCCCCGTCCCGTCCGGGGCGGCAGCCAGGTTCGCCACCGCCCGCGAGGCCGCCGGCGCCGCACGGCGACGGATGGGCGCGGTGCGGCGCGCGCTGCGCCGCTTGCGCGCGGAACGGCGCGCTGGTTAGGGTCGCTCGCATGCCCCGTGCCCTCGCCGTGGCCGCCTTCGCGCTCCTCCTCGCCGCTGCGGCGGCGCCGGCCGCGGACGCCGCCACGGTCACGCGGACCTCGACCACCGTCACGGTCACGGCCCGCAACGGCGAGCTCAACAACCTGCTGATCGAGCAGCCCGGCACCGGCATCTACCGCATCACCGACGTCAGCGCCCCGCTGACCGCGAGCGCGCCGTGCACGCAGATCACCACGAACCGGGTGACCTGCTCGACCAGCGGGATCACCCTCGTCCGCGTGCTGGCCGGCGACGGCGCCGACCGCGTCGAGATGAACGGCTCGACCAAGGCCGAGCTGCGCGGCGGGACGGGCATCGACTTCCTCGCCGGCGGCTCGGGCAACGACACGCTCGCCGCCGGTGCGACGGGGGTGCCGACCGGCTTCGACTTCGAGACGCTCGAGGGGCGCGGCGGCGTCGACACGCTCTACGGGTCGACCTCGACCGGCGTCAACGACCTCCTCAGCGGGGGACCGGGGAACGACAAGCTCCGGGGCGGTCCGGCGCACGACGTCCTGGTCGGGAACGAGGGCGCCGACGACATGACCGGCGGCGGCGGCGGCTCCGACACCGCGAGCTACTCCGACAAGGCCACGGGCGTCACCGTCACCGTCAACGACGTCGCCAACGACGGGCTCGCCGGCGAGGGCGACAACGTCCACACGGACGTCGGCACGATCTCGGGCAGCCCGGGCGACGACACCCTGACGGGCAGCACCGCCGCCGACCTCATCTACGGGAACGGCGGCAACGACACGATCAACGGCGCCTCCGGCCGGGACGTGGTCTACAGCGGCCCGGGCGACGACACGCTCAACGGCGGCGCCGACGCGGACATCCTGTATCCGTCAGTCGGGACGGACACCATCTCGGGCGGCACCGGGACCGATATGGCGAGCTACAACGACTTCTTCGACGCCACGGCGATCACCGCGTCGCTCGACGGGACGGCCAACGACGGGCCCGCCGGCGAGAACGACTTCGTCAAGAGCGACGTCGAGAACCTCGAGGGCGGCCCCGGCAACGACACCCTGAGCGGCAACGCCGTCGCCAACCGCATCGTGGGCAACCAGGGCACCGACACGATCAACGGCTTCGGCGGCGACGACGACCTCTTCGGCGACGGGACGTACTCCGGCTCCGGCGGCGCTGCCGACACGCTCAACGGCGGCGCCGGACAGGACCTCCTCACCGGCGGGACGGGACCCGACGTGGTCAGCGGCGGCGCCGACTTCGACCTCGCGCCGTACGCGGACCGCAGCGCGAAGGTCACCGTGACGCTCGACGGTGCGGCCGGGGACGGAGAGGCCGGCGAGGGCGACAACGTCAAGGGCGACGTCGAGGGCGTCCTCGGCTCCCCCTACGACGACGTGCTCACCGGGAGCGCCTACGCCAACAACGTCCTGATCGGCGGCGGCGGCAACGACCAGCTCTCCGGCCTCGCCGGCAACGACACGCTCGGCGGCGACGAGACCAACATCTACGTCACCGGGACGGACGTGCTCTCGGGCGGGGGCGGGATCGACACGGTCACCTACGACATGCACAACTCGCCGCTGACCCTCGACCTCGACGGCGTCGCCGACGACGGCCAAACGGGCGAGAACGACCGGATCAAGACGGACGTCGAGAACCTCATCGGCGGCAACGCCGACGACCACATCACCGGCAACGAGCGCGCCAACGCGCTGTTCGGCGGCCGGGCGTTCGGCGCCGACACGGTGACGGGCGCCGGCGGCCCGGACTCGCTGACCGGCGGCTCGGGCCCCGACACGCTCGACGGCGGCGCGGGCGACGACGAGCTCGACAGCCACGGCGACGCGTACATCGACACCAGCACGTGCGGCGCCGACACCGACCGGCTGCTCGCGGACACCGCCGACAACGCGAACCCGGACTGCGAGACCGTCACGACCGTCCCGACGGCCTCGGGGGCCTCGGCGGCCTCGGCGGCCCGCACCGCGGCCGCACGCGACGCCGCCCGGGCCGCACGCCGGCGCCTCGCGGCCGTGCGCCGCATGATGCGCTGACCGGCGGCCCGGTCGTGAAGCAGGCGCGGGCGGAGGAGCTAGGCCGCCCGCGGGTGCGGGTACTCCGGGCCGCGGCCCTGGAAGGAGAGGACGCGCGAGTTCTGGATGACGCCGTCGCGGATCTCGATCGCCCGGCGCACCGTCTCGTCGCCGTCCCACGCATCGCCGCCGCCCATGACGGCGGGCAGGTAGGGCAGCAGCGCCTCGGAGATCTCCCAGGTCGCCGACTGCCACAGGTAGGACGGGCTGTGGTCGACCGCGTAGTAGTGGACGCCGTCGCCGACGTCGAACATCGGCTCGGCGAACGACGTCGGCCGCGCCCACTCGAAGCCCATCCCCTCGTCGCAGGAGACGTCGACGATGAGGCTGCCGCGGGCGAACGCCCGCAGCTCCTCGCGCGTGACGAACATCAGCGGCGCGTCGGTGTCCTGCAAGACGCAGTTGACGACGATGTCGTGCTGCGCGAGCAGCGTGTGCAGCGGTCCGCCGCCGTCGCAGAGGACGGGCCGGGCCGGGTCGGCGTCGTCCCGGTCCCACTGGACCAGGCGGACCGACGTCGGCGGCGACGCCACCCGCGAGGGGTCGCGCTGGGTCAGCACCGTCACGTCGTTGACGCCCTGGGCGATCAGCGCCTCGACGGCGCCGCGGCCCGTCGAGCCGAACGAGATGACCGCCGCGCTCAGGCGCCGGCCATACGCGCCGGTGGTCCCCCGCAGCGCCAGCGCATGCAGCACCGAGGCGTAGCCCGCCAGCTCGTTGTTGCCGCGGAAGACGTGCCCGTCGAAGGCCCCGTCGCCCCGCCAGTGGTTCATCGCCTCCCAGGCGATCAGCGTCAACCGGCGGTCGATCGCGGCCTGGGTCATGGCGGCGTCCTGGACGACGTGCGGCCACCCCCACAGCACCTGGCCGGCCCGGAAGCCGTCGAGGTCGGCGGCCAGCGGCTTGGGGAGCATGACCACGTCGCACTCCGCCACCAGCTCGTCGCGGGTCCGCAGCCCGCCGACGAGCTCCTCGAGCTCGGCGTCGGGCACGCCGAAGCGCTCGCCGTAGCCGCGCTCGACGAAGATCCGGCGGCGCAGCTCTGCGTCGATGCGTCCGAAGTGGGCGGGATGGATCCCCAGGCGCCGCTCGTCCTGCTTGCGCGACGTCCCGACGACGCCCAGGGTCAGCCCGGCCACGGGCCTAGATCTTGTGCCGCTGGAGCAGCTTCTTGCCGATGACCATCCGCTGGATCTCGGAGGTGCCCTCGCCGATCAGCAGCAGCGGCGCGTCGCGGTAGAGGCGCTCGATCTCGTACTCCTTGGAGTACCCGTAGCCGCCGTGGATGCGGAAGGAGTCCTCGACGACCTCCTTGCCGGTCTCCGACGCGAACAGCTTGGCCATGCCGGCCTCGAGGTCCGAGCGCTCGCCGGCGTCCTTCAGGCGGGCGGCGCGCAGGGTCAGCAGGCGCGCGGCCTCGACCTTGGTCGCCATGTCGGCCAGCTTGAACTGGATCGCCTGGTGCTGGGCGATCGGCTTGCCGAACGTCTTGCGCTCCTGCGAGTAGCGCAGGCCGAGCTCCAGCGCGCGCTGGGCGATGCCGACGCCGCGGGCGGCGACGTTGACGCGGCCGACCTCCAGCGCGTCCATCATCTGCGTGAAGCCCTTGCCCAGGCCGCCGTCCTCGCCGCCGAGGATCATGTCGGCGGGGCACTTGTACCCGTCGTACACCAGCTCGGTGGACTCGACGCCCTTGTAGCCCATCTTCTTGATCTGGGGCGGGACGTTGAGGCCGGCCCACTGCCCCGTGTTCTCCGCGACTCCCGGCTCCTTCTCGGTGATGAAGCAGGTCATCCCCTTGTAGGCGGGCTCGGCGGACGGGTCGGTCTTGACCAGCACGAAGACCACGCCCGAGCGCAGGCCGTTGGTCACCCACATCTTCTGGCCGTTGATCTCGTAGCCGCCGTCGTCCTGCTTCTTGGCGCTGGCCTTGATGGCCTGGACGTCGGAGCCCAGCTCGGGCTCGGACAGCGAGAAGGCCGCGCGGATCTCGCCGGTGGCCATCCGCGGCAGGAAGTGCTCCTTCTGCTCGTCGGTGCCGAACTTCATCAGCAGGTAGGAGCCGATGAAGTGGGTGTTGACGACGCCGGAGATGGAGATCCAGCCGCGCGAGAGCTCCTCGACGATCATCGTGTAGGTCGTCAGGTCGAGCCCCATGCCGCCGTACTCCTCGGGGATGGTCACCCCGAAGAGCCCGAGCTCCTTCATCTGGTCGACGATGTCGTCCGGGAACTCGTCCGCGTGGTCGAAGTGCTCGGCGTTGGGAAGGATCTGCTCGTCGACGAACTGGCGGACCATCTCGGTGATGGCCTTCTGCTCGTCCGTCTTGTCGGTCATCTGGGCGACGGCCATGGTCTCGGGCACCTCGTGTTCGCGCTCGCTGTGGGGGTGAGGAGGATACCTTCCGTAGCCTTCGCCCCATGGCCACGGTCACCCGCTACGCGCGGACGCGCGACGGGCTTCACATCGCCTACCGGACGCTGGGCGCGGGGCCGCTCGACCTGCTCTACGTGCCGGGCACCTTCACGCAGGTCGAGCACCTGTTCGCCCATCCCACCGTGGCGCGGTACTTCGAGCGGCTCGCCACCTTCGGCCGGCTGATCCTGTTCGACCGCCGCGAGTGCGGGATGTCGGACCGGGTCGGGCGCCCCTCGACGCTGGAGGAGCAGGCCGACGACGTGGTCGCGGTGCTCGATGCGGTCGGCTCGGAGCGCGCCGCGGTGCTGGGGCTCCTGGAGGGGACGCCGATGGCGATGCTCTTCGCCGCCGCCCACCCGGAGCGCGCCGGCGCGCTGGTCCTCGATTCCCCGTTCGCGCGCACCACCCGCGCGCCGGGCTACGAGTGGGCGCCGAAGGCCGAGGAGCGGGCCGAGCGCTTCGGCCGGATGTTCGAGACGTGGGGCGACGGCTCGCTGATCGACGGGTTCGCGCCGGCGGCCGACCCGGATCTGCGCGACTGGCTGGGCAAGCTCCAGCGGCTGGCGATGAGCCCCGGGACGGCGCGGATGATCCACGCGGCCAACCAGGACCTCGACGTCCGGCACGTCCTCCCCACCATCCGGGTCCCGACGCTCGTGTTCGTGCGCGAGGGCGCGCCGGCGCTCGACGCGCGCCACGTCCGCTATGTCGCCGAGCACATCCCCGGCGCGCGGCTCGTCGCGCTGCCCGGCGACGACGCCTTCCCGTTCGTCGAGGAGAGCGAGACCACGCTCGGGGAGATCGAGGAGTTCCTGACCGGCGCGCGGGCGAGCGCCCCGACCGACCGGGTGCTGGCCACGGTGATGTTCACGGACATCTGCGGCTCGACCGAGGTCGCTTCCGAGCTGGGCGACCGCCGCTGGCGCGACAAGCTCGCCGCCCACGACGCCGCGATCCGCGGCGTGCTGGCCCGTCACGGCGGCCGCGAGGTCAAGACGGTCGGCGACGGCGTGCTCGCCACCTTCGACGGCCCGGCGCGCGGGATCCGCGCCGGGCGGGCGATCGCCGCGGCGGTGCGCGCGCTCGGCCTCGAGGTGCGCGTCGGGCTGCACACCGGCGAGACCGAGGTCATCGGAGCCGACGTCGGCGGCCTCGCGGTCCACATCGCCGCGCGGGTGATGGCGCTGGCGCAGCCGTCGGAGATCCTGGTCTCCCAGACGGTCAAGGACCTCGTCACCGGGTCCGGGATGCGGTTCGCCGACCGCGGCCAGCACGCCCTGCGGGGCGTGCCGGGCGAGTGGCGCGTGTGGGCCGTCGCGGGGTAGGGCTCGGGCTGGTCTCGGCTGGGGTCCGGGCCGCTCGGTCGCGCCGGCGAACTGCCTCGGGTGAGGGAGGCGGGCTTTGTTGGCCGTGCAGTGCCCTCGATCCTCCTTCGGCGCTGATTCGAGACGCCGACGGAGGGTTCGGGGCGCTATAGCGCCCTCGATCCTCCTTCGGCGGCGGTTCGAGACGCCGAAGGAGGATTCGGGGGGCTATAGCGCCATCGATCCTCCTTTCGCCGCGCGGAGGCGCGCGGAAGGAGGGTTCGGGGCGTTCCGGGCGACCTCCCTCGATGCCGCAGTCCCGCCGCAACGGCGCCCCACCGGGTACGACGCGCCCCATGAACGCCTCTCGCGGCAAGCGCGCCTTCATGTGGCTGAGCACGATCGGCTTCTCGGCCATCGGCCTGGTGCTCCTCGTCTTCGGCCCGGACACCGGGGCGCGGCTGGCCGGCGCCGCCTCGATCGCGTTCTTCGGCGGGGGCGGGTGGATGTGGCTCCGTCTCAGCGCCCACCGGCCGCCGGCCGAGCCCGTGGTGGAGATCGGGCGCACGGACATCCTGGGCCTCTCGGAGCCCGGCTTGGTCGTCCCCGCGCGCTCGCCGCTGCGCCCGGTGGTCGGGTTCGCGTTCATGCTCGCCGTGTCGGTGGGCGTCCTGTGGCTGGGCGTCGTCGGCTCGAACCCGTTCTACCTGGTCGTCGGCGTCGTGAGCGTGGTGCTGTTCGGCGTCGCCGGCGCCGGGCATCTCCGTCGGCGGCGGGTGCCCCCGCGCGTGGTGCTCACCGCCAGCGGCTTCGTGTACGAGCATCCGGTGAGCTCCCTGGGCGTCCGCTGGCAGGCGATCGAGGGCGTGACGATCTTCTCCCTGAACAACGTCGTGTACCTGGGGATCGAGGCGCCCCAGGAGGCGCTGGTGCAGCGCACGGGCTCGCGCGCGCTGATGGTGCTCAACCGGAAGCTGAGCGGAGCCGCCATCTCCGTCCCCGCGCTCGGCCTGGGCGCCGAGGTCGACCGCCTGCTCATCGCGGTCGACGACTACATCGCCGATCCCGCGCCGCTGCGCGACCCGGAGCGCGAGCGCGCGGCGCTCGCCGCGCGGCTGCGCGCCGTCTAGGGGCGCTTGCCCTTGCCGTTGCCGTTGCCGGGCGGCCCGCCGCCGCGACCGGGCTTGGGCTTCGCCTGCCCGGGCGGGACGTGGCCCGACGGCGGCGCCGGGGCGGGCGTGGCCGCCGGAGGCGACGGGGGCGGCGCGGGCGTGGCGGTCGGGGCAGGCGGTGCGGGAGCGGCCGCGGCGGGCGCCGGAGTCGACGCCGGCCGCTGGGGCCGGGGGGCCGGGCGCGTCGGCCGGTGGCGGGCGGCGCGCCGCGGGCGAGCCGCGGGCGCCGGCGCCGGCGCGGGCACCGCGGCGACGGGCGCGGCCACGGCGGCCGCCGTCCCGACCGGCCGCACGACCGCGCGACCGCGGGGCCTCGCCCGGCGCGCCTTCGCCGGGCGGTGCTTGCGCTCACGGCCGCCGAGCCCCGCCGCGCGGCGCAGGCGCGGTGCGGGCGTGGCGTCCGGCGTGGGTGTCGCCGCCGCCGCCGCCACGGCCGCGGCGCGCCTCGGTCCCTCCGGGCGCGCGGCGACGACGATCGCGATCAGCGCGCCGGCGACCGCCACGAGGGCGGCCGCCGCGAGGAGGGGCTTGACGGCGGGCGGCACGAGCCGCCCATCGTAGTTACGGCGCGCTCACTCGTACGTCAGCGCCTGCAGGACGTCGAGCCGGGCGGCGCGCCGCGCCGGCGCGATCGCCGCCACCACCCCGGCGAGCGCGCCGAGGACCACCAGCACCAGGAGCGTCGCGACCGGCAGCGCGAGGACGAAGCCCTCGCTCTCCAGCGGCCGCGAGATCAGCACGCCGAACAGCACGCCGATCGCCACGCCGAGCAGCGCGCCGATGACCGCGGTGATGATCGCCTCGCCGCGCACGATCCGCCGCACCTGGCGCCGCGACGTCCCGACCGCCCGCAGGAGCCCCAGCTCCCGCGTGCGCTCGTAGACCGACAGCGCCAGCGTGTTGACGATCCCGAACAGCGCGATGATCACCGACAGCGCGAGCAGGGCGTAGAACAGGTACAGGATCTGGTTGACCTGGCCGACCTGCTGGTCGATGAACTCCTCGCGCGTCTGGGCCTCGAGCGTGGGGAACGGCCCCTTCAGCGCCGCGTCGAGGCGCCGCTGCAGCGGCTTTCCGCCCTCCCCCGGCTTCGCCTTGACGAGCGCCGCCAGCGCGCCCTTGACGCCGAACGCGTCGCGCAGCGTCGCCTCGGGCAGCGTGAAGTCGCCGAGCAGCTGGCCGCGGTCCTCGTAGGTCCCGCGGACCGTCAGCTGCACCGGGTCGCCCTCGCGGGGGCGCAGCGTGACCGTCGAGCCGGTCCGCAGCTTGCGCTCCTTGGCGAAGTCGGCCTCGACCATCGCGTCGCGCGGGCCGAGCGCGCGCAGCCGCGCGTTGGAGCCGTCCTTCCAGTCGACCTTGACCACGCCCGCGGCGTTCGCCGGGTCGAGGCCGGCCAGCGACACCGACTTGCCCGACGGCAGCTTGGCGCTGCCGACGAGGAGGTTGTCGGCCTGCTCGACGCCCGCCACCTCGGTCATCGCGGGCGCCACCGAGTCGGGCATGAAGCCGGACTGGGCGACGATCACGTAGTCGGCGGTGATCGCCTTCTCGAAGGCGCCGGAGAACGACTGCTTGAACCCGTTGACGAAGATCGACACGAAGGCCACCAGCGCGACGCCGATCATCAGCGCGGCCGCGGTCCCGGCGGTCCGCCCCGGCGAGCGCACGGCGTTCCCGCGGGCGATCTTCCCCGCCACGCCGCCGAAGCGCTGCAGCGGGCGGCCGATCACCGCGGCCAGCGGCGCGACCAGCAGCGGCGAGAGCAGGCCGACGCCGATGAACACGAGCACCGCCCCGGCGCCGAGCAGCGACAGCGCCGGCCCGGTGTCCAGGCCGGCGAGCAGCCCGACGAGCATGACCGCCACGCCGACGCCGGCGACCGCCGCCGGCAGCACCAGCGCGAGGCCCCGGCGACGCCGGGTCTGCGAGACCGCGCCCTCCCGCAGCGCCGCCATCGGCGACACACGGGTGGCGCGCAGCGCGGGGACCAGCGAGGAGACGAGCGTCACGACCGTGCCGACGAGGATCGCCGCCACCACGGTCCGCGGCGCGACGACCAGCGTCTGGCCGGGCAGATCGAAGCCGATCGTGGCGAACAGCGCCCGCAGCAGCGGTGAGAGCCCGATCCCGGCGAGCAGCCCGAGCACCGAGCCGGCGGCGCCGATGATCGCCGCCTCCAGGACGACCGAGCGCAGGATCTGCTTGCGCGACGCGCCGATCGTCCGCAGCATCCCGAACTCGCGCGTCCGCTGGGCGACGGTGATCGTGAAGGTGTTGAAGATCACGAACGAGCCGACCAGCAGCGCGATCAGGCCGAACACCAGGAGTCCGATGGTCAGGTAGGACAGGACCTCCTTGAAGTCCTGGGCGTTGGCGCTGCGGTCCTCCGCGCCGGTCCGCACGCGGTAGGCCGGCCCGACCGCCTCGGCGACGCGCGCCTTCAGCGTCTTCTGGGCGAGCCCGGGGTCGCCTTCGATCGCGATCTCGGTGACCTTCCCCGGGTCGCCGGCCAGCAGCTGGACCTGCGGGAGCGTCAGCACGGCGAACGCCGCCCCGCCGACCGCCCCGGCGCCGCCGAACGACGCCAGGCCGACGATCTCGTACTCGCGGACCGGCCCCGCGCCCTGGGCCCGCACGCGGTCGCCGATCTTCAGCTTGGCCTGCTCGGCCGCCTTCTCGCCGAGGGCGATCTCGTCGCCCGCGGACGGCTGGCGGCCCTCGTAGTCGAACGCGTCGAAGCGCGGCGAGCGCGCCGAGAACGCGAACGTCGGCGCCCCGGTGGTCGGGCCGACCTTCTTGCCCTTCTCGTCGACGATGACGATCGGCGACTGCTCGAACGACGCGGAGACGGTCTTGACGCCGGACACCTGCTCGGCGCGTGCCGTCAGCGACTCGGGGATCGTCGGAGGCGTCTGCTGGTCGAAGGAGGAGTCCGTCTTGGGGAGGATCTTGGCGTCGACGTTCTCCCCCGCGCTGGCGACCAGCCGGTCGAAGGACTTGCCGATCGTGTCGGTGAAGATGAAGGTGCCGGCGATCAGCGCGACGCCGAGGATCACCGCGAGCAGCGTGAAGGCCGTGCGCGCCTTGCGGGCGCGCAGGCCGCGGAGGGCGAGCCGGGTCATGCCGAGACGGTCTTCATGACGTCGAGGACGGACTCCGCGTCCCCGGCGTCGCCGTCAGAGACCACGCGGCCGTCCGCGAGCACGACGAGCCGGTCGGCGTAGGAAGCCGCCTGCGCGTCGTGCGTGACCATGACGATCGTCTGCCCGAAGTCGTCGGCGGCGTGGCGCAGCAGCGCCAGCACCTCGGCCGAGGAGCTCGAGTCGAGGTTGCCGGTCGGCTCGTCGGCGAAGACCACGGCCGGCTTGTGCACGAGGGCGCGCGCCACCGCGACGCGCTGCTGCTGGCCGCCGGAGAGCTCGGAGGGCCGGTGCGTGCGCCGGTCGGCGAGGCCGACGGTGGCGACGAGGTGCTCGAGCCAGGCGTGGTCGGGCTCGCGCCCGGCCAGCGTCAGCGGCAGGAGGATGTTCTCCTGCGCGTCGAGGACCGGGACCAGGTTGAAGGCCTGGAAGACGAAGCCGAGCTTGTCGCGCCGCAGGCGGGTGAGCGCCGCGTCGTCGAGCCCGGCGAGCTCCGTGCCGTCGATGGCGACGCTGCCCGACGTCGGGCGGTCCAGGCCGGCGAGCAGGTGCATGAGCGTCGACTTGCCCGAGCCCGACGGGCCCATGACGGCGGTGTAGCCGCCCGCCGGGAAGTCGATGGTGACGCCGGCGAGGGCGTGGACGGCGGCGTCACCCTCGCCGTAGGTGCGGCGCAGGTCGACGGCGGAGACGATGGGGGGAGCTGATGCGTTCACGGTGGAAGATCCTGATCGCCCCCCGGCACGACAACCATAGGGGATGACCCGGTCGTCCCCCTGGATTGCCCGTAGCCTCCCCCGCCGTGAACTTCGCCCGCGACGTCGTCGACGCTGCGCCCGCCGACCGGCTCGCCCTCGTCGAGCTGGCCCGCGACGGCGCGCGCCGCGAGTGGCGCTTCGGCGAGGTGGCCGCCGCCGCCGCGCGGACCGCCGGCACGCTGGCCGCTCGCGGCGTCCGCCGCGGCGACGTCGTGATGACGCTGATCGGCAACCGGCCCGAGTGGGTGCTGACCATGGTCGCCTGCTTCCGGCTCGGGGCGGTCGCGCTGCCGTGCACCGAGCAGCTGCGCGCCAAGGACCTCGCGCTGCGCATCGCCACCGCGCGGCCGAAGCTGATCGTCGCCGACCCCCGCAACGCCGCCGAGCTCACCGCGGCGCGGGCGGGTGGGATCGATTCGGGCGTCCTCTTGCTCGGCGAGGAGCGGCTCGACGCCGGCGAGCCCGCCCCCGCCGCCGACCTGGCCGCCGAGGACCCCTGCCTGATCACCTTCACCAGCGGCACCAGCGGCGAGCCGAAGGCGGCGCTGCACGGCCAGCGCTACCTGCCCGGCCAGCGCACGCAGGCCGAGCACTGGCTGGACCCCCGCCCCGGCGAGCTCGTCTGGTGCACCGCCGCCTCGGGCTGGTCGAAGTCCGCGCGCAACGTGTTCATCGCGCCCTGGCTGCGCGGTGCCCCCGCCCTCCTGCACGACGCCCGCTTCGATCCGGCCGAGCGCCTGGACATCGTCGAGCGCGAGCGCGTCGCCGTCCTGTGCATGGCCCCGACGGAGTACCGGGTGATCGCCAAGCGGGCGCAGCTGCGCCCGCTGCCGGCGCTGCGCGGCCTCGTCGCCGCGGGCGAGGCGCTCAACCCCGAGGTGCTGCGCGCCTGGCACGACGCCACTGGCGTGTGGATCCGCGACGGCTACGGCCAGACGGAGACCGGCCAGCTCACCGGGATGCCGCTGGGCGTCCCCGCCCGCCCCGGCTCGATGGGCCGCGCGCTGCCGGGGATCGAGCTCGACGTGGTCGACGGCCAGCTCGTCGCCGATCCGCGCACCGTCCCCACCTTCTTCCTGCGCTACCTCGACGGAGAAGTTCCGGAAGGACCCTGGGAGACCGGCGATCGCGTCCGCCGCGACGACGACGGCTACCTCTACTTCGAGGGCCGCGCCGACGACCTGATCATCTCGGCCGGCTACCGCATCGGGCCGTTCGAGGTCGAGTCCGCGCTCGTCGCCCACCCGGCGGTGGCCGAGGCGGCGGTGGTCGCCGCGCCCGATCCCGA
Organism: Solirubrobacteraceae bacterium; assembly: GCA_036389195.1. Lineage (GTDB taxonomy): Bacteria > Actinomycetota > Thermoleophilia > Solirubrobacterales > Solirubrobacteraceae > JACCYI01. The sequence goes on from DASVQH010000493.1 coordinate 25,220, forward strand.
GCGCGGCGCTGTGGTGCGCGCCGTGGTCGTCCTGCGCGAGGGCCACGAGGGCTCCGACGCGCTCGCCCGCGAGCTGCAGGACCACGTCAAGGCCCAGACCGCGCCGTACAAGTACCCGCGGATCGTCGACTTCGCCGCCGAGCTGCCCAAGACGGCCAGCGGGAAGGTCCAGCGCGCGCAGCTCCGCGAGAACGGTTGACCGGCACCAGTGGTGAGCGGTGTGGGGTATATACCGCGCCATGAGACTCTCCACGCACGGACGCCGGCGCCTGCTCCTGGGCGCCGCCGCGGCGCTCGCCCTCGCGGGCGCCGCACCTGCCGCGGCACAGACGCCGCTCCCGGTCGGTGAAACCTCCTGCCAGCCCGACGTCGGGGCGGCCGAGCCGGACCAGCCGAAGGCCGTCACCCCCAAGGGGGCGCAGTGCCTGTTCATCGCCGCCCCGCTCGACCACTCCGGGCAGGTGCCCGGCACCGTCAAGGTCGCCTTCGCGCGCGTGCCGGCGACCGGCACCAAGCAGGGCGCGCTGGTCTTCCTGGCCGGCGGACCCGGCGAGCCCGCGATCGCGCTCTCCAAGCCGGTCACCAAGCTCCTGAAGCCGCTGCGCGCCTCCTACGACCTGATCTTCGTCGACCAGCGCGGCACCGGGCAGTCCGACGCCGTCAAGTGCGGCTCCTACAAGTCGCTCAAGGCGGTCGCGCGCTGCGGCGAGGAGCTCGGCGCCCGCCGGGCGTTCTGGACCACGCGCGAGACGGCCTACGACCTCGAGGACATCCGCGCCGCGCTCGGCGAGCCGAAGCTGACGGTCATGGGCGTCTCCTACGGCACCGCGGTGGCCGGCGAGTACGCGCGCCGCTTCCCGGCCTCGACCGGCGGCCTGATCCTCGACTCCCCCGTCCCCGTCGACGGGCAGGACATCTTCGAGCAGCTGCTGACGCTCGGGCTCCCGCGCGTCCTGAAGGAGACCTGCTGGCCGCCGAGCTGCCGCGACTTCGTCGCCGACCCGGTCGCCGCCCTGCGGGCCCTCGTGCGCAAGGTCTCGAAGACCCCGCTGCGCGGCACCGTCGTGCAGACCGACGGCGCCGAGCGCCGGACGCGGATGAGCGTCGACGACCTCTACAACCTGGTGGCCAGCTCCGACAAGGACCCGCTGCTGCGCGCCGAGCTGCCGGCGGCGATCGCCTCTGCCGTCCTCGACGACCCCGCGCCGATTCTGCGCCTGCTGGCCGGCGTGAAGGCCGACGGCTCGGAGACGGGCGGCATCGCCGTCTCGCGCCTCCTGGCCACGAACTGCGTCGAGGGCCGGCTGCCGTGGGCGCCGGACTCGCCGCTGGAGGCCCGCGCCCAGGCGCTGACCGACTTCATCGCGGGCACGCCCGCTTCGACGTTCGCGCCGTTCGGCCCGAAGGTCGTCACCCGCAACTCGCTGGCGGCCGCGTGCCTGGCCTGGCCGGCCACGCCGCGGCCCGAGGGCGTGCCGCAGCAGGGGCCCGACGTGCCGGTGCTCGTCCTGTCCGGCCGCGCGGACCTGCGCACGCCGCTGGAGGACGCGCGGCGGACCGGCTCGCAGTACCCGAACGCGCGGGTGCTGGCCGTGCCGGAGGTCGGGCACTCGGTGCTGGCCAACGACGAGTCGGGCTGCGCGCTCGCGGGCGTCGTCGCGTTCGCGGCCGGCCAGCCCGTCCAGAACTGCGACCGGTCGAAGATCGAGCAGATCGAGCGGGCGCCGTTCATCCCCGCCTCCGTCGACGACCTGGCGCCCGGCCGCGGGCTGCCCAAGCGGGTCGGCCGCACGGCGACGGCGGTGCTCGTGACGCTGCTGGAGATCGAGCGCGCCGCCGACCTCCGGTCGCGGGTCAGCCCCGGCGGCCGGTACGTCACCGTCGCCGGCCTGCGGGGCGGCACCGTGCGATTCGACGCCAGCACGGGCTTCCTCCGGCTGCGCGCGTTCGAGGTCGTCCGCGGCGTGCGCGTCTCCGGCACCGTTCCGCCGGGTGACCCCGGGCGGATCACCGTGACCGCTCCGCGTGCGATCACCGGCACGTTCCGCGTGCGCCGCTCGACCCTGCGCGGCACCCTCGGCGGCGAGCCGGTCGTCATCCGCCTCGACGACTGAGGCGAACGGGGCGGCCCTTGCGGTCAAAGGGCCGCCCCCATACCTTTGCGCCATGAACCTCGACGACCTGAAGGGGGCGGTGGCCGAGGGCACGATCGACACCGTCCTGCTGGTGATGACCGACATGCAGGGCCGCCTGCAGGGCAAGCGGCTGGCCGCCCGGCACTTCGTCGAGGAGATCGCCGAGCACGGCGCCGAGGCGTGCAATTACCTGCTGGCCGTCGACGTCGAGATGAACACCGTGGAGGGCTACGAGCTGGCCTCATGGGACCGCGGCTACGGCGACTTCGAGCTGCGTCCCGACCTGGAGACCCTGCGGCTGATCCCCTGGCACGAGGGAACCGCGCTGTGCGTCGCCGACGTGGCGTGGGGCGACGGAACCGACGTCGCGCCCTCCCCCCGCCAGGTGCTGCGCCGCCAGATCGACCGCCTCGCCGAGCGGGGGCTGACCGCCTTCGCCGGCACCGAGCTGGAGTTCCAGCTGTTCAAGACGCCCTACGAGGAGGCGTGGCACAAGGGCTACCGGGACCTCGAGCCGGCCAACCTCTACAACGTCGACTACTCGATCCTCGGGACCTCGAAGGTCGAGCCGCTGCTGCGCACCATCCGCAACGCGATGGACGGGGCCGGCATGGCGGTCGAGGACTCCAAGGGAGAGTGCAACCTCGGCCAGCACGAGATCAACTTCCGCTACGGGCCCGTCCTGCGCGCCGCCGACGAGCACGTCATCTACAAGACGGGCGCCAAGGAGATCGCCCAGCAGGCGGGGATGGCCATCACCTTCATGGCCAAGTTCGACCAGCGCGAGGGCAACTCGTGCCACATCCACCTGTCGCTGGGGCGCGTGGACGACGGCAAGCCGGCGTTCTCCGAGGACGAGGGCCTGTTCCACTCCTGGCTGGCCGGCCAGCTGGCCTGCCTGCCGCAGATGACGATGTTCCTCGCTCCGAACATCAACTCCTACAAGCGCTTCGCGGCCGGCTCGTTCGCCCCCACCGCGGTGGCCTGGGGGCGCGACAACCGGACCTGCGCGCTGCGCGTGGTCGGCCACGGCCCCGGCCTGCGGATGGAGTGCCGGCTGCCCGGGGCCGACGTCAACCCGTATCTGGCGCTCGCGGCGCTGATCGCCGGCGGGCTGCACGGCATCGAGGAGGGGCTCGAGCTCGAGCCGCCCGTCGAGGGCAACGCCTACACCGCCGACAAGCCCCACGTCCCGCGCACGCTGCGCGACGCCCGCGACCTCTTCGCCGCCGGCCCGGTGACGCGCGCCGCCTTCGGCGACGAGGTCGTCGACCACTACCTGAACGCCGCCCGCGTCGAGCTCGATGCCTTCGACGCGTTCGTCACCGACTGGGAGCGCGTGCGCGGGTTCGAGCGCCTCTGAGGAGCCCCGTGCAGTCGCCCGCACCCGACGTCCTCTTCGCGCCCGTCCGCTCGCAGACGGCGTTCGAGGAGACGCTGGAGCGGCTCGGCACCGCGATCAACCTCGGCCTGCTGGCGCCCGGCGAGCGGCTGCCGGCCGAGCGGGAGCTGTGCGCGCGGCTGGCCATCTCGCGCTCCACGCTGCGCCAGGCGCTCACCGCGCTCGTCCAGAGCGGCCATCTCCACGCCGTGCGCGGGCGCGCGGGCGGCACCTTCGTGGCCGACCGCCCGCCGCCCGCGGAGATCCCCTCGCCGGCCGACCTGGCGGGCTGGCGCGACGCGTGCGACGGGCGCCTCGCCGTCGAGGTCGGCGTCGCCCTGCTGGCCGCCGACCGCGCCGAGCCGGCCGTGCTCGACCGCCTCGACGCGCTGGTGGGCGTCATGGCCGGCCACCTGGAGGACTTCCCGGCCTACCGCCAGGCCGACGTCCGCCTCCACGTCGGCCTCGCCGAGGCGACCGGCAACCCGCGGCTGATCGCCGCCTGCACTGAGGCCCAGGGCGAGATGACCCGGCTGATCGCCCACATCGCCCATCCGCCCGAGGTCCTCGCCTCCTCGAACGCCCAGCACGAGCGCATCCTGGGCGCCGTCCGGCGCGGCGACGCCCCCGCCGCCGGGCGCGCGATGTGGGAGCACCTGCGCGGCACCGAGCACGTCCTGGCCGGCCTGCTGCGTGGCGCTTGACACGAGGGGTGCGAGCGATTTAGCTTCGGGCATCGGTCCGTAAGGACGGAAGAGCACACCTTTTCTTTCCATAACCAGAGGGGACTGAGGGGATGGCCAAGACCGCACCGGGACCGAAGGTCAGCGACGAGGAACGCCTCGCGCAGCTGGGCTACAAGCAGGAGCTCAACCGCGCCTGGAGCGGGTTCTCGAACTTCGCGATCTCGTTCACGATCATCTCGATCCTCGCGGGCTGCTTCACGACCTATCAGCAGGCGTGGAACAACGGCGGGCCGATCGCCATCTCGTGGGGCTGGCCCCTGATCTCGATCGCGATCCTGATCATCGCCTTCTGCATGTCCGAGCTCGTCTCCGCCTACCCGACCGCGGGCGGGATCTACTGGTGGTCGGCCGAGCTCGGCGGGCCGGCCTGGGGCTGGTTCACCGGCTGGTTCAACCTGATCGGGCTGATCGCGGTCGTCGCCTCCGTCGACTACGCCGCGGCCACGTTCGCCTCGACGCTGTTCAACCTCTGGAGCCTCGACCTCGGCTTCATCAACTTCGCCGACGCCGCATCGCTGAGCGAGATCTTCGTGGTCTTCGCGCTGATCCTGATCCTCCACGCGCTGATCAACATCTACTCCAGCCACCTCGTCGCGATGTTCAACAACATCTCGGTCTGGTGGCACGTGATCGGCGTCGCGGTCATCATCGCGATCCTGATCTTCGGGCCGGAGCGCCACCAGAGCGTCGACTTCGTGTTCACCGAGCGCATCAACAACTCGGGCTTCAGCACCGGGATGTTCTGGTTCTACGTGCTGCCGCTGGGCTTCCTGCTCACCCAGTACACGATCACCGGGTTCGACGCCTCCGCGCACATCTCCGAGGAGACCCACGGGGCCGCGGAGTCCGCCCCCAAGGGCGTGTGGCGCTCGGTCTTCTACTCGGCGGTCATCGGCTGGATCGTCCTGCTCGCGATCACGTTCGCCGCGACCGACCCGGCGGCGGTCACCGAGGCCGGCGGGACCTCGCTGGCGATCTTCGACCTGTCGCTGAGCAACACCGCGCAGGAGATCGTGATCCTCATCTCGACGATCGGCCAGCTGTTCTGCGGCATGGCCTGCGTCACCAGCGCGTCGCGGATGACCTACGCGTTCTCGCGCGACCGCGCCGTCCCCGGCCACCGCATGTGGACGACGCTGAACTCCAACCGCACGCCGGTCGGCGCGGTGCTGTTCGTCTGCGCGGCCGCGCTGATCATCACGCTGCCGGCGCTCAAGGGCAACGCGGCGGGCGTGCCGGTCGCCTTCCTCGCGGTCGTGTCGATCGCCGTGATCGGCCTCTACATCGCCTACGTCATCCCGATCTACCTGCGGCTGCGCAAGGGCGACGCGTTCGAAGCCGGCCCGTGGAACCTCGGCAGCAAGTACAAGGCGATGAACACCTTCTCGGTGATCTGGGTCGCGATCATCACGGTGATCTTCTGCCTGCCGTTCGTCCCGGCGGGCGTCCCGTTCAACAAGGACTGGGACTGGTCGTCGGTCAACTACGCGCCGATCATGGTGGGCGGCCTGATCCTGATCGTCGGCATCTGGTGGCTCGTGAGCGCTCGTCGTACCTTCAAGGGTCCTGTGCGCAACATCGAGTTCGACGACGGCCTCGGCATCGCCGCCGAGAAGCCCGCCGGCTGACCGACGTGAGACGGCCGGTCATCGGGATCTGCGCCGCGGTGGAGCGGGCGCGCTGGAGCGCCTGGGACGTCGAGGCGGTCCTGCTCCCCCGCTCCTACTCCGACGCGGTGCAGCGCGCCGGCGGCCTGGCGCTGCTGCTGCCGCCGGACGAGGCCGTCGTCGCCGACCCCGACGAGCTGCTCGACAGGCTCGACGGGCTGATCCTGGCCGGCGGCGCCGACCTCGGCGACGTCCCGGAGCGCGACCGCTTCGAGATGGCGCTCGCGCTGCGGGCGTTCGAGCGCGACCTGCCGCTGCTGGGCATCTGCCGCGGGATGCAGCTGATGAACGTCGCGCGCGGCGGGACGCTCATCCCCCACCTGCCCGACACCGTCGGCCACGAGGACCACCGGCGCACGCCGGGCTCGTTCGACAACGCCGACCACGACGTCCGCGTCGCGCCCGGCTCGCTGGCCGAGCGGGTGGTCGGCGAGACGGTCCACAGCACGAAGTCCCACCACCACCAGGGCGTCGACGTGCTCGCGCCGGGGCTGCAGGCGACGGGCTGGGCGACGATCGACGACCTGCCCGAGGCGCTGGAGGACCCGCGCTGCGGGTTCGCGCTCGGCGTCCAGTGGCACCCGGAGGCCGACGACGCCTCGCCGGTGATCGCCGCCCTGGTCGAGCAGGCCCGGGCGCGGCTGGCCGCGGGAGTGGCTTGAGCACCCTGGAGATCATCGAGCCCGCCACCGAGGCGACGCTCGCCTCGATCCCGCGCGCCGGGGCGGAGGAGGCCGACGCGGCGGTGGCACGCGCCAAAGCGGCGTTCCCGGCCTGGCGCGCCGTCGCGCCCGCCGACCGGGCTCGGATGCTGCGCGGGCTGGCCGGCGCCATCGACGCGCGGCGCGAGGAGCTCGCGGTCCTGGAAGCCCGCAACGCCGGCAAGCCGATCGGCGATGCGCGCGGCGAGATCGGCATGGTCGTCGACACGTTCGCCTACTACGCCGCCGCGCCCGAGCGGCTGCTGGGCGACACGATCCCGGTCGCCGGCGGGGTGGCGATGACGTTCCGCGAGCCGCTCGGCGTCGTCGCGCTGATCGTCCCCTGGAACTTCCCGCTGGTCATCACGAGCTGGAAGGCCGCCCCGGCCCTCGCCGCCGGCAACACGATCGTGATCAAGCCCGCCGAGCTGACGCCGCTGACCGCGCTGGAGCTGGAGAAGATCGCGCTGGAGGCCGGCCTGCCGGAGGGCGTCGTCAACGTCGTCGCGGGGCCCGGCTCGACCGCCGGGCGCCGCCTGGTCGAGCATCCGGACGTGGCCAAGGTCGCCTTCACCGGCTCGACCGAGGTCGGCCGCGCGATCGCCGCCGGCGCGGCCGAGACCATCAAGCGCGTGACGTTGGAGCTGGGCGGCAAGTCGCCGAACCTCGTCTTCGCCGACGCCGACCTGGAGGCCGCGGCGGCCGCCGCGCCCGGGGCGGTCTTCGGCAACGCGGGCCAGGACTGCTGCGCGCGCTCGCGGATCCTCGTCCAGCGCTCGGCGGTCGACGCGTTCATGGCGGCGCTGGAGGGCGCGGTGAAGCGGATCCGCGTCGGCGACCCGCTCGACGAGGCGACCGACATGGGCCCGCTGATCTCGGCCGGCCAGCGCGAGTCCGTCGCGTCGTTCCTGGAGGGCGACGCCCCGGTGGCGTTCCGCGGCAGCGCGCCCGACGGCCCCGGCTACTGGATGGCGCCGACCGTCCTCTCCCCCGTCGACCCCGGCTCGCGCGCCGCCCGCGAGGAGATCTTCGGCCCGATCGCCGCCGTCATCCCGTTCGAGGACGAGGCCGACGCGATCCGGCTGGCCAACGACACGATCTACGGCCTCTCGGGCTCGGTCTGGACCCGCGACGGCGCCCGCGCGCTGCGCGTCGTCCGCGCGCTCGACGCCGGCGTGCTCTCGATCAACTCGAACACGTCGGTGCGGGTCGCGACGCCCTTCGGCGGCTTCAAGCAGTCGGGCGTCGGGCGCGAGCTCGGGCCCCACGCGCTGGAGCCCTACACCGAGGTCAAGTCCGTCTACTACGCGACAGGGAGTTAGAGGATGGCGGGACGCCTGGCGGGCAAGGTCTGCGTGATCACCGGCGCGGCCGGCGGCATCGGCGCCGAAGCGGTGCGCCTGTTCGGCGAGGAGGGCGCGACCGTGGTCGGCGTCGACCTGGCCGAGGGCGCGCCGGGCGACCTCTCGCTGCAGGCCGACGTGGCGAGCGAGCCGGACGTCGAGCGCATCTACACGCAGACGCGCGAGACCTACGGGCGCATCGACGTCCTGTTCAACAACGCGGGCATCTCCCCCGCCGACGACCGCTCGGTGGTCGAGACCGGCCTCGACGCCTGGCACCGCGTGATCGAGGTCAACCTCACGTCGGTCTTCCTGTGCTGCAAGCACGGCATCCCGCACCTGCTGGAGAAGGGCGGCGGCTCGGTGATCAACACCGCCTCGTTCGTGGCCACGATGGGCGCGGCGACGTCGCAGATCGCCTACACCGCGTCCAAGGGCGGCGTGCTCGCCCTGTCGCGCGAGCTCGGGGTCGAGTTCGCCCGCCGCGGCATCCGCGTCAACGCGCTCTGCCCCGGGCCGGTCGACACGCCGCTGCTGCGCGACCTCTACGCCGCCGACCCGCGCCAGGCCGCGCGCCGGATGATCCACCTGCCGCCCGGGCGCTTCGCCCAGGCCGACGAGATCGCCCGCGGCGCGCTGTTCCTGGCCTCCGACGAGTCGTCCTACGTCAACGCCACGGCGTTCATGGTCGACGGCGGCCTGTCGGGCGCCTACGTCACGCCGGAGTAGCCGCCGCCCACTCGGTGCGCAGCAGCGCGTAGACGAGCTCGTCGGTCCACTCGCCCTTGACCCGCTCGTTCTCGATCAGGTGCGCCTCGCGGCGCATCCCCAGCTTCTCCAGGACGCGCGCGGAGGCGGCGTTGCGGGCGTCCAGGCGGCCGACCACGCGGTGGAAGCGGAGCGCCTCGAAGGCCAGGCGCAGCAGCACGCGCCCGGCCTCTGTCGCGTAGCCGCGGCCGGCGTGCGCGGGAGCGACGATGTAGCCGATCTCGCCCTGGTTGTGCTCGCGGCTGGTGCGGACGATGTTGAGATCCGCGACGAGCGCGCCCGTCGCGGCCTCGACGGCCGCGAACGCGATGTCGTCGGGCCGCGCGGTCATCTTGCGCCCGAGCCGGGCGCGCGCCGCGTCCTCGTCGTGGGCGTCGAAGTAGAGGTAGCGCACGGTGTCCGGCTGCGACCAGATCGCGCGCGCCGCGTCGAGGTCGCCGGCCTCGAAGGGCCGCAGCAGCAGCCGCTCGGTGCGGAGCGGGTAGGTGAGGTGCTCGAGGCCATCCACCCGCCGGAGCGTAGAGTTCCGGCATGTCCGACCACGTGCTGACCGGCGGCTGCCTGTGCGGCCGCGTGCGCTTCGAGCTGTCCGAGCCGCCGACGGTGGCGGGCTACTGCCACTGCACGCGCTGCCAGAAGCGCACCGGCGGGGCCTCGTCGGCGCAGGCGCGCATCGACGGGCGGACGTTCCGGCTGACTTCGGGCGATGAGGCCCTGAAGCTGTGGCGCCACTCCGACGGCGGCTTCCAGAAGGGCTTCTGCGCGGAGTGCGGCGCGCACCTGCTGAGCCGCCACCCCGACGACCCGACCCAGATGAGCATCCGCATGGCCGCCTTCGACGACGACCCCGGCGTCCGCCCCAGCTTCCGCACCTTCACCGCCTACGCCGCCGCCTGGGAGCCCATCCCGGACGACGGCCTGGAGCGGTTCGCCGAGAGCCGGCCGCGGCCGCAGTACCTCGACTAGCGCAGGATGCGCGCCTCGTACCCGTCGTCGCCCATCGCGGCGAGCACGCGCTGCGCGTGGTCGCGCCCGCGGGTCTCGATGACCAGCTCGACGGCGGTCTCGCGAACGTGGAGGTCGAGGCCCTCGCGGACGTGCGCGACGTCGACGATGTTGCCGCCGCTGCCGGCGACGCACCCGAGCAGCCCGGCCAGCGCGCCCGGGCGGTCGGGGAGCTTTGTGAAGAGGACGAGCCGGCGCCCCTGCTCGGTCTCGTACCGGCGGGCGACCGAGGCGAGCAGCCCCGCGTCGACGTTGCCGCCGGACAGGACGGCCACCGTCGTCCCCTCCTCGGGCACGATGACCTGCCCGCCGAGCAGCGCCGCGACGCCGACCGCCCCGGCGCCCTCCACGACGAGCTTGGCCCGCTCGAGCAGCTGCACCATCGCCTCCGCCGTCTCCTCCTCCCCCACGACGACGACGTCGTCGACCCAATCGCGCAGCAGCGCGAGCGTCAGCTCGCCGGGGCGCTTGACGGAGATGCCGTCGGCGATCGTCACCCCTCCCGCGCAGGGGACCGGCTCGCCGCGCCGCATCGACTCCGGGAACGGCGCGCACGCCGCGACCTGCACGCCGATCACCCGCACCTCGGGCCGGGCCGCCTTGACGGCGATCGCGATGCCCGAGCACAGCCCGCCGCCGCCGACCGGGACGACGACCGTCGTGAGGTCGCGCACCTCCTCGAGCAGCTCGAGGCCGACCGAGCCCTGCCCGGCGACGATGTCGGGATCGTCGAACGGGTGCACGAACGCCATGCCGGCCTCCTGTGCCCGCGCGTGCGCGGCCGCGAGGCACTCCTCGATGGAGGCGCCGCCGACCGTGACCTTGGCCCCGGCGCCGGTGGCGGCGTCGATCTTGGCGATCGGCGCGTCGGCGGGGACGAAGACCTCGCAGCGGACCCGGCGCGCGGCGGCCGCGGCGGCGACGCCCTGGCCGTGGTTGCCGGCCGACGCGCAGACGACGCCGGCCGCGCACCCGTCGTCCCCCAGCGCGGCGAGCTTGGCGGCGGCGCCCCGGACCTTGAACGACCCGGTCCGCTGGAGGTTCTCGGCCTTGAGCACGACCCGACCGCCGGTGCGCTCGGAGAACGTCCGGGAGGTGAGGACCGGCGTCCGGCGGGCGATCCGCTCGACGGCGGGCCGGGCCGCGCGGATGTCCGCGGCGGTGACGGTCACAGCAGGCTCAGCACCCGGTCCACATCCTCCTCCGTGTTGTACAGGTGCCAGGAGGTGCGCAGGCGCCCACCGCGCATCGCCGCCGCGACGCCCGCCGCCTCCAGCCGCTCGTGGGCGCCCGGCGCGTCGGTCGAGACGATCGCCGAGTTCCCCGGCTCCAGCCCCAGGCCGGCGCGGAAGCGGTTGGCCAGCCCGACGTCGTGAGCGTGGATGGCCTCCACCCCGACGGCCTCCAGAACGGCGAGCGCCGGCGCACAGCCGACCCAGGAGAACCACGCGGGCGAGGTGTCCAGGCGCCGCCCGTCGCGCGCGAGGCGCAGCGGCGGCCCGAAGTAGCTGGCGTGGACGTCCTCGCCGGCGTACCACCCCGCCGCCGCCGGGACGACGCGCTCCAGCAGCGCCGGGCGCACCGCCATGAACGCGGTGCCCCGCGGCGAGAGCAGCCACTTGTAGGCGGCCGCGACGACGACGTCGAAGCGCTCGCCGCCGAGCGGCAGCCAGCCGCACGCCTGGGTGGCGTCGCAGACCGTGAGCGCGCCGTGGCGGGCGGCGGCCGCGGCGATCGCATCGAGGTCCGCCACCTCGCCGGTCGCCATCTGGACCGCCGAGAACGCGACGACGTCGACCGCCTCGTCGATCGCCTCCGGCAGCTCCGCCGGCGCGACGGTGCGCACGGTCACGCCCCGCGCCTCCTGGACGAGGAACGGGAACAGCAGGCTCGTGAACTCGACGTCGGGGGCCAGCACGCGCGCGCCGTCGGGGATCGACGCGGCGACGAACGCGGCGAGCCCGGAGACGGTCGCGCCGACCGCCACCGTGTCGGCCGACACGCCGGCCAGCCGCGCCCAGCTGGCGCGCGCGGCCTCGACGCTCTCGCCCCACTGCTCCCAGCTCGTCCGCCCGCCGTGCCAGTCGGAGAGCGCGGCTTGCATCGCCTCCCACGCGGGGCGCGGCGGCAGGCCGTAGCTGGCGGTGTTGACGTAGGTGCGGGCGGGCTCGAAGAGCTCTAATGCGTTTTCGCCCGGCCGGATTTCGCTGGCGCTCATCCTCTGGGCGACGTCAGTCTGGGACAGCGACGATGGCGTCGATCTCCACCTTGGCGCCCTTCGGCAGCGCCGCGACCGCGTACGCCGTGCGCGCCGGCGGCTCGCCGCCCTCGAACGCGCGCGCGTAGACCTCGTTGACCTTGGCGAAGTCCTCGATGTCCGTCAGGTAGACCGTCATGCGGACCGCGTCGCCCAGCGACGCGCCCGCCGCCGCGCAGACGATCTTCAGGTTCTCCAGGGCGCGCTCGGCCTGCTCCTCGACCGAGTCGGCGCCGACGAGCTCGCCGGTGGCGGGATCGAGCGCGATCTGGCCGGAGCAGAAGATCAGCCCTCCGGCGCGGACGGCATGGACGTACGGGCCGACTGCCGCGGGTGCACCGTCGGCGTTGACCGTTTCACGATGGTGGCTCATGGGCAGGGAACCTATCCCCATGGCGAACCGCCTGGCGCACGAGACCTCGCCGTACCTCCTCCAGCACGCGGACAACCCGGTCGACTGGCTGCCGTGGGGCGACGAGGCGTTCGAGCGCGCGCGGGCGCAGGACAAGCCGCTGCTGGTCTCCATCGGCTACTCCGCGTGCCACTGGTGCCACGTCATGGAGCACGAGTCCTTCGAGGACGAGCGCATCGCCGCGCAGATGAACGAGCGGTTCGTCTGCGTGAAGGTCGACCGCGAGGAGCGCCCCGACGTCGACGCGATCTACATGGAGGCCGTCCAGGCGATGACCGGCCGCGGCGGCTGGCCGCTCAACGCCTTCGTCACGCCCGACGGCGTGCCGTTCTGGGCGGGGACCTACTTCCCGCCGGAGCCGCGGCACGGAATGCCGAGCTGGCCGGAGGTGCTCGACGGCATCGCCGAAGCGTGGCGGGCCCGGCGCGCGGACATCGTCAGCGGCGCCGAGCGGATCCTCCCCCGCCTTCAGGGCGCGGCGCACCTGCAGCCCTCCGAGGACGCGATCTCGGCCGACGCGCTCGCCGAGGCCGTGCGCGCGCTCGGGCGCACCTACGACGCCGAGCGCGGCGGCTGGGGCGGCGCGCCGAAGTTCCCCGCCGCGTCGGTCATCGACTTCCTGCTGGGCCAGGGCGAGCGCAGCATGTCGCTGCACACGCTGCGCGCGATGGCCAACGGCGGCATGTTCGACCAGATCGGCGGAGGCTTCGCGCGCTACTCGGTCGACGCCGACTGGGTCATCCCCCACTTCGAGAAGATGCTCTACGACAACGCGCTGCTCGCGCGTGCCTACCTGCACGGCTGGCAGGTCAGCGGCGAGGCGCTGTACCGGCGCGTCTGCGAGGAGACGCTCGACTGGATGCTCCGCGAGCTGCGCCAGGAGGAGGGCGGGTTCGCCTCCGCGCTCGACGCCGATTCAGAAGGCGTGGAGGGCAGGTTCTACGTCTGGACGCCCGCCGAGATGCGGGCGGCGCTGGGCAGCGACGCGGAGCTGGCCGAGGCGGCGATCCGGCACTTCGGGCTCGACCGCCCGCCCAACTTCGAGGGCGCCGCCTGGAACCCGGTGCGCGCCACCGCCGACCCGCCGCGCCGCGACGAGCTGCGCGCGCGGCTCTACGCCGCGCGCGCGCGGCGCGTGTGGCCGGGTCTCGACGACAAGCGGCTGTGCGCGTGGAACGCCCTGGCCATCTCCGCGCTGGCCGAGGCGGGCGCCGTGCTCGAGCGCCCCGACTACCTGGCGGCCGCCGTCGCCTGCGCGGAGTTCGTCGAGCGCGACCTCCACGACGCCGACGGCCGCCTCCTGCGCACCTTCAACCGCGGCCAGGCCAAGATCGGCGCCTTCCTGGAGGACCACGCGTTCTACCTCGAGGCGCTGCTGACGCTGTACGAGGCCACGTTCGACCCGCGCTGGTTCGCGCGGGCCGAGGCGCTGGCCGGGACGATCGTCGAGCGCTTCGGCGACCCGGAGCGCGGCGGGTTCTTCTCCACGGCGGCCGACGGGGAGGGCGGGCAGCTGGTCGCCCGGCGCAAGGACCTCGAGGACGCCCCGATCCCGTCCGGCGCCTCGGCCGCCTGCTCCGGCCTCCTGCGACTCGCCGCGCTGACCGGCGAGCACGCGTGGGAAGAGGCGGGGATGGGCGTCCTTCGCCTCTTGCACAAGATCGCGCCGCAGCACCCGCAGGCCTTCGGCCACCTCCTGCAGGCGCTGGCCTTCCACCTCGGGCCGGTGCGCGAGGTGGCGATCGCCGGCGAGCCCGAAGCGGCACGCCCGCTCCTGCGCGAGCTGCGCGCCACCTACCGGCCGCGCACCGTGGTCGCGGGCGGCGCACCCGGCGGTGTGCCGCTGCTCGCCGGGCGCGAGCCGGTCGACGGGCGCCCCGCCGCCTACGTGTGCGAGCGCTTCGCCTGCCAGCGGCCGGTCACCGAGCCGGCCGAGCTGGCCGCGCTGCTGGCCGACTAGGCGCGTTCCCGACCCCAACCGGAATCTGGCTTCCGGTAAGGTCGCGCGAGCAATGCGCTCGCTCCTCACCGTTCCCGCCGGCTGGCGCGCGAAGTTCGTCGTGCTCGCCGTCTTCCTCGTCGTCGCCATGGGCGTTGCCGGCGCGTTCGCCGGCAAGTTCGAGGACGCCCAGGACAACGAGACGGTGTCGTTCCTGCCCGGCGACACCGAGTCGGTGCGGTCGCTCAAGGCGGTCCAGCAGTACCCCGGCGGCGAACTGGCCCCGGCGGTCATCGTCTACCGGCGCGAGGGCGGGCTGACGCCCGCCGACCGCGCGCGCATCGCTGAGGACCGCGACTTCATCAACGGCGCCCGCATCAAGGCCACGCTGCCGACCGGCGAGCCGGTGTTCTCCCCCCGCGGCGACGCCGCCCTGCTCACGACGCCGATCCGCGCCACCGGCGAGGCCGCGACGCTCACCGACGCGGTCGCGACGATCCGCGACCGCGTCAGCGGCGACAAGGACGGCCTCGAGGTCGACGTCACCGGCGCCGGCGGCTTCAGCGCCGACGCGATCGAGGTCTTCGACTCGATCAACGGCACGCTGCTCTACGCGGCGGCGCTGATCGTCTTCGTGCTGCTGATCCTGATCTACCGGTCGCCGATCTTCTGGACGATCCCGTTCTTCACGGTGCTGCTGGCCGAGGCCGCGTCGCGCGGCTTCGGGTACCTGATCGCCGAAGCCGGCGTGACCATCAACGGGCAGTCCGGAGGGATCCTCCCCGTGCTCGTGTTCGGCGCCGGCACGGACTACGCGCTGCTGCTGGTCTCGCGCTACCGCGAGGAGCTGCGCCGCCACGAGGACAAGCACGCGGCGATGCGCGTCGCGCTCGCGAGCGCCGGGCCGGCGATCCTCGCCTCCGGCCTCACGGTCATCGTGGCGCTGCTCACGCTCTCGCTGGCCCAGGTCAACGGCACGGCGGGGCTCGGCCCCGTCGGCGCGATGGGCGTCGGGATCGCGATGATCTCGATGCTGACCATGCTGCCCGCGCTGCTGACGATCGCCGGGCGGCGCGCGTTCTGGTCGCCGTTCTTCCACACGATCCCCCACTACGGCGATTCGGGCGCCGACGAGACCCACGGCTTCTGGCGCCGCGTCGGCGAGCGCGTCGCGCGGCGGCCGCGCGCGGTGTGGGTGGGCGGCTCGCTGGTGCTGCTCGTGCTCGCCCTCGGCAACCTGCAGATGGACACCGGCCTGACCAACGGCAACTCGTTCCGCGGCGACGTGGAGTCCGTCCAGGGCCAGGAGAACCTCGCGAAGTCGTTCCCGGCGGGCTCGTCGGCGCCGACCAACGTGATCGTGCCCGACCGCGGGCGGGCCGCGGCGGTCGCGCGGGCGCTGGAGGGCGCGCGCGGGATCGTGGCGCAGGTCGGCAAGCCCCAGGAGGGCCCGCCCGGCATCCGCTACGACGTCGTGCTGGCGCGCGACCCGTACTCCACGGCGGCGTTCGACCAGGTGCCGGACCTGCGGCGGCTCGTGCACGCCGCCGGCGGCCCCAGCGCGCTGGTCGGCGGCGCGACCGCCGAGTCGTACGACTACCGCGAGGCGGCCAACCGCGACAACAAGGTGATCCTGCCGATCGCGCTCGTCGTGGTCTTCCTGATCCTCGCCCTCCTGCTGCGGGCGCTCCTGGCCCCGCTCCTGCTGGTCCTCACGGTGATCCTGTCCTTCGCGGCGTCGCTCGGGTTCGGGATCCTCGTCTTCGACCACGTCTTCGGCTTCCCGGGCATCGACCCGTCGCTGCCGCTGCTCTCGTTCGTGTTCCTGGTCGCGCTGGGCATCGACTACAACATCTTCCTGATGGCCCGGGTGCGCGAGGAGTCGCTGCGCCACGGGACGCGGCAGGGCACGCTGCGCGGGCTGGCGGTGACGGGCGCGGTCATCACGGGCGCCGGCATCGTGCTCGCGGGGACGTTCGGGGCGCTCGCCGTCCTGCCGCTGATCTTCCTGACCGAGATCGGGTTCATCATCGCCTTCGGCGTGCTGCTGGACACGTTCCTCGTGCGCTCGGTGATCGTGCCGGCCCTGGCCTTCGACATCGGGCCGCGGATCTGGTGGCCGTCGAAGCTGGCCAAGACGGACGGGGACGGCAGCGGCGGCGGATCCACGCTGCCCGACGGGGGCGTGTCCGATGCCGCCGACGAGCACCCGCTCCCGGTCTAGCTGAACGTCGCCGTTTTAGGACGGCGCGTTCGCGGTAAGTGGTCTGACACACACGACCACGAAATCGTTGGGAGGCGACTCGTGCGCAGAACCCTCGTCCTGGCCGCTGCCTGCGCGGCGGCCCTCGCCGCCGCAGCCCCCGCGTCGGCTTCGACCTCGACCCTGGCCACGCCGTCCCCGCTGACGGCGGCGCAGCGCAGCGCGATCGTCCAGGCGGGCGCCAAGGGCGTCCAGGTCCCGGCCGAGCAGCTCAACGTCGACTGCCCGGGCTACGCGGCGCGCGGGGTCTCGGCGGGCGCGTGCATCGTCGCCCCGGCCGGGTGCACGGCGAACTTCATCTTCACCGACGGCACCTACAAGTACATCGGGACCGCGCGCCACTGCGTCGACAAGGTCGGGCAGTCGGTGATCATGCAGGTCGACACCACGACGCTGGCCGCCGTGGGCACCGTGACCAAGTTCACCGCCGGCGAGGGCGTGCCCGGCAACGACTTCGCGCTCATCCGGATCGCTCCGGCGGTGGCGAAGAAGTGGGGCGTCAACCCGGCGCTGCCGCAGGGCGGCCCGAAGGGGATCTACACCGGCTGCGGGCCGGTCGCGGTGACGCACTACGGGCACGGCTACGGCGTCGCGGTCTCCCAGGGCAAGCTCGAGGGCGGCCTGGCCACGAACTGGAACAACGCAGGCTTCGGCTGGACGGGCGCGGGCGCGCCGGGCGACTCGGGCAGCGCGGTGCTGACCGCGAGCGGCCAGGCGGCCGGCGACTTCACGCACCTGATCGTGGACCTGGGCCAGTACCCGGGCTCCGACCTGGCCGGGACCCGGATCACCAAGATCCTCGCCTTCGCGGGCACGGGCGTGCGGCTCGTCAACGCCGACGGGACCACCGCGCGCGCCACTTCGACGAACTGCTGAGCGCGCTCGGAGTCGGGAAGCTCGGCCGCTGCCTAGAGGATCGACAGGTAGCGGTCGAGTTCCCAGGGGGTGACCTGGACGCGGTAGTCCTCCCACTCCTGGCGCTTGATCTCGACGTAGCGGTTGAAGATGTGCTCGCCGAGGGTCCGCAGCACGAGCTCGGACTCCGCGGTGATCTCGATCGCCTCGCCCAGCGTCTCGGGCAGCTGCTCGATCCCCAGCCGCCGGCGGTCGTCGGGCGACAGGTGGTAGAGGTTCTTCTCCATCGGCTCGGGCAGCTCGTAGCCCTTCTCGATGCCCTCCAGCCCGGCCTGCAGCAGCGCAGCGAAGGTCAGGTACGGGTTGCACGCCGGATCCGGGCAGCGCAGCTCCATGCGG
This sequence comes from Solirubrobacteraceae bacterium, assembly GCA_036389195.1. Classification (GTDB taxonomy): domain Bacteria; phylum Actinomycetota; class Thermoleophilia; order Solirubrobacterales; family Solirubrobacteraceae; genus JACCYI01. The sequence continues at coordinate 43,091 of DASVQH010000493.1, forward strand.
ACCGCCTGCTCCTTGCCGGGGTGATAGAGCGGCACGCGGGCGAGCGCCGAGCGGTTGCGGCGCGACCAGGCGACGTAGACCGGCGCCTCGTAGCCGGGCACGAGGCGCTTGTACGAGTTCACCCACTGGGCGAACAGCGAGCAGATCTCACGCGCGTGGCGCAGCTGGCCGGCGATGAACGCCTTGCCGACGTCGGACAGGAAGTACTTGTCGTCGGGGTCGTAGAAGGCGTTCTTGCCGTCGCGGAACAGCGACTGGTGGGTGTGCATCCCCGAGCCGTTGTGGCCGAAGAGCGGCTTCGGCATGAACGTCGCGTGCCAGCCGTACTTCATCGCGTACTCCTTGACGGTGATGCGGTAGGTCATCACGTCGTCGGCCATCTTCAGCGCGTCGGCGTAGCGCATGTCGATCTCGTGCTGGCTGGGCCCGGACTCGTGGTGGGAGTACTCGACCTCGATCCCCAGCCGCTCGAGCGCGAGGACGGTGTCGCGGCGGACGTCGGAGCCGGCGTCGAGCGTCGTGAGGTCGAAGTAGCCGCCCTCGTCGAGCGTCTCGGTGCCCTTGTTGTCGCGGAACAGGAAGTACTCGAGCTCCGGGCCGACGTAGAAGTGCTCGAAGCCCATCGCCTTGGCGCGCTCCTCGGCCTTGCGCAGGACGTGGCGCGGGTCGCCCTCGTACGCGGTGCCCTCGGGCGTGCGGATGTCGGCGAACATGCGCGCGACGCCGGCGTCGGCGTCCTCGCGCCACGGGAGCACGGCGAACGTCGACGGGTCCGGCATGGCGATCATGTCCGACTCCTCGATCGCGTTGAAGCCGGTGATCGACGAGCCGTCGAACCCCATCCCGCCCTCGAACGCGTCCGCCAGCTCGGCGGCGTTGATCGAGAACGACTTCAGCTGCCCGAGGATGTCGGTGAACCAGAGCCGGATGAAGCGGATGCCGTGCGCCTCGACGAGCGCCTCGACGTCCGCGGGCGTGGTGGGGATGTCGCGCGACTGGGCCATGGGTGGCGGTGAGCCTAGAACAGCGCGGGTGCGCGCGGCTTGGACCGTCAGTCCAGGTGCGCGCGCGCCCAGCAACGCAGCTCGTTCAGCGCGGGCGCCAGCGCCCGCCCCTTCTCGGTCAGCTCGTACTCCACCCGCACCGGGGTCTCCTGGTGGACCCGCCGCGCCACCAGCCCCCGCGCCTCGAGCTCCTTCATCCGCTCGGAGAGCAGGCGGTCGGAGAGGTCGGGGATGGCCTGCGCGACTTCCGAGAAGCGCATCGGCCCGCCGGTGAGCAGGACGGCGATGATGGCGCCGGTCCACCGCTTGCCGACGAGCTCGACGGCCTCGTGAAGCTTGGGGCAGCAGTGGCCGCCGGCGGGCTCCCGGGTGGCGACGGCGGTCTTGACGCGCGAGGCCGGCATGCCTCGCTTAGGCCGCCCGCAGCTGTCGGGTCTCCTCGACGGAGCCGTCGACGGGGATCTCGCCCGCGACGTTGACCATCGCGGTGAAGGACTCCAGCGACACGTAGGCGATCGCTTCGAGCAGCTCGGCGTCGGTCCAGCCGGCCTCGCGCGCCTCCTCGTGCAGGTGCATCGGGGCGGCCCCGCGCTTCTCGACGATCGCCTTCAGGTAGCGCAGCAGCGCCGCCTGGCGCGGGTCGCCGGATTCCCACCCGCGCGCCAGCGCGACCTCGTCGATGCCCAGGCCGGCCTGGCGGGCCGTGCGCCCGTGCAGCGCGCGGCCGGGCGCCGAGGCGTAGTGCTCGGCGACGGCGAGGCTGATGCGCTCGAGCGTCGGGCGGGTGAGGGTGCCGTGGCGCAGCTCGCTGCGGAACCGCGCGTAGGCGCGCACCGCCGCGGGCGAGCCCGCGAGCGCCGCGAGGAAGTTCGGCAGCTGCCCGCCGCCGGACTGGGCGCCCTTGAGGACCGGCAGCGATCCCTCAGGTGCGGTCAGATCGTCGTGGATCTGGAATCGGCTCATCTGGGTCTTCATGGGTACCAGCCAGGGTCCGGGGAGGAGAGGAGGACGGCCCGGCGGCGAACGCCGCTTACCTTGGATAAGGGTACGACCCGGCGCGCGAATGCGCAAGGACGTTCATGAGAGTCCTTTAACCAGCGTGGTGGCGGCGGGCGGCGCGCTTCAGACGACGAGCGCGATGAGGATGAGCAGCACGCCGAGCGCGAAGGCCCAGGCGGCGACCTGGTCCGGTCGGGCGCCGATGCGCTCCTCGACCGTCCGCGGCTCGCGGCGGCGCGCCGGCCCGGAGGTGCGGGGCGCGAACGCCGGGCCGGGGCGGCCCGTGACCGTGACCGTGCGGCGGCCGGTGGCGGGATCGGTGACCGGGCGCGGGGCGTACTCGGCGTTGCGCGCCTGGACGAGCTCTTCGACGGGGGCGGGGCGGGTGGCCGGGGCGGGGGCCGGGCTCGTGTTCGTGCTCGGCGCGCGGCGGGTCGCGTGGGCGCCGGCGTGCCGGCGCGCGGCCGGCCGGTGCTCGGCGGTCTCGTGGCGGCGGGCGTCGGAGGTGTCGCGCCGGCGCGGCGGCGCGTCGCTGCCCTGGAAGCGACGGCGCGGGACGTGGTCGAACAGGTCGTCTCCGCCCCAGTCGGGCGCCGGGGCGCGGCGGCGGCGGGGCTGGGCTTCGTGGTCGAAGACGGCGCCGGGCGCGGTCGTCGAGTCAGCAGGCATGGGTGTTCGCAGTCCTCTTCGGTCGGCCTACGGGGTTAGCTGACGGGCTGGCGCCGGCTCGATGCCGAAGACTTGCGCTACGACCGGACAGACGGTCGTTTCGCCCCAACTACTCGGGTTCCCCGCTCCCCGCTTCAGCGGGGACTCGGCAGGTCTGAGAGACGGAACGCTAGCAGCGACAGAAAACCCTGCAAGTGCAAGACGCGAGACGTTATGCACCTGACGTTCGGGCGGGGGGGGGGGCGCGTGGCGTGGGGCCGGGCGCGCAGCGGGGGGCGACGGAGTGGGGCGCGAACGGGCGGCGCCGAACCGCTCAGCCGCCGGCCTTGCCGACGGCCTTGGCCACGAACGACGCCACGTCCTGCGCTTCCTTGCCCTCCACCAGCCCGGCGGCCATCTGCCCGTTGCCGCGGGCGCGGCCGTTCTTGATGGCGTCGAGGACGAGGGCCTTGGGCGGCGCGAGCTGGTCGAGGTTCGGCCCGACCGCTGCGACGGCGCTGGCCGCCTTGAGCGTGTGGCAGTTCTTGCAGTGCTGTCCGAACAGCGTGCGCCCGCTCTCCTCGGAGGCGGTGAGGCTGGTGATGCCCGCCTCGGGGACCGAGTTGCGGCCCTCCATCGCGGCGATCACCGCGGCGGGGACGCCGAACGCGAGCAGGACGAACGCCACGGCGAACCCGGCGAGAGCGAGCCGGCGGCGGCCGCGGGCCTTGGACTCCATCTCGGGTCCGGCCGCGCGGCGGCGCGTGCCGCTCATGGCGAGGAAGAGGACGCCGAGGCCGAGACCGACGAAGACGAGAACGAAGAGGAGAGCCGACATCGCGCGGAACCCTACCCGCTCGGGCGGCTTCGGGACACGCTGATGGCGCCGCGGCCGGGCGCGCGGCGAAGCCGGGCGCGGCGACGGTCGAAGCCCCCGGCGCCGGCGAGGCGAGCCGCTTGCCGGCCGCCGCCCCCGCTCACCTTCGCCGCCCCTGCGCGAAGCTCTGCACCGCGGGTGCGACGCCGCGGAAGTCCGACGCGTCCGGCGGCTCGGCCGCGGCGGCGGCCGCCCGCGCGCGCTCCGCGAGCTCGATGACCTCCGCCTTGGCCGCGCCGGCCGGCGCCTCGAGCGAGCGGATGGTGTGGACGAGGATGTTGATCGCGCCCGCGGCGATCGGCAGCTTCTCGAGGCGCCCCTCGGCGAACACCAGCGGCTCGGACCGCACGGTGAGGCGGTGGCGCTCGTAGATGTCCGGGGGGATGATGAGGTTGATCGTCCCGAACTCGTCCTCCATGAGCAGGAAGACGATGCCCTTGGCGGTCCCCGGCCGCTGCCGCGCGACGACCAGGCCCCCGATCGCGACCCGCGACTCGTGGCGCAGCGTCTCGAGGTCGCGCGACGAGGCGAGATCCGGGTGATCGAGGTGGGGGCGCAGCAGCGCCATCGGGTGGGCGCCGAGCGTCAGGCCGGTGGTCGAGTAGTCGGCGACCATCGCCTCCCACGGGTCGAGCGACCGCAGCTCCGGCGCGGCGGGGACGTCGAGCGGCAGCGACAGCTGCAGCCCGTCCTCCCCCAGCCGCGCGCCCGGGGTCGCGACCCCGAGCTGCCAGAGCGCCCTGCGCCGGCCACCGGCCAGCGCGTCGCAGGCCCCCGACCAGGCGATGCACTCCAGCGACGGGCGCCCGGCGCCGGCCCGTGAGGCCAGGTCGGCGATCGAGCTGAACGGCCCGCCGCGCTCGCGCTCCTCGACCAGCGCGGCGACCTCGTCGGCTCGCGCGCCGGTCACGTAGCCCAGGCCGAGACGGATGCGGCTTCGGACCGCATCCGCCCCGTCCCGGCCGGCCTCCTGTGCGGCAACGCCTTCAGACGCGCCGGGCGCCACCGGCGCGGGTCCGACGTCGCTGTGGAGGAGGACGCTTGGGGGCGCCGCCGGCGGGTGCGTGGCGGCGCCGGGATGAAGAACGCTCGGGGGCGCCGCCGGGGGAGGTGCGGGGCGCACCGCTTCCACCGTGCACTCGACGGCGCTGTGGTTGACGTCGGGGGCGAGCAGCTCGATCCCGCCTGCGCGCTGTGCCTCGTGGACGAGGGAGTCCGGCGGGTAGAAGCCCATCGGCTGCTCGTTGAGCAGCGCGCACAGGAACTCGGGCTTGTAGTGGACGCGCAGCCAGGTCGACTGGTAGGCGAGCAGCCCGAACGCCGCCCCGTGGGCCTTGGGGAAGCCGAAGCCGGAGAAGCCCTGCACCATCTCCCACACGCGCTCGGCGGCCGCGGGATCGGCGCCGTGGGTCTGCGCCGCCCCGGCCACGAAGCGCTCGTGGTGGGCCTCCAGCGCGGCGGCGGAGCGCTTGCGGCTCATCGCCCGCCGCAGCCCCTCGGCTTCCCCCGGCGAGAACCCCGCGAAGGCCATGGCGACTTCGAGGACCTGGTCCTGGAAGATGATCGTCCCGAGCGTGTCGCGCAGGACCGGCTCGAGCGCCGGGTGGTCGTAGGGCACCTGGAAGGACGGGTCCTCGCGCAGCTTCTGGCGGCGGGCGATGTAGGGGTTGACGGCCCCGCCGACGATCGGCCCCGGGCGCACGATCGCCACCTGGATCGTGATGTCGTCGAGGGTCTCCGGGCGGGTGCGCCGCAGCGACGCCATCTGCGCGCGGCTCTCGATCTGGAAGACGCCCATCGTGTCGGCCTCCTGGATCGCCGAGTACGTGGCCGGGTCGTCGAACGGGATGCGCGAGAGGTCGATGCACTCGCCGCGCGTGCGCGCGATCGACTCGACGCAGCGCTCGACCGCCGAGAGCATGCCGAGCCCGAGCAGGTCGATCTTCAGGAAGCCGGCGTCGGCGCAGGAGTCCTTGTCCCACTGGCAGAGCTGGCGGCCCTCCATCGCCGCCGGCAGCACCGGGCAGCAGTCGATGAGCGGCCGGGTCGAGACGATCATCCCGCCCGAGTGCTGGGAAAGGTGGCGCGGCAGCCCGTAGGCCTCCTCCGCGAGCTTGACCAGCCACCCCCAGCGGCTGGTGGGCGCCTCCTCCCCCGCCGGCGGCGCGTGCGAGCCGAGCCCGACCTCGACGTCGTGGCGCACGTCCCCGGTGCCGAACGGCTCGGCTCCGCGCGCCACGCGCTCGATCTCCCCCGGCGGGAGGCCGAGCACCTTGCCCAGCTCGCGGATCGCGCCGCGGACCTTGAAGGTGGGGAACGCCGCCACCAGCGCCGAGCGCTCGCGCCCGTAGCGGTCGTGGATCCGCGGGATCAGGACCTCGCGGATGTCGCGCGGGAAGTCGAGGTCGATGTCCGGGAGCGCGGTGAGCTCCTCGTTGAGGAAGCGCCCGAGGAACAGCTCGTTCTTGACCGGGTCGATGTGCGAGAGCCCGGTGAGGTAGCAGACGATCGAGGACACGCTCGACCCCCGCCCGCGCCCCGGCGGCAGCAGCGCGCGGGCGGTGTCGGGCCCCCGCACCTCGGCGGCGACCTCGCGGGCCAGCTCGAGCATGTCGCGATGCAGGAGGAAGAACCCGGCGAGGCCGAGCGCCCCGATCACCCGCAGCTCCTCCTCCAGGCGGGCCAGCGCCTCGGTCCGGTAGCGGTTGCCGCGGGGGTAGCGTTCGTCGAAGCGCGCGCGGCAGAGGGCGGCGAGGGTGGCGTCCGCCGCCGCGTCCTCCGCGCCCGGGTAGCGGTAGCCGAGGTCGGAGGTCAGGTCGAAGCGCAGGCGGTCGGCCAGCGCGCGCGACTCCGCCACCGCGCGCGGATGGTCCTCGAAGCGGGCGGCCATCGCCGCGGGCGCGGCGAGGACGTGGGCGGTGTTGCCGCGGCGGACGGGCTCCGAGGCGTCGAGCGTCCGATGGTGGCGCAGGGCGACGAAGGCGTCCTGCAGCGGAGCGCGCGAGCGCGCGTGCGCGTGGACGTTGCCCGTGGCCACGCACGGCACGCCGAGCCGCTCGGCGAGCCTGGCCAGGCGCGCGTTGAGCGCGCGGTCGTGGCGCTGGAACGGGCGCTGGAGCTCGACGCGCAGGTGATCGGGCCCGAACGCCGCGAGCAGGCGGCGCGCGGTCGGCTCGTCGTGGACGCCGTGGTCGGCGCAGCCGGTGAGGCACACGAGCCCGGCGGCGTGCGCCTCGATGGTCTCCAGCGAGACGGCCGGCGGCGGGTCGCCCGGGTCCCGGTCGTGGACGTGGGCCGCCGTGACGATCCGGCAGAGGTTGCGCCAGCCCTCGGCGTCCTCGACCAGCAGCGTGACGTGGCGATCGATGCCGGCGACGTCCATCTCCGCGCCGTGGATCGCCCGCACCCCGGTGGCCTGCGCGGCCTGCGCCAGCTCCATGGACCCCGACAGCGAGTTGTGGTCGGTGAGCGCCAGGACGTCATGGCCCAGCCGCGCCGCCGCCTCCATCAGCTCGTCGGGCTGCGACGCGCCGTCCAGGAAGGAGAAAGCGGAGTGGCAGTGGAGCTCGGCGTACATCACGAACACATGTTCGCATGAGTGGCGGCAGAACGCGTGCGCGGGCGCTGGTCGAGAGGATCGAGCGGTCGGCGGGGCGGGTACACCGCCCGCATGGGCGCATGGCTCCGCACTGCGGTGGCGTGGATCCGTCAGCCGGAGCCCCGGATGAGCTTCGACGAGGTCGTCGCGGCCGAGCGCGAGCGCGAGGAGCGGCGCGAGCGCACGGCCGTCGTCATCCCGCTCCCGGGCCGGATCCTCGGCGCCCTCGTCTTGGTCGGGACGACCGTCGCCGTGGGCCTCGAGCTCCACGACTGGCCTTTCGCGGCCGGAATCGGCGGGGGCGCCGCCGCTCTTGTCTTCCGCCTCATCGAGGGGTGGGTGCGCCGCCGCCGACGGGACGCGTTCGGCCGGCCGGTGGCCTAGCCGCTCAGGGCGGTGGCGCGAGCTCGGCCGGGAAGTCGCGCAGCAGCGTCGCCAGCACCTCGGGCTCGGGCACGCCGCGCTCGTCGGTGCGCCCCTCGCGCGCTGAGGCGAACAGCCGCTCGACGACCTCCAGCCAGCGCCGCGCGGGCGTCAGGCGCAGGCGCAGCCGGACCTCGTCGTCCGTGGGGTTCCAGCCGAGGTGCGGCGTGCCGGGCGGGATGACGACGGCGTGCCCCGCGCCCAGGTCGTGCTCGACGCCCGCGACCCGGAACCGCGCGCGCCCGGCGAGCACCTCGACGCGCTCCTCCATCCCGGGGTGCACGTGCTCGGCGGCGCGGTGGCCGGGGCGCGTCCATGAGTCGAGCAGCTCGAGGGCGGCCGGCTCGGCGCGGACGACCTCGATGCGCTCGCCGGTGACCGGGTTCTCGAGGACCCTCATGCCCGCGCGGCCCGGCGCCAGAGCCACGCGAGCAGGGCGGTGCCGGCGGCGAGCGAGACGAGGTCGAAGAGGCCGACCCAGTGCGGGTCGGCGGCGTCGACGTCGGCCAGGTGGTTGAGCGCGTGCAGCCCGAAATGCACGGCCGCGAGGCAGAGGACGGGCGCTCGCCACGCCGGGCGCCGCGCGGCGACGAACGCCACGGCGGCCAGCGCGAGCTCCCAGCTGGCCATGTCGCGGACGTAGTGGTCGTTGCGGGCGCCGAACGGGCCGACCTCGGAGAAGAAGGTCCCGGGCGCGACGGCCATGAAGAGCCCGAGCGCGAGCTGGTAGGCGGCGACGACGTAGAGCGCGGGCCGGAGCATGCGCCGACGGTAGCCGAGGAGCGGTCCTTTCGCGAGGACCAGTTCAGGGTCCCCTGACCGGACCACCTAGGCGCCGTAGGGCAGCGGGCCGCGCAGGAACGGCTCTCTGATGGGTGAGTAGTCGGCTGGCGGCCG